>JAEUNU010000111.1 GCA_016789125.1 Zoogloea sp. | reverse complement strand
GGCCGCCATTCGCAGCAAGGCCGAGCCCCGCGGCGACGGCAGCTACGCCATCACTGGCACCAAGATCTTCATCACCTGGGGTGAGCACGACATGGCGGAGAACATCATCCACCTCGTGCTGGCCCGCCTGCCGGACGCGCCTCCGGGCGTGAAGGGCATCTCGCTGTTCATCGCGCCGAAGTTCCTGGTCAATGCCGACGGCAGCCTGGGCGAGCGCAACGACCTGATCTGCGCCTCCATCGAGCACAAGATGGGCATCCACGGCAGCGCCACCGCCGTGATGTCCTTCGGCGACAAGGGCGGCGCCATCGGCTACCTGGTCGGCGAGCCGAACCGCGGCCTCGAGTACATGTTCACGATGATGAACCACGCCCGCCTCAACGTCGGCCTCGAAGGCGTCGGCGTCTCCGAGCGCAGCTACCAGCACGCACTGGCCTACGCCCGCGAGCGCGTCCAGGGCAAGATCATCGGCGACAAGAGCGGCGAGAAGAAGCCGATCCTGCATCACCCGGACGTGCGCCGCATGCTGATGGACATGAAGTCCCGCACCGAAGCCGGCCGCGCCCTGGCCTACTACGTGGCCGGCTGCATGGACCGTGCCCACAGCCACCCGGACGCCGACGTGCGCGCCGCCAATCAGCGCCGCCTCGAGCTGTTGACCCCGGTGGTCAAGGGCTGGTGCACCGAGAACGCCCAGGGCATCACCTGGAACGGCGTGCAGGTGCACGGCGGCATGGGCTTCATCGAAGAGACCGGCGCCGCCCAGTACATGCGTGACGCCCGCATCATCACCATCTACGAAGGCACCACCGCGATCCAGGCCAATGACCTGATCGGTCGCAAGACCGCCAAGGAAGGTGGCAAGAGCATGCAGCAGCTGCTCGCCGACATCGCCGAGACGGGCTCCGCGCTGCGTGCGTCGGGCAATCCCCAGCTGAAGGCCATCGCCGATGCCCTGGGCGACGGCATCGCCGCCCTCGACGAAGCCACCAATTGGCTGATCGCCAACTACGACGCCAACCCGCAGGCCGCCGCGGCCGGCTCGGTGCCCTTCCTCAAGCTCACCGGCATCGTGGTCGGCGGCTGGCTGATGGCCCGCTCCGCCGCCGTTGCTGCCGAGCGCCTGGAGGCCGCCGATGGCGACTTCTACAAGGCCAAGATCGGCACCGCCACCTACTTCGCCCAGCACGTCATCCCCGAAGCCAACAGCTACCGGGATGCCATCGTGGGCGGCGCCGAGTCGGTGCTGGCCCTCGAAGAAGCACTTTTCTGACGGAACGCGAATAAACCTACTGCGCGACCCGATCTCGCGACTGCGGTGCTCGCCGTACTCATGTACGGCTCAGCTCCTCCTCGCGACCTCGGGCCGCTCGCTACGGTTTCTTCGCGTCCCGTCTGTCCGACCTGATTTTCAAGTAGAAACCCGGAGACCGTAGTAATGACCCGTGAAGCGATGGAATACGACGTGGTGATCGTCGGCGCAGGCCCCTCGGGCCTCAGCGCCGCGATCCGCCTCAAGCAGCTCGCCGAGAAAGCCGGCACCGAGCTGTCGGTGTGCGTCGTCGAAAAGGGCTCCGAAGTCGGCGCCCACATCCTCTCCGGTGCCGTCATCGAGCCCCGTGCGCTGGAAGAACTTTTCCCCGACTGGAAGGAACGCGGCGCCCCGCTGAACACACCAGTCAAGGAAGACCGCTTCCTGTTCCTCACCACCGACAAGGCCTACAAGCTGCCCACGCCGCCCCAGATGCACAACGATGGCAACTACATCGTCAGCCTGGGCAACGTGGTGCGCTGGCTGGGCGAGCAGGCCGAGGCGCTGGGCGTCGAGATCTACCCGGGCTTCGCCGCCTCCGAGGTGCTCTACAACGCCGATGGCTCGGTGAAGGGCATCGCCACCGGCGACATGGGCGTCGAGAAGAACGGCGAACCCGGCCCCAACTACCAGCCCGGCATCGAGCTCCACGCGCGCCAGACGGTCTTCTCCGAAGGCTGCCGCGGCTCCCTCACCAAGGGCCTGTTCAGCAAGTTCAATCTGCGCGAGGGCGTCGACCCGCAGACCTACGGCATCGGCATCAAGGAGCTGTGGGAGGTGCGCCCCGAGGTGCACCAGCAGGGCCTCACGATGCACACCGTGGGCTGGCCGGTGTCGAGCGATGTGTACGGCGGCTCCTTCCTGTATCACCTCGAGAACAACCAGGTGGCGGTGGGCTTCGTGGTCGGGCTGGACTATTCCAACCCGCACCTGTCGCCCTACGAGGAGTTCCAGCGTTTCAAGACCCACCCGGAGATCCGCAAGTTCTTCGAGGGTGGCCGGCGCATCGCCTACGGCGCGCGGGCGCTCAACGAGGGTGGCTTCCAGTCGGTGCCCAAGCTCAGCTTCCCGGGCGGCGTGCTGATCGGCGACACCGCGGGCTTCCTCAACGTGCCCAAGGTCAAGGGCACCCACATGGCCATGAAGTCGGGCATCGAGGCCGCCGAGGCGCTGTTCGCCCACCTCACGGTCGAGGGCCAGACCGGCCACGAGGTACTCGGCTACGCCGAACGCCTCAAGCAGAGCTGGCTGTGGGACGAGCTGTACACCGTGCGAAACATCCGCCCGAGCTTCCGCTGGGGCCTGTGGGGCGGCATCGCCTACAGCGCCATCGACACCTTCCTGCTGAAGGGCCGGGCGCCGTGGACCCTGCATCACCACGCCGACCACTCCCAGCTCAAGAAGGCCTCGGAGTGCGCGCCCATCGTCTATCCCAAGCCCGACGGCAAGATCAGCTTCGACCGCCTGTCGTCGGTGTTCATCTCGGCCACCAACCACACCGAAGAGCAGCCCTGCCACCTGCGCCTCAAGGATGCGTCGGTGCCGATCAGCACCAACCTGGCCCTCTACAACGCCCCGGAAACCCGCTACTGCCCGGCCGGCGTGTATGAAATCGTCGAGGACCCGAGCGGTCCGCGGATGCAGATCAATGCCCAGAACTGCCTGCACTGCAAGACCTGCGACATCAAGGATCCAACCCAGAACATCGACTGGGCGGTGCCCGAAGGGGGAGGCGGGCCGAACTATCCGAACATGTAGTGAAGGGCCGCTGTCCCGGCGGCCACCGGCCCGGCGAGATTGCCGGGCGTACAACAAGCAAGAACCGAAAACAGCAAGAACACCGTTTTTCCATCCATCGGGTCAAGAGGAGGCTTCATGTCCCAATCCAATATCCACGCGAAGATCCGGAGCAATCCGAAGTTCGCCGAGCTGGTCGGCAAGCGCACGCGCTTTGCGATCCTTCTGTCACTGGTCGTGCTGGTGCCTTACTACAGCTACATGCTGCTGGTGTCCCTGCAGCCGCAGCTCTTCGCCGGCAAGATCGCCGACGGCAGCGTGATCACCATCGGCTGGCCGATCGCCGCGCTGCTCGTCGTGGGCGGCTGGCTGCTCACCGGCGTCTATGTGAGCCGTGCCAACGGCGAGTTCGACCGCCTTACCGAGGAAGTGCTGAAGGAGGCTCGCAAATGAAGCGTTCCATCACTGCATTGATCGCCGGCTCGCTGCTGGCTGCGTCCTTCGCCGCCTTCGCCGGCCCGGGCGCCATCGAAGGTGTCGAGAAGCAGCCGGTCAACGTCAGCGCCATCGCGATGTTCCTGGTCTTCGTGGTCGCCACCCTGGGCATCACCAAGTGGGCAGCCGGCAAGACCAAGTCGACGGCCGACTTCTACACCGCCGGCGGTGGCATCACCGGCTTCCAGAACGGCCTCGCGATTGCCGGTGACTACATGTCCGCGGCAACCCTGCTCGGCCTCACCTCGATGGTGTATTTCAAGGGCTACGACGGCTTCATCTACGCCGTGTGCTTCTTCATTGGCTGGCCGATCATCCTGTTCCTGATCGCGGAGCGGCTGCGCAACCTCGGCAAGTTCACCTTTGCCGACATCGCCTCCTACCGCCTCGACCAGAACCGCATCCGCACCTTCGCGGCCATCGGCTCGCTCACCGTGGTGTGCTTCTACCTCATCGTCCAGATGGTCGGTGCGGGCCAGTTGATCCAGCTGCTGTTCGGCCTGGAATACAACACCGCGGTGACCGTGGTGGGCATCCTGATGATGGTTTACGTCACCTTCGGTGGCATGACCGCCACCACCTGGGTGCAGATCATCAAGGCCTGCCTGCTGCTGGGCGGCGGCATTTCGCTGATGCTGCTGACGCTGGCCCAGTTCGGCTGGTCCTTCGAGAACCTGTTCACCAAGGCCATCGAGTCCCACAAGGCGGGCGAGAAGCTGATGATCCCGGGTTCGCTGATGGCTGACCCGATCTCGGCGTTGTCCCTGTCCCTCGGCCTGCTCTTCGGTACCGCCGGCCTGCCGCACATCATGATGCGCTTCTTCACCGTGCCGAACGCCAAGGAAGCCCGCAAGTCGGTTTTCTACGCGACCGGCTTCATCGGCCTGTTCTTCCTGGTGACCATGGTCCTGGGCGCCGCGGCGATCTCCATCGTCGGCACCAACCCGGCCTTCTTCGAAGGTGGCCAGGTGGGCGGCAAGCTGATCGGTGGCGGCAACATGCCGGTGATGCACCTGACCAAGGCGGTCGGCGGCGACATCTTCCTGGGCTTCCTGTCGGCAGTGGCCTTCGCCACCATCCTGGCGGTGGTGTCGGGCCTGGCCCTGGCCGGCGCCTCGGCGATCTCCCATGACCTCTACGCCCGCGTGATCAAGAAGGGCGCCGCCACCAGCGAGCAGGAGCTCAAGGTGACGCGCATGGCCTCGGTTGGCCTGGGCATCGCGGCGATCCTGCTGGGCATCGCCTTCAAGGACCAGAACGTGCTGTTCCTGGTGGCGCTGGCCTTCGGCGTGGCCTCGTCGGTCAACTTCCCGGTGCTCATCCTGTCGATGTACTGGAAGGGCCTGACCACCCGCGGCGCGCTGTGGGGTGGCATCGCCGGCCTGGTGTCGTCGGTGGGCCTGGTGATCCTGTCGCCGACCGTGTGGGTCAAGATCTTCGGCAACAAGGCCGCAATCTTCCCCTACGACCACCCGGCCATCGTGTCGATGTCGCTGGCCTTCTTCGTCACCTGGCTGCTGTCGGTCACCGACAAGAGCGAGCGTGCGAAGCGGGAGGCGGCGGCCTTTGAAGAGCAGTACATCCGGGCCCAGACCGGCCTGGGCGCCGAAGGTGCCCACGCGCACTGATTCTGTGATCGGCTCGGCGGTCGTTGCTTCATCGATTGCGACGACCGCCGTCGCGTAGCTGCCAGGGGCCTTCGGGCCCCTTTTTTCATCGTGCGTCCGCCGGAGGTATCGAGCGTGAACCCCAATCTGGACATTCCGTTTCGTGGCATCGTCGAGCAGTCGCTGGCGGGCATGTACGTGATCCAGGACGAAGTCTTCCAGTATGTGAACGCCACTTTCGCCGCGATGCTCGGCTACTCGCCCGAGGAGATGACCGGCATGCACCTGCGCCACGCGGTGTACCCGGAGATGCAGGCCGAGACCATCGCCAACTTCCACCGCCGTGTCACCGGCGAGGTGCCGAGCATCCGCTACACGACCATAGGCTGGCACCGCAACCGGGAGCCGGTTTACCTCGAGGTGCATGGCTCCAGCGTCATCTACCGGGGGCGGCCGGCGGTGGTCGGGGTCGGCGTCAACATCACCGAGCAGCTGCAGCAGCAGCACGAGCTGCGCCAGTCGCGCGAGCGCCTGCGCGAGCTGGCGGCCTACATCAACACCGCCCGCGAGGAGCAGCGCGCACGCATCGCCCGCGAGCTGCACGACGTGCTCGGCGGCATGCTCACCTCGATCAAGCTCGACATCCAGCGCATCAGCCGGCGCAGCGACGACGCGGGCATCCGGGCCATCGTCGGCGACCTGCTGCAGCTCACCCAGGACAGCATCGACACCGTGCGCAGCATCTCGGAAGACCTGCGTCCGGGTGGGCTGGACCACCTCGGCCTGCGCTCGGCGCTCGAGGCGGAGCTGCAGCGCTTCTCGGCGCGCACCGAGATCGCCTGCGAGCTGCTCGCCGACGGCTTCGACGCGCAGCTGTCGCCGGCGCGGGCCACCGCGGTGTACCGCATCTGCCAGGAGGCGCTCACCAACATCGCCCGCCATGCCGACGCCTCCCGGGTCGTGCTGCGCCTTGCCAGCGCCGGCGGCCGGCTGGCGGTGGACATCGAGGACAACGGCCGCGGCCTCGCCAGCCTCACGCCCACCGGCAAGAGCATCGGCCTGGTGAGCATGGTCGAACGGGCAAGGGAGTTCGGCGGCAGCCTGTCGGTGCAGCCGGGCGCGGCCGGCGGTGCCTGCCTGCGCCTCGACCTTCCGCTGGAGGACGCCCCGTGATCGAGATCCTGATGGTGGACGACCACGCGATCTTCCGTAGCGGGGTGCGCCGCCTGCTGTCGGACGAGCCCGACATGCGCATCGTCACCGAGGCGTCCAACGGGCAGGAGGCGATCGACTGCCTGCGCCGGCGCAGCTTCGGAGTGGTGCTGCTGGACGTCAACATGAGCGGCCGCAGTGGCCTCGACACGCTGCGCCGCATCCGCCTCGAATGGCCGGCCCAGGCGGTGATCCTGCTGTCGATGTACCCGGAATCCCAGTACGCACCGATCGCCCTGCAACTCGGCGCGCGGGGCTACCTGTCGAAGGACCGCGACGCCACCGAGCTGCTGGCGGCCATCCGCATCGCTGCGGGCGGCGGCTACTACCTGCCGCCAGGCATGGCCCAGGGCAGCCTGCTGCAGGCCACCGCCGGCGAGGCCGCGCCCGCCTGGAAGCGCCTCACCGAGCGGGAATGGCATGTGCTGCGCTTGATCGTCAAGGGCGTCTCGCTCACCGGCATCGGCGAGGAGCTGTGCCTCAGCGTGAAGACCGTCAGCACCTACCGCGGCCGCGTGCTCACCAAGCTCGGCCTGCACAGCAACGCCGACCTGGTGCGCTACTGCCTGGAGCACGGGCTGGCGGAGTAGGCGCACTCGGCTTCACCTCCGTATCAGAAATATCTGACAGCGCGGATGGAAATATCCGGCAGGAATCGATCGGCTGCGGGCATACGCTCTTCGCTTCAAAAACGATAAGCAGGAGACACGCATGCCGCTCGATCCCGCCGGGGCGACCCCCTCGGCCTACGCCTACCCGCTGCTCATCAAGCAGCTGCTGCACGCCGCCCGGGCCACCGCGGGTGACCAGGAGATCATCTACCGCGACCGGCAGCGCCACAGCTATCGCCAATTCTTCGAGCGCCTGCCGCGGCTGGCCAATGCGCTGGCCGGGCTCGGCGTCGGGCCGGGCAGCACGGTGGCGGTGATGGACTGGGACAGCCACCGCTACCTGGAGGCCTTCTTCGCGGTGCCGATGATGGGCGCCGTGCTGCAGACCGTGAACGTGCGCCTGTCGCCCGAGCAGATCTTGTACACGCTCAACCACGCCCGCGCCGACGTGCTGCTCGTCAACGCCGAGTTCGTGCCGATGCTGGCGATCATCAAGGACCAGCTCGAGACGGTGAAGCGCTTCATCCTGATCAGCGACGACGGCGCCACGATGGGCAGCTTCGACATCTCTTACGCCGGCGAGTACGAAGCCCTGCTGGCCGCCGCCTCGCCCGACTACGACTTCCCCGACTTCGACGAGAACACCCGGGCCACCACGTTCTACACCACCGGCACCACCGGCCTGCCGAAGGGGGTGTATTTCAGCCACCGGCAGCTGGTGCTGCACACCCTGGCGGTGGCGACGGCCCTCGGCACCGCGGCCGGGCAGGGCCGGGTGCACCGCGACGACGTGTACATGCCGATCACCCCGATGTTCCACGTGCACGCCTGGGGCATGCCCTACCTCGCCACCATGCTCGGCATGAAGCAGGTGTACCCCGGCCGCTACAGCCCGGACATGCTGCTCAAGCTGATCGCCAGCGAGGGCGTGAGCTTCTCCCACTGCGTGCCGACGATCCTGCACATGCTGCTCGCCGACAAGGCCGGCGCCGATGTCGACCTCTCCGGCTGCAAGATGATCATCGGTGGGGCGGCCTTCCCCAAGGGCCTGGCCGCCGCCGCGCTGGCGCGGGGGATGGACGTCTTCTCGGGCTACGGGATGTCCGAGACCTGCCCGATCCTCACCATCGCCCACGTCCGCGGCGCGCTGCCGGACGCCGACGCCGAAGCGGCCGAACGTATCCGCACCGGCTACCCGATTCCGCTGGTCGACCTGCGCACCGTGGATGGCGACATGCTCGACGTTGACCACGACGGCAAGGCCACTGGCGAGATCGTGGTGCGCACCCCGTGGCTGACCCAGGGCTACCTGAACAACCCGGCGGCCTCAGAAGACCTGTGGGCCGGCGGTTACCTGCACACTGGCGACATCGGCGCCATCGACCCCCGTGGGATGCTGACCGTCACCGACCGCCTGAAGGACGTCATCAAGACGGGCGGCGAATGGGTGTCGTCGCTGGAGCTGGAAAGCATCATCTCCCAGCACCCGACGGTCAATGAAGTGGCGGTGGTTGGCGTCAAGGACGACAAGTGGGGCGAGCGCCCCCTGGCGATGGTCGTCCTGAAGGCCGGCCAGACGGCCACGGCCGATGACATCAAGGCCCACGTCCAGCGCTTTGCCGACGAGGGCCACATCTCGAAGTTCGCGGTGCCCGACAGGGTGCTTTTCGTCGACAGCCTGGCCCGCACCAGCGTCGGCAAGCTCAACAAGAAGGCCATGCGCGAGCAGCTGGCCGGATGAAGCAGATCCAGGAGATTCCAAGCATGAAATGGGTTGTCAAGAAAGCGGCGGTTCTCGGCGCCGGCGTGATGGGCGCGCAGATCGCCGCCCACCTCGCGAACGCCCGGGTGCCGGTGGTGCTGTTCGACCTGCCGGCCAAGGAGGGCGACAAGAACGGCGTGGTGAAGAAGGCGCTCGATGGTTTGAAGCGCCTGCAGCCCGCGCCGCTGGTGAGCCGCGACACGCTGCAGTACATCGACGCCGCCAACTACGAGGAGCACCTGGAGCTGTTGTCCGGCTGCGACCTGATCATCGAGGCCATCGCCGAGCGGATGGACTGGAAGAACGACCTCTACGCCCGCATCGCCCCCTTCGTGACGCCCGGCACCGTGCTGGCGTCCAACACCTCAGGCCTGTCGATCAACGGGTTGGCAGAGGCGCTGCCGGCGGCGCTGCGGCCCAATTTTTGCGGCATTCATTTCTTCAACCCGCCGCGCTACATGCCCCTCGTCGAGATCATCGCCACCCGCGACTCGGCCCCGGCGATGCTGGATGGGCTCGAAACCTGGCTCACCTCGCGCCTGGGCAAAGGCGTCGTGCGGGCCCTCGACACGCCCAACTTCGTCGCCAACCGCATCGGTGTGTTCTCGATCCTGGCGGTGATGCACCACACCGCGGCCTTCGGCCTGGGCTTCGACACCGCCGACGCCCTGACCGGGCCGAAGATCGGCCGCCCCAAGAGTGCCACCTTCCGGACCGGTGATGTGGTCGGCCTGGACACCCTGGCCCACGTCGTGAACACCATGCGCGACACCCTGCCGAGCGACCCCTGGCACGCGTTTTTCAAGGCGCCTGCGTGGCTCGACGGGCTGATCGCCCGGGGCGCCTTGGGCCAGAAGACCAAGGCCGGCATCTACCGCAAGCAGGGCAAGGCGATCGAAGTGTTCGACCCGGCCGCCGGCGACTACCGGGCCAGCGACGACAGCCTCTCCGCCGAGGTGGCAGCCATCCTCAAGCTCGTCGATCCGGCCGCCCGGCTCAAGGCCCTGCGTGAGTCGGGCGATGCACAGGCGCAGTTTGTATGGGCGATCTTCCGCGACCTCTTCCACTACTGCGCGGTGCAGCTGGAAAACGTGGCCGACAACGCCCGCGACGTGGATTTTGCCCTCCGCTGGGGCTTCGGCTGGGCCCAGGGGCCCTTCGAGCTGTGGCAAGCGGCGGGCTGGGCCGACACGGCAGAGGCCATCGCTACCGACATCGAGGCCGGCCGGGCGATGAGCCGCGCGCCGCTGCCGGCCTGGGTGACGGCACCCGGGCGCAGCGGTGTGCACGGCGCGGCGGGTTCGTGGTCGGCACGCCGGGAGGCGGACGTCCCGCGTTCGACCCTGCCGGTTTATGCGCGCCAGCTCCTCCCGGAGCGGCTCCTCGGCGAGGCCGGCGCGCGGCCGGAGGAGAGCGGCGAAACCCTCTTCGAAAACGCCGGCGTGCGCCTGTGGCGGCTGCCGGCGGTGGATGGCGGCATCGGCATCGTCTCCTTCAAGTCGAAGATGCACGCCATCGGGGACGAGGTGGTGGATGGCCTGCTGGAAGCACTGTCCCGCGCCGAGCGCGAGCTGGACGGACTCGTCATCTGGCACGAGGCGCCGTTTGCGGTGGGCGCCAATCTCAAACAGATCCACGACGCCTGCGTGGCCGGCGATGTCGAGCGCCTCGAGCGCACGGTGAGCCGCTTCCAGCAGACGGCGATGGCGATCAAGTTCTCGGCCGTGCCGGTGGTGGCGGCTGTTGAAGGGATGGCGCTCGGCGGCGGCTGCGAGTTTGCGATGCATGCCCGCAAGCGCGTGCTGGCGCTGGAAAGCCAGCTCGGCCTGGTGGAGGTGGGCGTCGGCCTGATCCCGTCGGGAGGCGGCTGCAAGGAGCTGGCGCTCCGCGCGGCGCGCTGGGCGGCCCAGTCTGGCACGGCCGGCGAGGTGCTCGGCAACCTGACGCCGACCTTCATGGCCGTCGCCACCGGCAAGACCGGCAAGAGCGCCCACGAGGCGATCGGGATGGGCTACGCCTCGGCGGACGACACGATCCTGTTCCACCCCCGCGAGCTGCTGTGGGTCGCCCTCAAGGAGGCCCGCCTGCTGGCCGACGCCGGCTACGTGCCGCCGGTGCCGGCGCGCGGGGTGCCGGTGGCCGGGCGGGCCGGCATCGCCTCGATGGAGATGACCCTGGTGAACATGCGCGAGGGTGGCATGATCTCGGCCCACGATTACCGCGTCTCCCGCGCGGTGGCGGTGGCCCTGTGCGGCGGCGAGGTGGAGTACGGCAGCCTGGTGGACGAGGCGTGGCTGCTGACGGTGGAGCGCCGGGAGTTCATTGAACTCCTGAAGACCCCGGAAACCCGGGCGCGCATCCAGCACATGCTCGAAACCGGCAAACCCCTGCGTAACTGAGACGGTGGACAACACAATGCAAAGACAGATTCAGGACGCCTACATCGTCGCCGCGACCCGCACACCGGTCGCCCGGCGCAAGGGCATGTTCCGTAATGTGCGGCCGGATGACCTGCTGGCCCACGTGCTGAAGAGCGTGATGGCCCAGGCACCGGGCTTGGACCCGGCCCTGATCGGCGATGTGATCGTCGGCTGCGCGATGCCCGAAGCGGAGCAGGGCATGAACGTGGCGCGCATCGGCGTGCTGCTGGTCGGGCTGCCCAACACCGTGCCGGGCATCACGATCAACCGCTTCTGCTCGTCGGGCCTGCAGGCGGTGGCCGATGCTGCCAGCCAGATCCAGCTCGGCAACGCCGACGTGATGATCGCCGCCGGCACCGAGTCGATGACCGTGATGACCAACATGATGGGCAACAAGGTGGTGGTCAACCCGGCCGTGTTCGCCGCCGACGAGCAGCGCGGCATCGCTTTCGGCATGGGCCTGACCGCCGAGAAGGTCGCCCAGCAATGGCAGATCGGCCGCGAGGCGCAGGATGCCTTCGCGGTCGAGTCCCATCGCAAGGCCTGCGCGGCGATTGCCGCCGGGCATTTCAAGGCGGAGATCTCGCCCTTTGCCTTCAGCGAGCATCTGCCCGACCTGAAGAGCGGCGAGGTGCGGCTTCGTCAGCGCCTAGCCGAGCATGACGAGGGCGCCCGCACCGACGTGAGCGTCGACAGCCTGGGCAGGCTGAAGCCGGTCTTCCACGCCCGCGGCACGGTGACGGCGGGCAACGCGTCCCAGATGTCGGACGGCGCCGCGGCGGTGCTGCTGGTCTCCGGGAAGATCCTCAGGCAGTTCAACCTCACGCCGCTGGCGCGCTTCTGCAGCTACGCGGTGGCGGGCGTGCCGCCCGAGATCATGGGCATCGGCCCGGTGGCGGCGATCCCGAAGGCGCTGGCACAGGCCGGCATCAGCCTGCAGCAGCTCGACTGGATCGAGCTCAACGAGGCCTTCGCAGCCCAGGCGCTGGCAGTGATGCACGACCTCGAGCTCGACCCGGCGCGGGTCAACCCGCTCGGCGGCGCTATCGCCCTCGGCCACCCGCTCGGAGCGACCGGGGCGATCCGCACCGCCACGCTGGTGCATGGCCTGCAGCGCACCGGTGGCCGCTACGGGATGATCAGCATGTGCATCGGCACCGGCATGGGGGCGGCGGGGGTTTTCGAGCGGCTGTGAGGTGTGGCGGTGGGGGCCGGACATGCTCTGGCACCTGCCCGGGCCCGAGCCCGGGGCAGCGGCGGGTGAGGCTGGTAGAATTGGCGGCCTGATTTCACTCGTCGGGCCACGGGCCCCTTGATCATGGATTTCCGTTCCAAGCTGGCTGCCGCCTGGCAGAACAATGATTCCCTGCTGTGCGTCGGCCTCGACCCGGACGTCAAGCGTTTCCCGGCCCACCTGAAGGGCCGGCCGGATGCGGTGCTGGCCTTCTGCAAGGGCATCGTCGATGCCACCGCCGACCTGGCCTGCGCCTTCAAGCCGCAGATTGCCTATTTCGCCGCCGAGCGGGCCGAAGACCAGCTGCAGGACCTGATCGCCTACATCCGGCAAGCGTACCCGACGGTGCCGGTGGTGCTCGACGCCAAGCGCGGCGACATCGGCGCCACCGCCCAGCAGTACGCCCGCGAGGCCTTCGAGCGCTACGGCGCCGATGCGCTGACGGTGAACCCCTACATGGGCTTCGATTCCGTCGAGCCCTACCTCGAATTCTCCGACCGCGGCCTGATCGTGCTGTGCCGCACCTCCAACCCCGGCGGCTCCGACCTGCAGAACCTCAGCGTCGAGGGCGGGCGCAAGCTCTACCAGCACGTAGCCGAGCTCGTCGCCGGCAAGTGGAACACCCACGGCCAGAACGCGCTGGTGGTCGGCGCGACCTTCCCCCAGGAGCTCGCCGACGTGCGTTCCATCGTGGGCGAGTTGCCGCTGCTGGTGCCGGGCATCGGCGCCCAGGGCGGCGACGTGGAGGCCACCGTCAAGGCTGGCCGCACGGCTTCGGGCGCGGGGCTGATGATCTCGTCGTCGCGGGCGATCCTTTATGCCGGCTCGGGCGAGGATTTTGCTGACGCAGCGCGCAAGGTGGCGCTGGCCACCCGCGACGAAGTGAACCTCCATCGCGCCTGATTACGCGCAAAACGGTCGTTGCGGCGCACAAAAATACGCATGTTGCGCCGCCGCAGAGTAGGATTGAGGCTTGTCGCAGGCCGGCGCGCAGCATCGCCGGCCCACAGATGTCACTTTGCCGGATGACCCGCAACGCGCGTCGAGGCCATTTTCCGGGACTCCCATGGTCAGACTGGTTTTTTCGGTCGAACTCAAATACGACGTCGCCCCGCCGGGCTGCGACTTCATCTTCAACATCCACGCCGCTCACACCCGCCAGCAGCGGGTGGTGACGGAGATGATGGAGCTCGGGCAGTTCCTGCTGCCCCAGGTCCATACCGACCCGTCCACCGGCAACCGTTACATGCGTCTCCGCGCCGAGCCCGGCCCGCTGCGCCTGCGCTACAGCGCCACGGTCGAGCTGCAGCACCACGTGGCGGCCCCCGAGCTGATCCCCGAGGTGCCGGTGGCCCGCCTGCCGGCCGAGGTGCTCACCTATCTGTATCCGAGCCGTTATTGCCAGTCCGACCGCCTCTACGACGTGGCGATCCGCGAATTCGGCAACCTTCCGCCGGGCTATGGCCGGGTGCGCACGATCTGCGAATGGGTCGGCAAGCATGTCGAGTTCAAGTCGGCCACCACCAACGCGAGTACCTCGGCGGTCGATACCTTGACCGAGAGGGTGGGCGTGTGCCGCGATTTCGCCCATTTGATGATCGCCCTGTGCCGGGCCCTCAGCATTCCGGCCCGTTTTGCCGCAGGCATCGACTTTGGTGCCGACCCGGCCCTCGGGCCGAGTGACTTCCATGCCTACGTCGAGGTCTTCCTCGGTGACCGCTGGTATCTCTTCGACCCTTCCGCCACTGCCATCCCGATGGGCCTTATGCGTTTTGGCGTGGGGCGCGATGCGGCGGATGTGTCGTTTGCGACCATCTTCGGCAGTGTCCGCGCCGAGCCGCCGGTGATCGCCATCAAGGCCGTCGAGGATGCGTTCAATGCGATCGAGCTGCCGCGCCGCCGCCCGGAAGCCCTGTCGACCGACGACGGCCTGCCGCTCCTGATGGGCGTGCGCCTCGTGGGGCAGGCTTGAGCGGGCGGCCCAGACACCTTTTACCTTTCGACAGGAGATTCCCATGAGCATTGAAGAAATCGCGGCCCGTCACGGGTTCAGTGCCGATGCCGGGCGTGCGGCTTATGCTGCCTTGCAGGCCGGCGGTTTCAGCCAGGCCCAGTTCAGCCACCCGGAGCTCGGCGGCATGGGCCAGTGGATGAGCGGCGGCATGATGATGATCGGCGACATGTTCAACGACAACCTCAAGTGGCGTGTCGGCAGCCTGCTGAGCGAACTCTCCCAGCACCGCGAACCTCAGCCGGCAATGGCGCCGCAGCAGGGCAGCTGGGGCTTCGTCCAGTCCGGCAACTGGTGGCCGTCCGAACTCGGCTCGCCCGCCAGCTCGGGCAGCCAGAACGACATGGCCTACGCCTGGTTTCCGGCGTCCCGCCGGCTCCTGCTGAAGCTTTCGGGCGATGTGTTTGCCTTCGATACCGGCGATCTGTCGATCTACGGCGTCCAGCAGCAGCAGGGCAGCGGCATGAGCTCCATCGTGCTGAACACTTCCAACGGGCCGATGAACCTGCTCGGCCTCAATCACGCCTGAGTCTCAGGCCTTGCCCGGGCGTCGCCAGCTCAGGCAGCGGTTGTTGGCCGGCATGGCCAGGTCTTCGACGAGCTCGAAGCCGATGCCGCGGGCGAGGGCGTCGACGGCTTCGAAGTCGCGGATGCCGCGCTTGGGGTCGTCGGCGCGCAGGCCGGCATCGAAGGCCGCGTTGCTGGGGCTGGTAAAGCGGCCGCCATAATTGAAGGGGCCGTAGATCGTCAGCCGGGCGTCGTCGGCCAGCACGGCGGGCAGCCCGGCAAACAGCGCTTCGACTTCTGGCCAGCCCATGATGTGGAGGGTGTTGGCGCTGAAGACGGCATCGAAGCGCTCGCCGGGCCACGGGCCGCGAACGTCCAGCTCAATGGGCGGCGGTGTGTTGGGCAGGCCGGCTTCGGCCAGCCACAGGCGGATGCCGGGTAGCCATTCGGGCCGGTCGCTGGTCTGCCAGACGAGCTGGGGCAGGGCGGCGGCAAAGTGCACCGCGTGCTGGCCGGTGCCCGAGCCGATCTCCAGCACGTGCCGGCGGTCGGCAAAATGGGAGCGCAGCAACGCCAGGATGGGATCGCGGTTGCGCTCGCAGGCTGCAGAGAAGGGCTTGTCGGGAAGGATATCCATGGTTGCGGTGATGAGCTGATCTTTGTGCGAACCGTTCGCATTTACATCTTATCAGACGCTGGATAGACTCTTCGCTGTTCGGCTCGAAAACCCTGCGGCCGCCAACTGGAGCCCCACGGATGAAGTTCAAGACCTCGCTGCTGTTTGCCGCATTGGCGACCCTCTCTGCCGGGGCTTCGGCCGAAGAGAAGGTTCTCAACCTCTATTCGGCTCGTCACTACCAGACCGACGAGGCGCTTTACACCAACTTTACTGCGAAGACCGGCATCAGGATCAACCGCATCGAGGGCAAGGAGGACGAGCTGCTCGAACGCATCCGCAACGAGGGGGCCAACAGCCCGGCGGACGTGCTGCTCACCGTGGACGCCGCCCGGCTCGCCAAGGCCCATGAGCTCGGCCTGTTTGCCCCGGTCTCCTCGAAGGTGCTGGAGGCGCGGATCCCGGCCCACCTGCGCACCGAAGACTGGTTTTCGTTCTCGACCCGTGGGCGGGTCATCGTCTATCGCAAGGGCAGCGTGAGCCCGGATGACGTGAAGAGCTACGACGACCTGGCCAAACCGGCGTTGAAGGGCAAGCTGTGCTCCCGGTCGGGTTCGCACCCCTACAACCTGTCGCTGGGTGCGTCGATCATCGCCCACCAGGGCGAGGCGAAGGCCGAGGAGTGGGCGCGGGGCGTGGTGGCCAACTTTGCGCGTGCGCCCAAGGGCGGCGACACCGACCAGATCAAGGCGGTGGCTGCGGGTGAGTGCCAGGTGGCGCTGTCGAACACTTATTATGTTGCCCGCCTGATGCGCTCCACCAAGCCCGAAGACCAGAAGATGATGGAGAAGGTCGGCGTGGTGTGGCCCAACCAGGCCACCACCGGGACCCACATCAACGTGTCCGGTGGCGGCGTGCTCAAACATGCGCTCCACAAGGCCGCAGCCCTGAGCTTCCTCGAATACCTGGCCTCGGACGAGGCCCAGCGCCACTTTGCCGATGGCAACAACGAGTGGCCGGCGGTGGACAAGGTGAAGGTCAGCAACCCGGCGCTGGACGCGCTGGGCAAGTTCAAGGCCGACACCCTGCCGGTGAAGAACCTGGCGATGTACCAGGTCAAGGCCCAGATGATCTACGACCGCGCCGGCTACAAGTAGGCGGGCCGGAGCGCCGTAGCTTCTTTAAACGCCCCTGTAGCCCCGCGCGTCGGGGGTGTTCTACGTGGACTTGCGCGCCCGGGAGATCTGCCGTGACAGGGCGATCAGCGGCAGGAGGCCGACCGCGACGATCGCCAGGGCGGCGGTGGAGGCTTCGGTCAGGCGCTCGTCGGAGGCCAGCGTGTAGGCCTGGGTGGCGAGGGTGTCGAAGTTGAAGGGCCGCATCACCAGGGTGGCAGGGAGCTCTTTCATCACGTCCACGAAAACCAGCAGTGCCGCGGTGAACAGGCTGCCGCGAAGGATGGGCACATGCACCCGGCGCAGGGTGGCCCCCTGGCCGAGGCCCAGGCTGCGGGCTGCGTCGTCCATGCTGGGGGTGATCTTGGACAGGCTGGCGTCGACGGTCTGCAGCGCCACCGCGAGGAAGCGCGCGAGGTAAGCGTAGATGAGCGCGGCGATGCCGCCGGTGAGGAGCAGGCCCGGGTTGCTGCCGAAGGTGCTTTCCCATTGGCCGGCGATCCAGTTGTCGAGACGGGTGACGGGGATCAGCACGCCGACTGCGATCACCGTGCCGGGCACCGCGTAGCCCAGCCCGACGAGGCGATTGAGCGCCTGGGCAAGGAAGGTCTTGGAGAGCCGGGCGCTGTAGGCGAGGAGTACCGCCAGCGCGACGGCGAGGAGGGCGGTGAGCCCGGAGAGGGTCAGGCTATTGCGGGCGAGCATCAGGAAGCGTTCGCCGAACTGGGCGTCACCTTCGCCGAGCGCCATCCGCAGCAGCAGCCCGGCCGGTAGCAGGAAGCCCAGCAGCAGCGGCGTGAAGCAGGCCAGCATCGCCATCACGCCGGCCAGGCCATGCAGGCGCCCGGGCGGCGGGCGATGGCGGCTGGAGGTGTTGTGGTAGCGGGCACGGCCGCGGGTACTGCGCTCGAGGGCGACCAGCAGGAGCACGAACCCGAGCAGGATCGCCGCCAGCTGGGCCGAGGCAACCCGGTCGCCGAGGGAGAACCAGGCGCGGTAGATGCCGGTCGTGAAGGTGTTGACCGCAAAGTAGGCCACGGTGCCGTAGTCGGCCAGGGTCTCCATCAGGGCCAGGGCAACGCCGGCGGCGATCGCCGGGCGGGCGAGGGGCAGGGATACCGTGAAGAAGGCGCGCCAGGGGCCAGTGCCCAGGGTGCGAGCGGCTTCCAGCACGCCGCCGGCCCGTTCGAGGAAGGCGGTGCGGGCCAGCAAGTAAACATAGGGGTAGAGCACGAAGACGAACATCAGGATCGCCCCCGGCAGGGTGCGGATGTCGGGAAAGTGGTAGTCGCCGTATTCCCAGCCGAAGAGTTCGCGCAAGGTGGTCTGCACCGGGCCGACGAACTGCAGGAAGTCGGTGTAGACATAGGCCATCACGTAGGCCGGGACCGCCAGGGGCAGGACCAGCGCCCATTCGAAGATGCGTCGCCCGGGGAAGTCGTGCATCGCGGTGAGCCAGGCGGTTGTGACGCCGACGACCGCCACGCCGAAGCCCACGCCGGCGCACAGGGCGAGGGAATTGGCGATGTATTCGGGCAGGACGGTGGAGGCTAGGTGCGACCAGGTCGTGCTGGTACCGCCCAGAAAGAGGTTGAAACCGACGCTTGCCACCGGAAGCCCGGTCAGTAGTGCGACCAGGAAGGCTGCGACAAGGAGTGGGGAGCGGGCAGGCTGCGGGATTCGGGAAGTCATGGCATCTGGCGGTTGAATGCGAATTATAATTGATGCCATGTCCAAACTTGAACTCAAGTCCGTCGTCCAGCGCTATGGCCGCCAGACCATCGTGAATGGCGTCGATTTTCGTCTCGAGCAAGGCAGCATCGCCTGCCTGCTCGGCCCGTCGGGTTGCGGCAAGACGACCTTGCTGCGTTGCATCGCCGGCTTCGAGGAGATCTCTGGCGGCGAGATTCTGATCCACGACGCGGTCGTCAGCCGCGCCGGGCACCGGGTGCCGCCGGAGAAGCGCCAGGTGGGAATGGTGTTCCAGGATTACGCGCTGTTTCCGCATCTGACCGTGGAGCAGAACGTCGGCTTTGGTCTGGGCAGCATTCCATCCGCCGATCGGGCTGCGCGGGTTGATGAGTTGCTATCGACGGTGGGCCTCGCGGGGCAGGGGCGCAAGTTTCCTCATGAGCTCTCCGGTGGCCAGCAGCAGCGCGTGGCGTTGGCCCGGGCGCTGGCGCCGCGGCCGGAGCTGGTGCTCCTCGACGAGCCGTTCTCCAACCTCGATGTGGATCTGCGCGAACGCCTTTCGGTGGAGGTGCGGGAGATCCTGAAGAGCGAAGGCATGACCGCGGTGCTGGTTACCCACGACCAGCACGAGGCCTTCGCGATGGCCGACGAGATCGGGGTGATGTTCGAGGGGCGCATCCAGCAGTGGGATACGCCCTATAACCTCTACCACCGGCCGACCAATCGCTTCGTGGCGGACTTCGTCGGCAAAGGGGTTTTCGTACCCGGCGCGGTGCTCGACGCCGGCAATGTGGAGATCGAGCTGGGTGTGCTCGGCTCGGGGGTGCCGCCCGAGTGTTCGCGGGGCTGCGCGGCCTGCGGTCTGGGGTGTCGGGTTGATGTGCTGTTGCGGCCGGACGACGTGGTTCACGACGATCGTAGCCCGACCCGCGCCGAGGTGCTGCACAAGGCTTTTCGTGGCGCCGACATCATGTATACGCTGCGTCTGGACAGCGGCACCGAGGTGCTCTCGCTGGTGCCCTCGCACCACAACCACGCGATTGGCGAGAAGATCGGGGTGCGCCTCGAGGCCGATCACGTGATCGCCTTCCGGCACGGCAACCCGGGGGCTTGAAGCCGATCGCGGCCTAGAAGGGCGGCGTGCTTACAAAGTGGAGCGGAGCTCCGGTGAGCGGGTGGGGCAATGTCAGCTCGGCCGCATGGAGGAGCAGGCGCTCTGCGGCGTGGCGGCTATCGGGATCGCCATAGAGCTCGTCCCCCAGGATCGGGTGGTCGATCGCCATCATGTGCACCCGCAATTGGTGGGAACGCCCGGTGTGGGGGCGAAGGTCTATGCGGCTGCTGTCCTGGGCGGCGTCATGGGACAGCAGCTTGTAATGAGTGAGCGAGGGCTTGCCCGCCTCGAAATCCACTTTCTGGCGCGGCCGGTTGGGCCAGTCGGTGATCAGCGGTAGCGCGATTTCCCCTTCGTCCGGGCTTGGCCTGCCCGCTACAACCGCGACATAGCGCTTCTCCACCTGCCTCTGCTGGAAGGCGATGCTTAGCCTGCGTTCCATCTCGAGGCCCCGGGCCATGATCAAGAGGCCTGAGGTGGCCATGTCCAGTCGATGGACGATACGGGCGTCGGCAAATTCTATCTGAACCCGCGAGGCCAGGCTGTCTGCATGGGCAGGCCCGCGGCCGGGCACCGACAGCAGCCCGGCAGGTTTGTCGAGCACGATCATGCTGTCATCGAGATGGATGATCGTCGGCATGCCGGGAGGCGGCTGATAAGGCGGGGCGGGCAGGGGCTGCATGGCTGGTGCAGGAAGCGATGGAGCCTGGATTGTCCCATGCACGGGCTGCAGCTGTGGCGGTAACTGCTTCACCGGCGCGTCGGGCTTTGCATGATTCGACAGGCTCATATTGCACCGGGATGTGGCGCAGTAGATTCACCAAGGAAGTGCGAAGGCACGCTTTTGGTGCATGCCTGGGCTGCGGTGGGCCGTCGACGTCTGTTTTATTTTGCTTTTTTCGTTGGCACGTTTTTCGCTATACCTCTGTAGTGGTATTTGTGCCTCACAAACATAACAGGCGATCGCGAATGGCCCTCACTAAATTCTTCAATGAAATGACCGCGGACGACGGGAGCGTTCGTGCCCATTACGCATCCTACGCCGCGTGGCTCAACGAAACGCCACCCGACCGGATTGCACGCAAGCGAGCCGAGGCGGATGCCCTGTTCCATCGCTACGGGATCACCTTTGCAGTGTATGGCGAGGAGTCGGGTACCGAACGCCTGATTCCCTTCGACATCATCCCGCGCATCATTCCGGCCCAGGAGTGGAAGGGGCTCGAGGCGGGCTTGCGCCAGCGGGTCAAGGCGCTCAATGCCTTCATCCACGACATCTACAACGAGCAGGAGATCCTCAAGGCCGGGCGGATACCCGCCGAGCAGGTCCTGGACAACGCCCAGTATCGCCCGGAAATGAAGGGCGTCAAGGTGCCCTGTGATGTCTATGCGGCCATCGCCGGTGTCGATGTGGTGCGGGCCGGGGCGGGCGAGTTCTACGTTCTCGAGGACAATCTGCGCGTGCCCTCCGGCGTCTCCTATATGCTCGAGGATAGGCGCATGATGATGCGGCTCTTCCCGGAACTGTTCGCGCGCCACAAGATCGCCCCCGTCGAGCACTACCCCGACATGCTGCTCAACACCTTGCGCAGCCTGGCGCCCGCCGGGGTCAGCGACCCCACGGTGGTCGTGCTGACGCCGGGCGCCTACAACAGCGCGTATTTCGAGCATGCCTTCCTCGCCCAGCAGATGGGCGTGGAGCTGGTGGAGGGGCAGGATCTCTTCGTGCGCGATGACCAGGTCTTCATGCGGACCACCCAGGGGCCGTGCCGCGTCGATGTTATCTACCGCCGCGTCGATGACGATTTTCTCGATCCAAAGTACTTCCGCAAGGATTCCATGCTCGGCGTGCCTGGGCTGCTCGACGCCTACCGGGCAGGGCGGGTGACGCTCTCGAATGCCATCGGTACCGGCGTCGCCGACGACAAGTCGATCTATCCCTATGTGCCCGAGATGATCCGCTTCTACCTGGGCGAGGAGCCGATCCTCAACAACGTACCGACTTACATGTGCCGCAAGCCCGAGGATCTGGCCTATACCCTGGCCCACCTGCCCGAGCTCGTGGTCAAGGAGGTGCATGGTGCGGGCGGCTACGGCATGCTCGTCGGCCCGGCCTCGACCAAGGAGCAGATCGAGACCTTCCGCCGCTACCTCGAGGCTAACCCCGAGAAATACATCGCCCAGCCGACGCTGGCGCTTTCGAACTGTCCGACCTTCGTCGACAGCGGTGTCGCGCCGCGCCATCTCGACCTTCGCCCCTTTGTGCTTTCGGGGCGCGAGGTGCAGCTCGTGCCGGGTGGCCTCACTCGCGTCGCGCTGCGCGAAGGATCTCTCGTGGTGAACTCCTCGCAGGGCGGGGGCACCAAGGACACCTGGGTACTGGAGGCCTGACATGCTGAGTCGCACCGCTGATCACCTTTTCTGGATGGCACGCTACATGGAGCGCGCCGAGAACACCGCACGCATCCTCGACGTCACCTACCAACTGACGCTGCTGCCGCGCAATGGTGAAGACGTCGAGAACATGTGGAGCGGCATGCTCAAGGTCATGGAGCTGCAGGACGCCTTCAAGGCGCGTCACAGCAGCTTCAGCACCGATGCTGTGCTCGATTTCATGATCTTCGACCGGGACAACCCGGGCAGCATCTATCGCTGCCTGCGCGCGGCCCGCGAGAACGCCCACGCCGTGCGCGGCACGCTTACGTCCGAAATGTGGGAAACCACCAATGGTACGTGGCTCAAGATGCGTGACTTCAGCCCGGCGAAGATGCTGGAGGCTGGGCCGGGTGATTTCTTCGAGTGGGTGAAGTATCGCTCCCACATGTCGCGGGGGGTGACCATCGGCACCATGCTGCAGGATGAGGCGTTGCGCTTCATTCGGCTCGGCACCTTCCTTGAGCGCGCCGACAACACCGCCCGCATCCTCGAGGTCAAGTATCTCAACCTCCTGCCGGGTTCTGACGAGGAGATGCAGAGCGCCGATTACTATCAATGGAGCGCGCTGCTCCGCTCGGTTTCGGCGTTCGAGGTGTATCGGCGGGTATACCGCGACCAGATCAACCCGCTTCGTGTCGCCGAGCTGCTGATCCTCCGTGCCGATATGCCTAGGTCGTTGGCGCGCTGCATGAAAGAGGTTTATTCGAACCTCGCCCGTGTGGCCAACTCTCGCTCGGCCGAAACCGAACGACTCGCAGGGGAGCTCGAGGCCCATCTTCATTTTGGGCGTATCGAGGGGATTTTCGAGGGCGGCATGCGCAAGTATCTCGAGAACTTCCGTGACCGGATCTTCGATCTGGGCTGCAGGATTTCCGATGACTTCCTGATCCCCGCCAGCGCCTGAGGGCTTTCTTGGATGCCTGGTAAGAAATAAATGAAATTAGTGCTTGGCAAACCTTAAAGACGTGTCTATAATGCGCAGCTTGTCGGGGCGTAGCGCAGCCTGGTAGCGCACTTGCATGGGGTGCAAGGGGTCGCGAGTTCGAATCCCGCCGCCCCGACCATAGATGTAGAAATAAAGCCACTCGAAAGAGTGGCTTTATTTTGTGAAAGACTAGGTTTTGTTGGTTTGACGAAAATGCTGGTTGTAAAAGTGTTTTCAAGGGTGGTTTCGAAAGTTTAAAAATAATTTTCGAAGCGTGCTTGACAGGGTTTCAGTTCTCTGTATAATGCGCACCTCTTCGCTGCTGTTGCAGCGGTTCTTTAAAAAGATGAACAACCGATAGGTGTGGGTGCTCGGTTTCGAGGGGTAGTGACTGAGGTTGCTGCCACGAAGAAATT
>JAEUNU010000110.1 GCA_016789125.1 Zoogloea sp. | reverse complement strand
TGGATGGTGCCGTGGTTGGGGATGCCGATGATGTCGCCGGCGAAGGCTTCGTCGGTGGTGTTGCGGTCTTGCGCCATGAAGGTGATGGCGTTGTTGATGGCCAGGCTCTTGCCGGTGCTCACCTGCTTGAGCTTGCCGCCGCGCTCGAAGCGGCCGGCGCAGACGCGGATGAAGGCGATGCGGTCGCGGTGCTTCGGGTCCATGTTGGCCTGGATCTTGAACACGAAGCCGGAGAACTTGGGCTCGATCGGCTCGACCATCCGGCTCTTGGCCGGGCGGGGCAGGGGGGCGGGGGAGAGCTCGACCACCGCATCCAGCAGGCTCTGCACGCCGAAGTTGTTCACCGCCGAGCCAAAGAACACCGGGCACTGCTTGCCTTCGAGGTAGGCCTCGCGGTTGAAGGTGTGGGAGGCACCACGGACGAGCTCGATGTCCATCCGCAGCTCTTCGGCTTGGTCACCGATGACCTCGTCGAGGCGCGGGTTGTCGAGGCCCTGGATGATCTCGGAGGTGCCCTTTTCGGCCTGGGGCTCGAAGAACTGAATGGTGTCGGTGTACAGGTGATACACGCCGCGGAAGCGCTTGCCCATGCCGATCGGCCAGGTCATCGGGGCGCACTGGATGCCGAGCACCGACTCGATCTCGTCGAGCAGCTCGATGGGCTCGCGGCCCTCGCGGTCGAGCTTGTTGATGAAGGTGACGATGGGCGTGGCGCGCAGCCGGCACACGTTGAGCAGCTTGATGGTCTGGGCTTCGACGCCGTTCACCGAGTCGATCACCATCACCGCCGAGTCGACGGCGGTGAGGGTGCGGTAGGTGTCTTCGGAGAAGTCCTCGTGGCCCGGGGTGTCGAGCAGGTTGATGACGCAGTCGCGGTAGGGAAACTGCATCACCGACGAGGTCACCGAGATGCCGCGCTGCTTCTCGAGCTCCATCCAGTCGGAGGTGGCGTGGCGGGCGGCCTTGCGGGCGCGGATCTCGCCGGCCACCTGGATCGCGCCGCCGAACCACAGCAGCTTCTCGGTCAGCGTGGTCTTGCCCGCGTCGGGGTGGGAGATGATCGCAAAGGTGCGACGGCGGGCGATTTGCTGGACGGCGGCGGTCATGGGCAGGGCGGAAAGCGGGAAAGGCCGCGATTATACAAGGCCTTGCTGCATCGCCGCAGCCCGCCCGGCGTGGCGCCGCTCCCACCCGGGGACCAGTGTGCAGCGGCAGGGCGGCTGATGGCAGCCCCGCCGCATTCCCGCCGCAAGGGCGGGGCGGGCTCAGGTGGCCGCCGCTGGCCGGGTGGTCTGCAGCAGCCCCAGGGCCTGCAGGCGCTCCACGCTCCAGCCCGGGCCGATCAGGAGCAGGCGGGTGCTCAGCTCGTCGCGCAGGGTAGAGGGCGGCTGTGCGCCCAGGTAATGCATCCGCCGCGCGCGCAACGCCACATAGCCGAGCTGGAAACGGCGCCCGAGGGCGAGCCACAGGGCGTGGGCGCCGGCCGACTGGCGCGCGCCGCTGAGCAGGCAGAAGCCTTGCTCAAGGCCCCATTCGTACACCGCCGTGGCGATGCCGCGCCGCTGGTAGTCCGGCGCGTACCTGGAATGCGGCGCCCGCACGTGGGGGTCGGTGCGGCGGTCCACTTCGACCAGGCGGTTGAACACGGTGTAGCCGGCGAGGCAGCCGCGGGCGGTGTCCTCGACATAGACGTAGTGCTCGCCGTCGGCCTTGCGGTGGTGCCACACCAGCCCGGGCAGGCGGCCGGGCAGCGTGCTGCAGCTGGCGAGCGGGTCGGCAGCCGTTTGGCGGCGTCGATGGAGGGTGTCGAGCTCGCGCTCGATGCTCTCGTCGGGGCGCTGCACGTCGATGCGCAGCGCCATCCACGGGGGCAGACAGGCGAACAGGTCGCCCAGGCGGGGCAGGACAGGAAGGGCCAGGGTGTGCATGCTCGGGCCCCTCAAGCCACGGCGGGGCCGGCCCACCAGCCGCTCATCAGGCCTTCGGGCTTTTTTGGGGCGCTGACGCGGGCGCTGCTTTCCCAGGCTTCCACCTGCACGTCGAGCCCGGCGAACACGCCATAGCCCTTGCCGGCCTGGATGCCCTCGCCGGCCCACAGGCTTTCGCCGGCCCGAATGGCCCCGTCGGCCTGGATGAGCCCGCCGGCCTTGATGCCCCATCCGGCCTCGAGGTGCATCGCGCCGTGGATCGAACCGCCAACGGCGATGCCCTGGCCGACCCGCACCTGGGCGAGGGCCGAGAGATCGCCGCCCACCTGCAGCCCCTTGGCGCAGCGCAGGTCGCCCTCGCTGTGGAGATCGATGCCGACGAAGGCATTGCCTTCCAGGCGCAGCCGCCCGGCGCACTGTAGGCTCCAGCCGGTGCGCAGTTCGCCGCCGCAGCGCAGGTCGCCGGCCGACTCCACGCCCCAGCCGGCGCGCAGGTCTCCCTTGACGGTGACGGGGCCGCCGGCCCGCAGTTGGCCTTCGACCCGCAGGTTTCCGCCGACGATCAGCTCGCCGCCGCTCTTCAGGCCGCCCTCCACGCGCAGGTCGCCCCCGACGTGCAGCTTGCCTTCGACGTCCACGTTGCCCCGCACCTGTAGCGTGCCCGCGAACACGAGCGCGTTCGCCTCGATCTCATCGACGACCCGCACTTCGCCGGTTGGCCCGAACTGTTCGAGCAGCCAGCAGGCATCGCCGACCCGGCCGGCGGCCACCATCGTGTCGAGCAACTCCTGGTAGTTGCCGCCCTCGTCGAACTGGCGGACGAACCAGCGGAATCCATTGGTGCACGGGCGCTTGGCCCGGACGAAACTTCTTGTGAGAACCATCACATCACCCCTCGGCAAACGGGCTGCCGCGCATGGCGCGGCACTTGGCAGCCGGGGCGGGGGCGCTCCGCAGGGAGGGTTTTCGCTGCCCGGGAAAGGCCCGGGGCATGGCCGCTGTTACGGCGCTGAGATGCGAAAAGGAGGGCGCCTGGCTTCCCCGCTCTGGCTGCACGTTGAACAAGGCACGCAAGACGTGCCCTGGGCAAGGTGCCGTGCGGGGTGGCCTGGGATCAGTCCCGGTTCCGGCCCCGCACGGCCTGGGAAAGCACGGCCGGGGACCCTGTAACCTTGAAGGCTTGCGTCAGCCCGACGCCGAGCTGGTGTGACGGGGCGTACCGCCTGCCGGGCACCCGACGGCCCGCGTCTTGAAGCGCGCAGGCGTAAGCGTCGAAGTGCATGGAAGGCATCATGGGCGGCCCAGATGGAGAAGAGGCTAGATTATAGGCCAGGTGCGCGCCGGGCGGGCGCCGGCGCCGTGAACGGCGAAGGGCGGCCGTAGCCGCCCTCCGTGATGCGCGGGCCCGGTCAGCCGCGGCGCATGGCGTCGAAGAATTCGCCGTTGCTCTTCGTCGCCTTGATCTTGTCGAGCAGGAACTCCATCGCATCGATGTCGTCCATGCCGTAGAGCAGCTTGCGCAGCACCCACACCTTCTGCAGCACGTCGGACTTGAGCAGCAGCTCCTCGCGGCGGGTGCCGGAGCGGTTGACGTTGATGGCTGGGTAGACGCGCTTTTCGGCCATCCGGCGATCCAGGTGGATCTCCATGTTGCCGGTGCCCTTGAACTCCTCGTAGATCACGTCGTCCATGCGGCTGCCGGTGTCGATGAGGGCGGTGGCGATGATGGTGAGCGAGCCGCCTTCCTCAATGTTGCGGGCGGCGCCGAAGAAGCGCTTGGGCTTCTGCAGGGCGTTGGCGTCGACACCGCCGGTGAGCACCTTGCCGGAGGCCGGGATCACGGTGTTGTAGGCGCGGGCCAGGCGGGTCAGGGAGTCGAGCAGGATCACCACGTCCTTCTTGTGCTCGACCAGGCGCTTGGCCTTCTCGATGACCATCTCGGCCACCTGCACGTGGCGGATGGCGGGCTCGTCGAAGGTGGAGGCAACCACCTCGCCCTTCACCGAGCGCTGCATTTCGGTGACTTCCTCGGGGCGCTCGTCGATCAGCAGCACGATCACCACCACGTCGGGGTGGTTGGAGGTGATCGAGTGGGCGATGTGCTGCAGCATCACCGTCTTGCCGCTCTTCGGCGGCGCCACCAGCAGGCCGCGCTGGCCCTTGCCGATCGGCGAGATCATGTCGATCACGCGGGAGGTGATGTTCTCCTCGCCGCGGATGTCACGCTCGAGCTTGAGGCACTGGTTGGGGTGCAGCGGCGTGAGGTTCTCGAAGAGGATCTTGTGCTTGGCGGCCTCGGGCGGTTCGTGGTTGACCTTGTCCACCTTCACCAGCGCGAAGTAGCGCTCGCCCTCTTTGGGGGTGCGGATCTCGCCCTCGACCGTGTCGCCGGTGTGCAGGTTGAAGCGGCGGATCTGGCTCGGCGACACATAGATGTCGTCGGTGCCTGCCAGGTAGGAGGTGTCGGGTGCGCGCAGGAAGCCGAAGCCGTCGGGCAGCACCTCCATGACGCCATCGCCGAAGATCGGCTCGCCTTTCTTGGCGCGGTTCTTGAGTAGCGCGAAGACCAGTTCCTGCTTGCGCAGGCGGTTGGCGCCTTCGATTTCGTTGGCAATGGCCATTTCAAGCAATTGGCCGACGTGGAGAGACTTGAGCTCCGAGAGTTGCATGGCAGGCAGGAGTGGGGGAAGAGAGGAAGGGTGCGGTGGGGGAGGGTGTCTGGGGCTGGCGCGGATTCGCGGCAGCCGATACAGCAGCAGAAGTGCTCGGACTGTATGGGTTTTGCCCTGGCTTGCCGCCCGGCGTGGGGCCGGGCCGGCGTTGCGGCAGGGAAATGCAGGTGGCCAGCCGTGAAGCCGGCCCGCCGGTATTACAGGTGGCTGTCGATGAAAGCCGCCAGTTGCGACTTGGACAGCGCGCCGACCTTGGTGGCTTCGATGTTGCCGCCCTTGAACAGCATCAGGGTCGGGATGCCACGGATGCCATACTTGGCCGGGGTTTCCTGGTTTTCATCGATGTTGAGCTTGGCAACCTTGAGCTTGCCGTTGTAGTCCTTGGCCACTTCGTCGAGGATCGGTGCAATCATCTTGCACGGACCGCACCACTCGGCCCAGTAATCGACCAGCACGGGGCTCGAGGACTGCAGAACCTCGGCTTCGAAGTTCGCATCGGTGACGTAATGGATATGTTCGCTCATGATTCCTCGCGTTCAGGGAGTATTTGGATTTGTTGTCGGGGAGGGGGACTTCCGGAGGGGCCGGAAACAAGACAGCCCGTGCAACGAGATACGGATGTCGGGATGCTATCGAATATTCTCCGGCAAGAAAAGCGCTTTTCTTGCGGCAAGCTCGCCACGCATCACGATCTGTGGTAGCCGAAGCACAGTTGGTATGCACCGGCCAGGCGCTGCCGGTGGATGCCGGGGTGGCGTCGGAAGAGGGCGGATGCGGTATATTCGGCGCCACGTCCGCAGCCCCCCGAATCGTGTTCCAGCGCGGACCCCAGCCCCGCGGCCGGCTCCCCGCCTGGCCGCCCCCACAGACAGGAGCGCCCCATGACCTATGTCGTCACCGAAAACTGCATCCGCTGCAAATACACCGACTGCGTCGACGTTTGCCCGGTGGATTGCTTCCGCGAGGGCCCGAACTTCCTGGTGATCGACCCCGAAGAGTGCATCGACTGCACCCTCTGCGTGGCCGAATGCCCGGCCGAAGCGATCTTCGCCGAAGATGACGTGCCCGCCGGCCAGGAGGCTTTCATCGCCCTTAACGCCGAGTTGGCTGCCAACTGGAAGCCCATCGTCGAGCGCAAGGACCCGCCGGCCGACGCCGACGACTGGCGCGGCGTCAAGGACAAGCTGAAGTTCCTCGAACGCTGAGCCCGCCGCCAGCCCTGGCGTGCCGACTCTCATCGCCCTCCCGCCGGAGGGCGATTTTTTTTGCTTCTCTCCGGCATCCTTGCGGCCCGGCTGGCCTGGCCCGCGCGCTTGCTGGTCCGTCATCGCCGGTAGCGGGAGCGCTGGCGGGAAGCGGCCGAAGTCCCGCGGCCCCGCCGGCCGCTGCGCCGGGCGTCGCTGCCCGACGGTGGACAACTCCGCGAACTGGGGTAAATCCCTATCTCCAGCGGCTTCTCGTCACGCCGGCAATCGAATAACATGGTTGCCGATATTGTTTCGGGCGCGCGGCGCCACCCAAAGGACAAAAAAATGCTGGTTAGCGAAATTCTGGCGATCAAGGGCAAGGTGCTGTTCACGGTTTCGTCCAACCGGACCCTCTCCGAAGCCGTCGCCGTCATGACGGAGCAGGACGTCGGTTCCCTGGTGGTCTTCGACAAGGGCCGCATGACCGGTCTCCTGACCTTCCGCGAAGTGCTCGTCGCCACCCAGAAGGCCGGTGCCGACTGGCAGTCCCTGCCGGTGGAGGAGGCGATGCTCAAGAACCCGGTGGCCGCCGGCGTCAACATGCAGATGGACGAGCTGCGCCGCCTGATGGTCGAGAACCACCAGCGCTACCTGCCGGTGATGGACGACACCACCCTGATGGGTGTGGTGTCCTTCCACGACGTGGCCCGGGCCGTGCTCGAGGAGCAGAGCTTCGAGAACCGCATGCTCAAGAACTACATCCGCAACTGGCCGGCCGAAGAAGACGCGGTCTGAGCGCACCCGGGCTGCGCCCCGGATCGATTCAAAGGTAGCAGACAGGCCGTTCCGCGCAGGGGGCGGGCGGCCTGAGAACAAGGCGCAACAAGCGCCGGTCGAATACGTTGGAAGCTGGTGCCGCAGGGCACCGGGCCGCCTGGGGAGGGCGGGTCCCCGATTACGGCGGGTTGCTGCACTGCAGCGCCCACCGGGTCGCCACGGACTCATCACCAACGATAAAGGAGACAAAATGAACAAGATCTGGCTGAAAAGCTATCCCCCTGGCGTGCCCGCCGAAATCGACGTGGGCGAGTTCTCCTCGCTCGCCGATCTCTTCGACAAGGGCGTTCGCAAGTTTGCCGAGCGCACGGTTTACATCAATATGGGCAAGGCCATCAGCTACCGCGAGCTGGAGGTGTTGTCCAGCCAGTTTGCCGGCTACCTGCAGGGCGAGCTCAAGCTCGCACCGGGGGCCCGCGTCGCGCTGATGATGCCCAACTGCCTGCAGTACCCGATCGCGATGTTCGGCGTCCTGCGGGCTGGCTACACAGTCGTTAACGTCAATCCGCTCTACACCGCCCGCGAGCTCGAGCACCAGCTGCGCGACGCCGGTTGCGAGGCGATCGTCATCGTCGAGAACTTCGCCCACACCCTGCAGGAGGTCGCCAGCCAGGTGATGTCCCTGCGCCATGTGGTGGTGACCGGGCTCGGCGACATGCTGGGCTTCCCGAAGTCGCTGCTGGTGAATTTCGTCGTCCGCCACGTCAAAAAGATGGTGCCACCCTGGAGTCTTCCCCAGGCGGTGACGTTTCGCGAGGCGCTGAGCCAGGGCGCGGCCCATCCGCTGAGGCCGGTCACGATCACCCACGATGACCTCGCCTACCTGCAGTACACCGGGGGCACCACTGGCGTGGCGAAGGGCGCCATGCTGACCCACGGCAACATCGTCGCCAACCTGCAGCAGGCCCACGCCTGGATCAGCCCCTACGTGAAGGAGGGCGAGGAGCTCATCGTCACCGCCCTGCCGCTCTATCACATCTTCTCGCTGACCGCGAACTGCCTGACCTTCTTCAAGATCGGCGCCAGCAACCTGCTGATCACCAACCCCCGCGACATCCCCGGTTTTGTGGCCGAGATGGGCAAGTATCCGTTCACCGTGATCACCGGCGTGAACACCCTCTTCAATGCGCTGCTCCACAACCCCGACTTCGAGAAGCTGGATTTTTCAACGCTCAAAGTCTCCCTTGGGGGCGGGATGGCGGTGCAGCAGGCGGTGGCCGAGCGCTGGAAGAAGATCACCGGCAAGACCCTGGCCGAAGCCTACGGCTTGACCGAGACCTCCCCGGCGGTGTGCATCAACCCGCTCGATCTGCCCGAGTTCAACCACTCCATCGGCCTGCCGATCTCCTCCACCGACGTCAGCCTGCGCGACGACGAGGGCTACGAGGTCCCGCTCGGCACGCCCGGTGAGCTGTGCGTGAAGGGGCCGCAGGTGATGAAGGGATACTACCAGCGCCCCGAGGACACCGCCCGCGCCTTCACCCATGATGGCTTCCTGCGCACCGGCGACGTGGCCATCATCGACGAGGCCGGCTTCGTGCGAATCGTCGATCGCAAGAAGGACATGATCCTGGTGTCGGGTTTCAACGTCTATCCGAACGAGGTCGAGGACGTGGTGGCCTCGCACCCGGGCGTGCTCGAGGTGGCCGCCCTCGGGGTGCCCGACGAGCACTCGGGCGAGGCGGTCAAGATCTTCGTCGTGCGCAAGGACCCCAAGCTCACCGCCGAGGCGCTGATCGCCCATTGCCGCGAGGGGCTCACGGGCTACAAGGTGCCGAGGTTCGTCGAGTTCCGCGACGAGCTGCCCAAGAGCAACGTGGGCAAGATCCTGCGCCGCGTGCTGCGGGATTCGTCTACGGCGGCCTGAGCGGCTTTGTGGCGGCCGGCTGGTGCGATGCAAAAAACTGCTTGTGTTTATGCGGCTTTGTGCCAATAATCCGGGAGCTGTCTTATAGATGACCCAGCAGAACACATGAACCTTCACGCCGCAATCCTTCCGCTCGACGTCGTAGTTGTACGCGTAGTAAGCGTAGGTGCTCGCGCGTCGTAAGGGTTGCTGGCTGTAGATCAGAGAATTCAGACCCCCGCCGGCGCGCAACCGGCGGGGGTTTTGTCATTTTGTTGCGCCCCGGCCCGGACTGCAGTACGGCTCCCAAGCCCCTAGGAGAACCTCGATGATGCAAATGACTGGAGCAGACCTGATCGTCAAGCTGCTCGAACGGCAAGGAACCAGCACGATCGCCGGCGTGCCCGGCGGCGCAGCCCTGCCCATGTACGACGCGCTTTCCAAGAGCGAGACGATTCACCACGTGCTGTGCCGCCACGAGCAGGGCGCCGGCTTCATCGCCCAGGGCATGGCCCGCGTGTCCGGTCGCCCCGAGGTCTGCCTGGCCTCCAGTGGCCCCGGTGCGACCAACCTGGTCACCGCCATTGCCGACGCCAAGCTCGACTCGATCCCCATCATCGCCCTCACCGGCCAGGTGCCCCTGTCGATGATCGGCACCGACGCCTTCCAGGAAGTCGACACCTACGGGATGACCATCCCCATCACCAAGCACAACTTCCTGGTGCGCTCGGCGAAGGAACTGCTCGAGGTCATCCCGGCGGCCTTCCGCATCGCCATGTCCGACCGCCCGGGCCCGGTGCTGGTCGATGTGCCGAAGGACGTGCAGAACCAGATGGTGAGCTTCGAGGCCTACCCCGACGTGGTGGTGCCCGACGCCGCGCCCAAGTTCGACATCGCCGCCGTCGAAGAGGCCGCGAAGATGATCGAGGCTGCCGAGCGCCCGGTGCTCTACCTGGGCGGCGGGGTGATCCACTCCGGCGCCGCGGCGATGGCCGTGACCCTTGCCGAACAGGCTTCCCTGCCCACCACCATGACCCTGATGGCCCTGGGCGCGATGCCCATGGACCACCCGCTCGCCATCGGCATGCTGGGCATGCACGGCGCGCGCTACACCAATTACGTGCTCGAGGAGGCCGACCTGCTGATCTGCGTCGGCGCCCGCTTCGACGACCGCGCCATCGGCAAGACCGCCGAGTTCTGCCCGAACGCCAAGATCATCCACATCGATATCGACCGCTCCGAGCTGCACAAGGTCAAGGATGCCCACGTGGCCATCGCCGGTGACGTGGGTCAGGTGCTCGCCGAGCTCTTGCCGCGGGTCAAGCCCCAGCTGCGCAAGCGCTGGCTGTCCCATGTCGAGAGCCTCAAGGGCCGCTTCCCGCTGGCCATGCCGGGCATCGAAGACCCGCGCTCGCCCTACGGCCTGATCCACGCCGTGGCCAACTGCCTCGACGACAATGCCATCATTACCAGCGATGTCGGCCAGCACCAGATGTGGGTGGCCCAGGCCTACCCGTTCCGGCGCGCCCGCCAGTGGCTCAACTCCGGCGGCCTCGGCACGATGGGCTTCGGCTTCCCGGCGGCCATCGGCGCGGCGCTGGCGGCCCCCGAGCGCACCGTGGTGTGCTTCTCGGGTGACGGCAGCCTGAAGATGAACATCCAGGAGATGGCCACCGCCGCCCAGGAGAACGTCAACGTCAAGATCATTCTGATGAACAACCAGTCCCTCGGCCTGGTGCATCAGCAGCAGAACCTGTTCTACGGCAAGCGCATCATGGCCTCCCGCTACGAGCGCCCGACCGACTTCCTGAAGATCGCCGAAGGCTTCGGCATGCGGGCGGTCGACCTCGACCCGTCGCCCAACCCGCGCGCCACCCTGGCCGAAGCCCTGCACACGCCCGGCCCCTGCCTGATCCACGCGACGATCGACCCCAACGAGTTCGTCTACCCGATGGTGCCGCCGGGCGCCGCCAACTCCGAGATGATCGGCTGAGCCAGAGGAGAGAAAACGATGTCCGAACAAAACGCCAAGCCGCTGTCCGAGTTCATCCCCGATGTGCCGGAAACCACCGGTTTCAACAAGGTCGTGCTGGAGCTCGGCGTGGCCAACCACCCGGGGGTGATGAGCCACATCTGCAACCTGTTTGCCCGGCGCGCCTTCAACGTCGAAGGCATCCTGTGCATGCCGGTGGGCAGCGGTGAGACCAGCCGCATCTGGCTGCTGGTCTTCGAGGACCAGCGCCTCGAGAAGATGATCCGCCAGGTCGAGAAGCTCGAGGACGTGCGCTACGTCGAGCGTCACGCCGGTGACCACCCGGTCTTCGGCCGCCTCGACGAGTTCTTCCAGTAAGCTCGCGCGGTCACGCCGTCGGCCCGGGGCCGGCGGCGGTGCTAGACTGTGCGCCGCACGTGCCGGCCGGCCTTGCCGGCCTTTTTCAATTTCACCCTTCGCGAGTCCCTCCATGTCCGGTAACACCATCGGCAAGCTGTTCTGCGTCACCTCCTTCGGCGAATCCCACGGCCCGGCCATCGGCTGCGTGGTGGACGGCTGCCCCCCGGGGCTGGCGATCAGCGAGGCGGACATCCAGGCCGAGCTCGACCGGCGCAAGCCCGGCACCTCCCGTCACGTCACCCAGCGCCGGGAGCCGGACAGCGTCGAGATCCTGTCGGGGGTTTTCGAGGGCGTCACTACCGGCACCCCGATCGCGCTGCTGATCCGCAATCAGGACCAGCGCTCCAAGGACTACGGCAACATCGCCGAGAGCTTCCGCCCGGGTCACGCCGACTACGGCTATTGGCAGAAATACGGCATCCGTGACTACCGCGGCGGCGGCCGCTCCTCGGCGCGTGAGACTGCGGTGCGGGTGGCGGCGGGGGCGATCGCCCGCAAGTGGCTGTTCGAGCGCTACGGCATCGTGATCCGCGGCTACATGGCCCAGCTCGGCCCGGTCGAGATCCCGTTTGCGTCGTGGGCCGACGTGCCCGGCAACGCCTTCTTCGCGCCCAACCAGGCCATCGTGCCCCAGCTTGAGGCCTACATGGACGAGCTGCGCAAGTCGGGCGATTCGGTGGGCGCGCGCATCAACGTGGTCGCCAGCGGCGTGCCCGTCGGCTGGGGCGAGCCGGTGTACGACCGCCTCGACGCCGACATCGCCTTCGCGATGATGAGCATCAACGCGGTGAAGGGCGTCGAGATCGGCGCCGGCTTCGCCAGCGTGGCCCAGCTCGGCACCCAGCATTCCGACGAGATGTCGCCCGAGGGCTTTTTGTCGAACCAGGCTGGCGGCGTGCTCGGCGGAATTTCCACCGGTCAGGACGTGGTGGTGAGCATGGCCATCAAGCCGACCTCCAGCACGCGGCTCGACCGCCAGTCGATCGACAAGGCTGGCGAGCCGGTGGTCATCAACACCCACGGCCGCCACGACCCCTGCGTCGGCATCCGGGCCACGCCGATCGCCGAAGCCATGCTGGCAATCGTCCTGATGGACCACGCCCTGCGCCATCGCGCCCAGAACGCCGACGTGTCCACCGCCACGCCGAAGATCGCCGGGCTCGCCCCGGAGGGCGTCCAGGCCGTGCCGTCACCGCGCGCCGAGGATTGACCCCGGTCAACTTTTTGCCCGCTCCTGCGGCGTAAAGTGAATCGCACTCAAGATTCGCTTTTCATTTACGAAGTGGGAGAAGTGGCATGCAGCAACACGACCTGATCCACGAATTGCCCGAGTTCAAGGCGAAGGTGGAGGCACTGAAGGCGTCGGACGGGCAGTTTTCACGCCTTGTCGACGAGTACGAGGAAGTCAATCGCCATGTGGTGAGCGTCGAGTCCAATGTCGAGCCGGCGACCGACTTTGCCCTCGAAGACATGAAGAAGCGCCGCCTCAAGCTGAAGGATCAGCTCTACGACATCTTGAAAGCCGCCTGATCCGCCTTTGAGCCCGGTATGATCCGGGGTCGAAAAAAGAGCGCCCGCGAGAGCGCTCTTTTTTTATCCGGTGGCGGTCTTTCCACGAAGCTCTCCGATGATTCCCTACTGGCGCCTGTCCGGCTACTACTTTTTCTACTTTGCCTTCGTCGGCGCCTTCTCGCCGTACTTCGGCCTCTACCTGCAGTCCATCGGCAGCACGGCCTCGCAGATCGCGGTGCTGATGTCGCTGATGTCGGTGATGCGCATGCTTGCGCCCACCCTGTGGGGCATGCTGGCCGATCGCCTGGGCGTGCGTGTGCCGATCGTGCGCCTGTCGGCGCTGCTGTCGATGCTGGGTTTCGCCGGCTTCCTGGTGAGCGATGCCTACGCCTCGCTTTTTGCCAGCATGGCTTTCCTGGCTTTCTTCTGGAGCGCCGCGCTGCCCCTCGTCGAGACGCTCACCTTCGCCCACCTCGACGGGCAGGCCGGGCGCTACGGCAACATCCGGGTGTGGGGTTCGGTGGGCTTCATCCTGGCCGTTCTGGGGCTGGGCTATCTCCTCGATGAGTTGCCGATCCGTGCCGTGCTGTGGGTGACCCTCGCCACCCTCGGCGGGATCCTGGCCTGCGCGCTGGTGATCCCCGAGGCGCGGCGCCCGGTGCATGCGTCGCCGCATCGGCCCCTCGGCACAATCCTGCGCCGGCCCGAGGTACGTTCGCTGCTGCTCGCCTGTTTCTTCATGTCGGCGGCCCACGGGGCGCTGTATGTCTTTTATTCGCTGCACCTCGTCGAGCACGGCTACAGCAAGACCCTGGTCGGCTGGATGTGGACCCTCGGCGTGATCGCCGAGATCGCCGTGTTCATGGGCATGCCCCAGTTGTTGCGGGCTTTCTCCCTGCGGGCGATCCTGGTGTTCAGCTTCGCTGCGGCGGTGTTGCGCTTCCTGGTGATCGGCTGGGCCGCCGATTCCCTCGCGCTGCTGCTGTTCGCCCAGTTGCTCCACGGGGCCACCTTCGGCGCGTATCACGCGGCGGCAGTCGCCGCAGTCAACGAATGGTTCGGCACCCAGCACCAGGCCCGTGGGCAGGCGCTCTACGGCAGCATCTCCTTCGGCGCCGGGGGGATGATCGGCGGCGTGCTCAGCGGCTACACTTGGGACTGGATCGGCTCGGCCTGGACCTATTCCCTGGGCGCCGTGTTCGCGTTGCTGGGCTTGCTGGTACTCGTTGGTGGTTGGCGGGAGCCTTCGCCCGGCGAGCGGGTCTGACGAGAATGTTGCAGTTCGGGAGATCGGAATGACAAAGATGCTTGCGGTGCTGCGTGGCCGCGTGGTGGGGCTGCTGCCCCTTGTGTTGCTGGCTGGGCTGGTGAGCGGTTGCCAGACCGTGCAGACGACCCAGGGCGGAGTGGTCGGTGTCGATCGGGAGCAGCGGATGATGGTGTCCGCCAACGAGATGGCGTCGGCCTCGGCCCAGAGCTACCAGAAGATCCTGCAGGAAGCCCGCCAGAAGAATGCCCTCAACCGCGACTCGTCCCAGGTGGAGCGGGTGCGCGGCGTGGCCCGGCGGCTGATCCCGGCCACCGGTGCCTTCCGCCCGGACGCGCCGTCCTGGAAGTGGGAGGTCAATGTGCTGAGCTCCAACGAGCTCAACGCCTGGTGCATGGCCGGCGGCAAGATCGCCTTCTACACCGGAATCATCGATCGCCTGCAGCTGACCGACGACGAGATCGCCGCCATCATGGGCCACGAGATCGCCCACGCCCTGCGCGAACACGCCCGCGAGCGCGCGTCCCAGACCATGATGACCAACATCGGGGTCAGCGTGCTCGGGGCCGTGCTGGGCGCCGGCCAGGTTGGCACCGACCTCATCGGCACGGTGGCCAAGGTGAGCTTCCAGCTGCCCAACAGCCGCGAACACGAGACCGAGGCCGACCGCATGGGGGTCGAGCTGGCCGCCCGCGGGGGCTACGATCCGCGGGCCGCGATCAGCCTGTGGCAGAAGATGGCGAAGGCCTCCAACGGCGGGCCGCCCCAGTGGCTGTCGACCCACCCGTCCAACGAAACCCGCCAGGGCGACCTCGCCCAGTATGCAGCCCGGGTGATGCCCCTCTACGAGCAAGCTACTCAGCGGCCGAGGGCTGTGAAATAATTAAAGTTTAATTGCTCCTCACGCCCTTCATTCGCCCATGCAAGCGCAAACGCTCTACGAAAAACTGTGGTCCAGCCATGTGGTGCACGTCGAAGACGACGGCACCGCGCTGATCTACATCGACCGCCACCTGGTTCACGAAGTCACCAGCCCGCAGGCCTTCGAGGGCCTCAAGCTGGCCGGCCGCAAGCCCTGGCGCGTGGACTCCATCGTTGCGACGGCCGACCACAATACGCCCACCGACCACTGGGAGCAGGGCATCCTCGACCCGGTCTCGCGCCAGCAGGTCGAAACCCTCGACAGCAACATCCGCGAGGTCGGAGCGCTGGCCTACTTCCCGTTCAAGAACGAACGCCAGGGCATCGTGCACGTGATCGGCCCCGAGAACGGTGCCACGCTGCCCGGCATGACTGTCGTGTGCGGTGACTCCCACACCTCCACCCACGGCGCCTTCGCCTGTCTCGCGCACGGCATTGGCACCTCCGAGGTCGAGCACGTGATGGCCACCCAGTGCCTGCTCCAGAAGAAATCCAAGACCATGCTGATCAGCGTCGAGGGCGAGCTCGGTGCCGGCGTCACCGCCAAGGACATCGTGCTGGCCATCATCGGCCGTATCGGCACCGCTGGCGGCACCGGCTACGCGATGGAGTTCGCCGGCAGCGCGATCCGCAGCCTGTCGATGGAAGGGCGCATGACCATCTGCAACATGGCCATCGAAGCGGGCGCCCGCGCCGGCCTGGTGGCCGTGGACGACAAGACCATCGACTACCTCAAGGATCGCCCCTTCTCCCCCAAGGGCGAAACCTGGGACCGCGCCGTCGAATACTGGCGCACCCTGCATTCGGACGAGGGCGCGCAGTTCGACGCAGTGGTCGAGCTCGACGCCGCGAAGATCCTCCCGCAGGTCACCTGGGGCACCTCGCCCGAGATGGTCGCCGCCATCGACGGCATCGTCCCCGATCCGGCTCTCGAGGCCGACCCGGTGAAGCGCGAAGGCATGGAGCGCGCGCTGCAGTACATGGGCCTCAAGGCGCGCACGCCGATCGCCGAGATCCCGGTCGACAAGGTCTTCATCGGCTCGTGCACCAACTCGCGCATCGAAGACCTCCGTGCCGCCGCCGAGGTCGCCAGGGGTCGCCGCAAGGCCGACAACGTCAAGCTGGTGCTGGTGGTGCCGGGCTCCGGCCTCGTCAAGCGTCAGGCCGAAGCCGAGGGCCTCGACAAGGTCTTCGTGGCGGCCGGCTTCGAATGGCGTGAGCCGGGCTGCTCGATGTGCCTCGCGATGAACGCCGACCGCCTTGAGCCGGGCGAGCGCTGCGCGTCCACCTCCAACCGCAACTTCGAAGGCCGCCAGGGCGCCGGTGGGCGCACCCACCTGGTCAGCCCGGCGATGGCCGCTGCCGCGGCGATTGCCGGCCATTTCGCCGACGTTCGCACGCTGGCCTGAGCGGGGGCGAGCATGCGTAAATTTGCCGCCATTTGCGGTCTGATGTTCGCCATGTCGCTGCTGAGCGCCTGCAACACCGTGCAGGGGCTCGGCAAGGATCTTGAAAAGGGTGGCGAAGCCATCCAGAAGGTAGCCAAGTAAATGAAGCCTTTCCAGAAACTCGACGGCCTCGTGGCGCCCATGGATCGCGCCAACGTGGACACCGACGCGATCATTCCGAAGCAGTTCCTCAAGTCGATCAAGCGCAGCGGCTTCGGCCCCAACCTGTTCGACGAGTGGCGTTACCGGGACGTCGGCCAGCCAGGCCAGGACAACTCCGGCCGCCCGCTGAACCCCGATTTCGTGCTCAACCAGCCCCGCTACAAGGGCGCCGAGATCCTCCTCACCCGCGACAACTTCGGCTGCGGCTCGTCCCGCGAGCACGCCCCGTGGGCGCTCGAGGACTTCGGCTTCCGGGTGCTGATCGGGCCGAGCTTCGCCGACATCTTCTTCAACAACTGCTTCAAGAACGGTCTGCTGCCGATCAAGCTGGCAGCCGATGAAGTCGATGCCCTGTTCGCCCAGTGCCACGGCAGCGAAGGCTACCGGCTCTGCGTCGACCTGCAGGCCCAGACCATCACGCGCCCCGACGGCAAGGTCATCGCCTTCGACGTGGATCCGTTCCGCCGCGAATGCCTGCTCAACGGCTGGGACGACATCGGCCTGACCCTGCGCCACGCCGACAAGATCCGCGACTTCGAAGCCCGTCGCCGCATTGCCCAACCCTGGCTGTTTGCCTGATACCTTGGCGGCCTGGTGCCGCCGGGAACCCTAACGATAAAAACGGAAAACCACATGAAAATCTGCGTTCTGCCGGGTGACGGCATCGGCCCCGAGATCATCGATCAGACCCTCCGTGTCCTCGAGGCCATGCGTGGTGACGGCGTCAACTTCGAGGCCGAGGTTGCCTTGGTCGGCGGTGCCGCCGTCGACGCCACCGGCAAGCCCCTGCCCGAAGCCACCTCGAAGCTCGCCGACGAGGCCGACGCGCTGCTGCTGGGCGCCGTGGGCGGCCCCAAGTGGGACAGCTACCCCCGTGACCAGCGCCCCGAACTCGGCCTGCTCGGCATCCGCAAGCAGCTCCAGTTGTTCGCCAACCTGCGCCCGGCCATCCTCTACCCGGAACTCGCCAATGCCTCGTCGCTGAAGCCCGAGATCGTCGCCGGCCTGGACATCCTGATCGTGCGCGAGCTCACCGGCGACATCTACTTCGGCCAGCCCCGCGGCATCCGTGAAGAGAACGGCGAGCGCGTCGGTTTCAACACCATGGTGTATGCCGAGTCCGAGATCCGCCGCATCGGCAAGGTGGCCTTCGAGGCCGCCCGCAAGCGCGGCAAGAAGCTGTGCTCCGTCGACAAGATGAACGTCCTCGAGACCACCCAGCTGTGGCGCGACGTGATGATCGAGCTGTCGGCCGACTACCCGGACGTCGAGCTCACCCACATGCTCGTCGACAACGCCGCGATGCAGCTCGTCCGTGCGCCCAAGCAGTTCGACGTGATGGTCACCGGCAACATGTTCGGCGACATCCTCTCCGACGAAGCCTCGATGCTCACCGGCTCCATCGGCATGCTGCCGTCGGCCTCGCTCAACGCCGAGGGCAAGGGCATGTACGAGCCGAGCCACGGCTCCGCGCCCGACATCGCCGGCAAGAACCTGGCGAACCCGCTGGCGACGATGCTGTCTGCAGCCATGATGCTGCGCTACAGCTTCAACCTGGAAGAGCAGGCCGCCCGCATCGAAGGCGCCGTCAAGAAGGTTCTGGCTGCAGGCTATCGCACCGGCGACATCTACGAGCCGGGCACCCGCCGGGTGGGCACCAAGGAAATGGCCGACGCGGTCATCGCGGCACTGTAAGCATCACTAAAACAATTCAAGTCTGATCGGGGATCGTTATGAAAAGAGTGGGTCTGGTTGGCTGGCGTGGCATGGTCGGTTCCGTGCTCATGCAGCGCATGCGTGAAGAAAACGACTTTGCGCTGATCGAGCCGGTGTTCTTCACCACCTCCAACACGGGTGGCAAGGCGCCGAACTTCGGCAAGGAAGCTCCGGCGCTGAAAGACGCCAAGAGCATCGACGAGCTGAAGGCGATGGATATCATCATCACCTGCCAGGGCGGCGACTACACCAGCGAGGTCTACCCCAAGCTGCGCGCTGCCGGCTGGAATGGCCACTGGATCGACGCGGCCTCGTCGCTGCGCATGGACCCGAAGGCGGTCATCATCCTCGATCCGGTCAACCTGAACGTGATCAAGGACTCCCTCGCCAAGGGCGGTCGCGACTGGATCGGCGGCAACTGCACCGTGTCGCTGATGCTGATGGCCCTCGGCGGCCTGTTCCAGCGTGACCTGGTCGATTGGGCGACCTCCATGACCTACCAGGCCGCCTCCGGGGCCGGCGCCCAGAACATGCGCGAGCTGCTGTCCCAGATGGGTGAGCTCAACCGCTCGGTCAAGGAACTGCTCGACGATCCGGCGTCCGCCATCCTCGACATCGACCGCGAAGTCGCCGGCACGATGCGCGACGAAGCCTTCCCGTCGTCCAACTTCGGCGTGCCGCTGGCCGGCTCGCTGATCCCGTGGATCGACAAGGATCTCGGCAACGGCCAGTCGAAGGAAGAATGGAAGGGCGGCGTCGAGACCAACAAGATCCTCGGCCGCGGTGAAGGCTTCGGCTCACCGGCGGTGCCCATCGACGGCCTCTGCGTGCGGATCGGCGCAATGCGCTGCCACAGCCAGGCGCTGACCCTCAAGCTCAAGAAGGACATCCCCATCGACGAGATCGAAGGCATGCTCGCGAGCGCCAACGACTGGGTCAAGGTTGTCCCGAACCAGCGCGAGGCCTCCATGCGCGACCTCACCCCGACCGCCGTCACCGGCACCCTCACGGTTCCGGTCGGCCGCCTGCGCAAGCTGGCGATGGGCGGCGAGTACCTGTCCGCTTTCACGGTCGGCGACCAGCTGCTGTGGGGCGCTGCCGAGCCGCTGCGTCGCATGCTGCGTGTCCTGCTCGAAGCCTGAGTCGGTCAGAACGGCGTGAAAAAGGCGGCTCAGGCCGCCTTTTTCCATTTTGTGCAACATCTTCGTGCGTAGCTTGGGGAGTCTAATGACGGCTTGAACTTGCCTCCCCATATCCATGATGTTATGTTCATCGATAACTCGATTTCGATGATCAGCCTTCGTGCCTAGGAAACTTGTGAATAGCCGTCTAAAACGCACCCTGATCGCTGTTGCGGTCAGCGCCGTGTCCCTCAGTGCCAGTGCGGCAGGTCTTGGCCGGATCACGGTCTTAAGCGGTCTCGGCCAGCCTTTGCGTGCCGAGGTTGAGATCGCGGCGACACCGGAAGAGCTTCAAAGCCTGACCGCCAAGCTGGCTTCTGCGGAAGCCTTCCGGCAGGCTGGAGTCGACTATTCTCCGTCCCTGAGCGGCCTGCGCATGGCTGTCGAGCGGCGGGGCAACGGCGCAGTCGTTCGGGTGAGCAGCGACAGGCCGATCAACGAGCCCTTCGTCGACATGCTGGTGGAGCTCAACTGGTCGTCGGGGCGGCTGATCCGCGAGTACACCTTCCTTCTCGACCCACCGGATACCGGTGTCGGTCGGGTGCCGGCCGTCGTCTCGAGCCCAGAGTTCCGCTCAGCCCCCCGTGCCATCGAACAGGCGCCCCGGCGTGCAACCGCTCCGCGCGCGCCACGCCAGGCTGCCGCCGCGGGCGGTGGTGCCGCCGCCGGTCGGACATACCTGGTCCAGCCCGGCGACACCCTCAACCGCATCGCCCTCGAGACCCGTCCCGACGGTGTCTCTGTCGAACAGATGTTGACGGCCCTGTTCCAGGGCAACCGCTCGGCCTTTGAGGCCGACAACGTCAATCGTCTGCAGGCCGGCAAGATCCTCCGCATCCCCGATGCCGAAGGCGTGCGCCAGCTGGCCGGTGACGCGCCCCGTCAGCAGGTGCTCGCCCACTCGTCCGATTTCGGCCGCTATCGCCAGAAGCTCGCCGAACAGGCTGCTGCGGCGCCCCCCAAGGAGGCGCCGGTTCGTCAGAGCAGCGCCGGCAAGATCGGCGCCAAGGTCGAAGACCGAGCGCCCGCCGTCGCTGGCGCAACCGATCAGCTGAAGGTCTCCAAGAGCGAAGACGGCACCCGTCCCGGCGCTGCCGGTGGCGAGAAGTCCGTTGCGCGGCTGCAGGCCCTTGAGGAAGACCTCGTCTCCCGCGACAAGGCCTTGCGTGAAGCCAACGCGCGCCTTGCTGAGCTCGAGAAGAGCATCAAGGAGCTTCAGCGCCTCGTCGAGCTGAAGAGCCAGGGTATGGCGCAGATCCAGGCGGAAGCCCCCGGCCAGCCTGCCGCGCCGGCACCACAGGCGCCGGTGGCACCCGCGGTGCCGCCTGTGGCCGAGACCCCGCCGCCCCCCGCGTCAGCCCCCGAGGTCGAAAGGACCGCGCCGCCGAAGGAGCCCGAGCCTCCGGCAGAGCCGAAGCCCGCTCCGCTGCCCGAGCCGAAGCCCGCTGTGCCGCCCGTGGCGCCCGAGGCCCAGCCGACGGCGGTGCCCTCCGAAGACATGTCCCTGTTGCTTGGCGGCGGCGGTATCCTCGCGCTCCTGCTCGGCTGGGGAGCTTACAAGTTCTACAAGCGCCGCAACGGCCAAGGGGCACCCACGACGACGCCCGCCTTGTCGGAGTTCGGCGACAGCTCCAATTCGGTCTTCGGCGCCGCAGGCGGCCAGAGCGTCGATACCGGCAGCAGCAGCCAGATCCAGACCGACTTCAGCCAGTCCGGTCTGTCTTCCATCGATACCGATGAAGGGGTCGATCCGGTTGCCGAGGCAGATGTCTACATGGCTTACGGGCGTGATGCCCAGGCCGAGGAGATTCTCCTCGATGCCCTCAAGACCGATCCGGGCCGCACCGGTGTGCACCTGAAGCTCCTTGAGATATACGCCCAGCGCAAGAACCTCAAGCAGTTCGAAACCTCGGCAACCGAGCTGTATTCCCTCACCGGCGGCAATGGCCAGGACTGGGAAAAGGCAGCTGCACTGGGGCGCAAGGTCGATCCGGACAGCCCGCTCTATCGTATCCCCGCCCCGGGGGTCGCCGCAGGCCCGAGCGCCATGCCGGCAGCGGTCGCATCCGCGGCGATGGGCAGCATGGAGCAGGGGCCGCGCACGATCTCGGCAGCGGCGCTTCCCGAGACTGGCTTCGTTTCTGCGGCTGGTGGGCGTCGTGTCAGCACCGAGCCTGATTTCATGGCGGGCGATTCCGCGCTGCTCGGCGGTGACGACCCCCTCGAGTCGCCTTCGCAGCTCAAGGACACCTGGGCTCTTCCGGGTGAGCTCAATCAATATGCCAGCCTCGAAGACATCGACCGGGCTCATGATGCCCAGGTGGCGCCCGCGCCGGGTACGCCTGTGCTCGATTTCGATCTCGACCTCAACGCGCCCAGCGACGATGGCAGCAGTGCCCGTACTGTTGCGCTCGGCGGCAACAGCCCGTCGGCGAGCAGTGGTCTCGATTTCGATCTCGGCTTCGACCAGCCGTCCGCAACGCCTTCTTCTATGGGTGCCACCCTGGTTGCAGGGGACGTCATGCCCAGGAGCCTGCAGGCCACCTCGACCCGCTCGCAGCACATGTCGGACAACTTCACGCTGCCCGACCCCAACGAGCTCGACTTTGAAGTCAGCTCCGAGTTCGGCGAGCGGCACGGCGACTCTCGCGAGCAGACCGTCGATGTCGATCTCACCGCGACCCTCGCGGACGACAGCCTGCGGGAGCGCGTCGATTCCGCCACGGCCGACCTGGAGCGCACGAGCTTTGACAGCAGCCTCCTCGATTTCGACTTCGAGCTCGACGAGAAGGCAGAGCCGAAAGCCCCGCGCGCCTCGTTCGCCACCTCGAGCAATCTCAATTCGATCGATCTCGAGCTCAGCCGCACCGTCGACACCGCCATCGAGCTGCCGGATGCCGGGCCTCCCACCGAACCGCCCCTCGACCTCGATCTTCAGCAAGAAGTCGCGACCAAGCTTGAACTGGCCCGCGCCTACGAAGAGATGGGTGACAAGGAGGGCGCACGGGAGCTGGTGGAGGAAGTCCTGCGTGAAGGCTCAGGCCGACAGCAGGACGAAGCCCGCCTCATCCTTGCCCGTCTGTCCTGAGCGCGGGGCGATAGCGAGTCCTGGCCTTCGTGCTGAATAGCCTGCATCCGGCGACGCGTCTCGTCGGGTGGATAGCCTTGATCGTTTGCGTACAACTGGCCCGAGGCCCCATTCTGTGGGGCTTCGGGCTTGTCGTTGTGGCCGCGGGCTTCCTGCTCGCCCGGCAGCGGAGCCTGCGGCTCGTGCGACGAGCCCGGTTCCTGCTGGCTGTCCTCGTTACCCTGTTCACCTTTTTCACGCCTGGCGAGGCGCTCGTTTCGGTGCTCGGCCAGGCAGGGCCCACCCATGAAGGGCTCGCGCTGGCTGCCGGCCATGGTGTCCGCCTGCTTTCGGTGCTTTTCCTGGTGGCGCTTCTCCTTGAAACGACTGACGAAAGGACGCTGGTGTCCGGATTGATGACGCTGGCCGCGCCGCTGGGCGCGTTCGGCTTTCCTGTCGAGCGGCTGGCGCTTCGCCTGCTGCTGGTGATGGCCTACGTCGAGCGGCCGCCGGAGGGGGGGTGGAAGGCGCTCCTCGACGGGCAGGCGGATCTGCCGTCGGGCCCGTCGATGTGCATCCGCCGGCAGCCCCTGGCGATTACCGACCGTCTCGTGATGTTGGCCTTGCTGGCACTGCTGGTTTGGGGGGGCGCCCGATGAGGATAGCGATCGGTATCGAATACGCCGGCAACGCCTTCGAAGGCTGGCAGACCCAGCCCCACGGGCGCACCGTGCAGGATTTCCTGGAGCGGGCGCTGGCGCAGATCGCCCAGACGCCGGTCAAGCTCGTGTGCGCCGGCCGCACCGACACGGGGGTTCACGCCAGCATGCAGGTGGCCCATTTCGACACGACCGCCCGGCGCCCCCTCGAGGCCTGGGTGCGAGGCGTCAACAGTCACCTGCCGGCGAGCATCGGCGTGCTGTGGGCAGTGGAAGTAGATGAGAGCTTCCATGCCCGCTTCAGCGCCGAGGCGCGCCGCTATCGGTATGTGCTCATCAACCGCCGGGTGCGCCCCGGGCTGGCGAGCGGGCGGGTCGGGTGGGCCCACGGCGAGCTCGACGAGGGCGCGATGGCAGAGGCGGCAGCCTGTCTGGTGGGCGAGCACGATTTCACCTCGTTCCGGG
>JAEUNU010000219.1 GCA_016789125.1 Zoogloea sp. | reverse complement strand
CAACGGCCTCATCGCCAGCGCCCTCGACCTGGCCGGCAAGGACACCGACGTCGAAGGCGACCCCCTCACCGTCGTCGCCATCCGCACCGGCACCGAGGCCGCCAGCGGCTCCACCGGCAGCGTCGGCAGCCCCCTCGCAGGCACCTACGGCAGCCTCACCGTCGACACCCAGGGCAGCTACACCTACGTCGCCGACCGCGCCACCGCGCTGGCCGCCGGTGTCACCGTCACCGACACCTTCACCTACACCATCTCCGATGGCCACGGCGGCACCGACACCGCCGAGCTCGTCATCACCATCACCGGCACCAACGACACCCCCGTCCAGGTCGGCACCCTCCCCGGCGTCACCGGCACCGATGCCCAGCCGGTCAGCATCCCCACCGCCGCCGGCTTTGCCGACCCCGACACCGGCGACACCCTCGCCTTCACCGCCACCGGCCTGCCCCCCGGCCTCGGCATCGACCCGATCACCGGCCTCATCACCGGCACCCTCGCCAGCGACGCCTCCGTCAGCGGCCCCTACCCGATCACCGTCACCGTCACCGACCGCTCGGGCGCCCAGACCACCCAGACCTTCACCCTCACCGTCGCCAACCCCGCCCCTTCGGCCAACCCCGACACCCTCGCAGTCACCGAGAACGACACTCAGGGCGGCAACGTCCTCACCGGCATCGGCATCGGCGGCGACGAGGCCGACATCGACCCCGACGCCGATACCCTCGTCGTCACCCGCGTCGGCACCGGCACCACGCCAAGCACCGACGTCACCGCCGCCGGCACTGTGATCGCCGGCCTCCACGGCAGCCTCACCCTCAAGGCCGACGGCTCCTACACCTACACCGCCACCGACGACAGCCTCGCCGACGGCCAGACCGCCACCGACACCTTCAGCTACACCGTCTCCGACGGCCAGGGCGGCTCCAGCACCACCACCCTCACCGTCACCATCACCGGCACCAACGACGCGCCGGTGGTACAGGCCGCCACCATCAACCTCTCCGAAGAAGGACTCGTCGGCGGCGAGCCCGACAACCTGGGCACGATCGATACCAGCAACGACGCCATCAGCAGCGGCGTCCTCATGCTCAGTGACGCCGAAGGCAGCGCCCTCGGCGTCACCCTGTCGGCCCCCGCAGGCAGCCTCAGCTCGGGTGGCGTGCCGATCACTTGGAGCGGTACCGGCACCCAGGCCCTCATCGGCTCGGCCGGTGGTGTCGAGATCCTGCGCGCCACCATCGACGACCAGGGTCGCTACACCGTCCGGCTCTCCGGCCCCATCGACCACCCCGACACGCGCGGCGAGGACGCCCGCAGCATCGAGCTTGGCGTCAATGTCAGCGACGGCAGCGCCACCACGCGCGGCACGATCAGCGTCACCCTCGAGGACGACGCCCCCCAGGCGGCCGAGATCAGCCAGGCGATAGAAGTCGCTCCGATGGACACCAACCTGCTGCTGACCCTCGACGTCTCCGGCAGCATGCTCACCAACGACGGCATCAACGGGGCCTCCCGGCTGGACGCCGCCATCGGCGCGCTCAACCAGTTGCTCGACAGCTACGACAACCTGGGTGAAGTGCGGGTCCGGCTGGTCACCTTCAGCAGCAGGTCCGCCATCCTGGGCACCGAATGGACCTCGGTTGCCGAAGCCAAGAACCTGCTGAGCACAATCGATACCGGTGGCGCCACCAACTACGACGCCGCCCTCACGGCGGCCCAGAGCGCCTTCACGACCCCCGGCAAGCTGGCGTCCGGTCAGAACATCGCCTACTTCCTGTCGGACGGTATTCCCAGCATCGACCAGTGGCACGTCAGCCCGGCCGAGGAAGCGTCCTGGAAGAGCTTCCTCAGCACCAACCAGATCACCAGCTTCGCCCTGGGCATGGGCTCCAACGCAGACCAGGGGCCGCTTGACCCGATCGCCTACAACGGAGTCACCAACTCCGAGCTAGACGGGCAGGTGATCACCGACTTCAACAAGCTGGCCAGCGCCCTGCAGACGACCATTCCGCCGACCGCCAGCGGCGAAATCGTTGCCAGCGGGCTCTACAACACTGGCTTCGGCGCCGACGGCGGCCACGTCAGCTCCATCACCGTCGACGGGGTCACCTACACCCCCGACACCAGCCTGGGGACCCTCAGCACCAGCGGCGGGGTCAGCGCCGCCACCTACGATGCGGCGAACAATCAGATCCGCGTGCTCACCGCCGCCGGCGGCGCGCTGGTGCTCGACTTCGACACGGGCAGCTACACCTACACCCCCTTGTCCACCGTCAGCATGAACGTAATCAACGACGGCTTCACCTACGTGCTCACCGACAACGACGGTGACAGCGCCAGCTCGAGGGTGCTGCTCGCGGCTCAGCGCGCGGTCGAAACCAACATCACCCTGAGCTCGCCCCAGCAGGTCAGCGGCACCAGCGGCAACGACAGCATCACCGGCAGCAGCGGCGACGACACCATCCTGGGAGGCGCTGGCAACGACATCATCACGGGCGTCGGCGGCGTGGACCTCATTGCGGGCGGCGCCGGCTATGACACCCTCACCGGCGGGGCTGGCGCGGACACCTTCAAGTGGAGCCTCGGCGACGCGGGCACTGCGGCGGCGCCGGCGGTGGACGCGATCACCGACTTCAGCACCGCGGCCGCCAGCAGCGGTGGCGACGTGCTCGACCTGCGTGACCTGCTGCAGGGCGAGAGCCACACCGGAAACCTGGCGGGCAACCTCGGGAACTACCTGCACTTCGAGAAGATCGGCGCCGACACGGTGATCAACATCAGTTCCACCGGTGGCCACACCAGCGGCAACTACAGCACCACCGACCAGAAGCTGGTGCTGCAGGGCGTCGACCTCACCGGCCTCGGCACGGACACGCAGATCATCCAGAACCTGCTCGCCAACGGCAAACTCAACACCGACTGAGCCAAGCCCCCGGCAAACACGAGAGGCCCCATCACGGGGCCTCTTTTTTATGTCGGCGGTCCCGACACATCGCGGGCCGCTCAGGCGGAGCGGCGGGTGAGCGGCTCAGCCGCCCATGCGGCGGGACGCCTCCGGGCCGGTCATGCCGCCAACGCCCAGGCTCACCGCGGCAGCCCATTCGGCGGCGCTGTGCACCTGCTCGGCATACACCACCACCCCCAGGCCACGGGCCACATCCACGATGGCCTTCACGAGGCGTTGATGGCCGACGTTCTCATCGAGCCCGGCAACAAAGCTGCCGTCGAGCTTCAGGTAGGCCAGGCGCAGCGCATACAGGCGCGGCAGCGCGGCCAGCTGGCGGCCGAAATGCTCGATCCCCAGTTGGGCGCCATGCCGGGCCAGGACTTCGGCCAGCCCCTCCAGGCCAGCCAGCTGGGCATCCAGCCCACGCTCGCTGACCTCCACCGAGATCCGCGCCGCGGCGGCACCGGCCCCTGCCAGCAGCACGTCCAGCCGCTCCAGGAAGCCCGGCTCGATCAGCGAACGGGGTGCCAGGTTGATGGCGATCGGGTCGCCCGTCTCGGCCAGCCGGGCAATGCCCAGGCGCACGGCCTCCAGGTCACAGGCCGAGGCCAGCCCCACCCGCACCGCCGCCGGCATGAACTGGCCGGCGGTCAAAACGCTCGCAGCACCCGCCTGGGGCAGTCGCAGCATGCATTCCCGGTGCACCAGCCGCCCGTCGTCGGCGAGCACCGGATAGTCGGTCAATACGAACTCGTGGCGGGCCAGCGCCGCGTCGAGCAGCGCACGCCATTTACCCTCGCCGGGCACGACGAAGCCCTCCTGCCCCTGCTCCGCCTCGGCCACCAGGGAGCCCGTCGCCTCCGCCCGCATCAGCGCCGAATCGACCCGCGCCAGCAGCGCGCCGGGCGCCTCGTCCCGCCGGTAGGGCACCGCCGCCGCATGCAGCCGTAGGCCGCGGCCCGTTTCGCCCTGCAGGTCGAGGGCCGCCACCGCGCTGCACGCCTGCTCGAGGAGCGCCCGCCCCTCGGCGATCCGCAAGCCCGGCAGCAGGATGCCGAACTCGGCACCACCCAGCCGGGCCAGCGTGGCCTCCTCGGCCCCGGCCACACTGGCCTGCAAGGCCCCCGCCACCGCCGCCAGCCAGGCATCGGTACGCGCCCGGCCCTGGGCCTGATTGAGCGCCGTCAGATCGGCCACCCGCAGCACCCCCACACAGCCCTCGGCTGGCGCGTCGGCGTCCGACAGGGCGCGCCGCAGCTCGCCGCTGAAGTAGGCACGGTTGAGCAGGCCCGTGCCCGCGTCACGGCTGCCCTCGTCCCGCAGCGCGGCAATCCGCCCGGCCTGCTCCGCGAACAGGTTGCGCACGCGATCCGACATGTGGTTCAGGGCCCGCGCCATGCTCCGCAACTCCAGCACCTTCGGCTCTTCGAGGACGCGGAACTGCCCGGCGCCGATCGCCTCGGCCTGCTCGGCCATGTCTTCGAGCGGGCGCCGCACCCAGCGCAGCAATGCCGAAACCCCCAGCGCCCAGAAGATTCCGATCGCCAGCATCAGGCTGCCAAGCTGGAGCATGCCGCGCCACAGGGAGCGATACGCATAGCCCCGCGCCGCCTCCACCGTCACCTTGCCGACCTGGCGCCAGCCGTCGCTCACCATCGCCTGCCCGGGGCGCACACTCATCGGCAGCAGCTGGAGCAGCCAGCCCGGCACGCCGTCGGCGTGGTCGGGCTGCGATCGTTCGACGAGCACCCGCCCGGCCGCGTCGGTGAATCGGATCAGCCGGTAGTGCCCGCCGTCGAAGAGCGCCGCCACCAGCAGCTCGGAAGTGGCCACGTCCTTGCTCTGCTGGGACATCGAGAGGGCAAGCGACACCGCACCGTCCCCCGACTGAGCCTGCAGTTGCTGCTCGAAATAGCTACGCGCGGTGAGCAGGCTGATCGCAAACGCGCCCGCCAGCACCACCCCCATCGCAACCACCACACTGATCCACAAGCGTCTCACCAGCGACATCTTTACTCCCTCAAGGCACGTAGCCCTCGATCCGCATCCGCAGCAGCAGCTCGCGCCAGCGCGACACCCGGTCCACCGGGCTCGACGCCTGCTCCGCGCTCCCCACGAAAACACCCTGCATGTTGAAACTGAACACCGGCACCAGATCGGGCCGCGCGCTGGCGGGCCGGATGGACGACACGAGATTATCCAGCACCAGCGGCATCCCGCCCGGCTCGGCGTAGTAACCGAGCACCATGTGGGCCTGACTCACCGAGCTGGCGGGCCCGCCAATCCGCGCGCGTACGTAGGTCATGCGCAGCCGGCTGTCGGCGATGCCCAGCTCGCGCAGGCTGAAATACTTCGCGAAGACGAAGTCCTCGCAGTCGCCGCTTCCTCGAGCCAGGGTCTCGAGGGGCGACGCCCAGTAATCCGGCTGCCCCCAGACCACCGGATCTTCGGCAAACCGGATCCGCCGGTTGAAGAACTCGTTGACCCGCTGCAGCTGCTCCAACTCGGGCAGCTCGCGCCACCCCGCCATCGCCGCACGCCAGCCATCGACCGCCTCCGCCGCGGCAGCGCCGTAGCGCAACAGGGCCGTCTGGCGCATCCGCTCGAGCTCGAATGCCGCCCCTGCGGCCCCTGCCAGTGCCACACCGACGAGCAGAGGCAGCGCCCAGCGCCCAGCGTGGCACAGCATCGGGCCTGACAGGCGCTGAAAACGGGATCGAGACATCTCGGCTGGAGGAAACAAGGCACGGGTGGGCAGGCAGGAAGGCCGTAACGACCCGGACGAAGAAGAAGCCCCCATCCGGGCGACGCGCCCATTCCTTGGCATTACGGCGCGACCCTGCAAAAATTGAGCATCTTGATTTCATGACGGGTATTTGTAAAAAATTGCCTCAGAAACACCCTTTATGTTGATTTATCAATAGATCATCCAAATCTGTCGCAACCTTGCACATGTTGGGCAATTAGAATCTCGACCAGCCCCCACAACCGACGCCGAGCTGCGGACCCTGAATCAGCGCCCTGGCGCAGGCATCCGCCCAGAACCGTGATGAAAAAATTCTACGCATCCCCGCTTACCGTCAGCCTGACGCTGTCCTTCCTCGCAATTACGGCCGTCCACGCCGCCGCGCCGGGCACCCTGCCCGACACGGTCGAGAAGGCGATCCTGCGCAACCCGGAAGTCATGGCCCGGCTCCACGACTACCAGGCCGCCGACGCCGAGCGCGATGTCGCCCGCGGCGGGCTCTTCCCCCGGGTCGACCTCCAGGGCTACACCGGTCGCGAGCGTCGCGACACCCCCATCAGCCCGGTCAGCACCTACAACCGCCCCGGCTACCAGCTCCAGCTGCGCCAGCTGATCTTCGACGGCTTCGCCACCCAGAACGATATCAAGCGCCTGGGCTACGCCCGCGCCGTGCGCTATTTCGAGCTCCTCGGCACCACCGACGAAATCGCCTACGAAGCCTCCCGTGCTTACCTCGACGTGCTGCGTTACCGCGAGCTCGCCAGGCTGGCCCAGGAAAACTGGGCCATCCACAAGGAAACCGTCGACCAGATCGAGCGCCGCGTCAAGGCCGGCGTGGGCCGTCGGGTAGACCTGGAGCAAGCCTTCGGCCGTCTCGCCCTGGCGCAGTCCAACTGGCTCACCGAAAGCTCCAACCTGCACGACGTCAGCCAGCGCTACCAGCGCGTCGTCGGCGAGGCGCCCCTCGACACCCTGCAGGCGCCGCCGGCTTTTGCCGACAAGCTGCCGGGTGAAAAGGAAGTGCTGCGCCAGGCCGTGACCACCAACCCCGGCTTCCGGGCCGCGGTGTCCAACATCCGTTCGTCCCGCGCCAACATCGACGTGCAGCGCGCCAACTACTCGCCGACGGTCGAGTTCCGCGCCAACACCGGCATGGACAAGAACCTCCTCGGCGTGACCGGCGAAACCTACTCCAGCGCCATGCAGGTGCTGCTCAACTGGAACCTCTTCAAGGGCGGCGCCGACGAGGCGCGCATCCGCCAGAGCCACGAGCAGCTCTACAACGCCACCGACCTGCGCGACAAGGCCTGCCGCGACATCCGCCAACAGACCGCCATTGCCTGGAACGACGTCAAGAAGCTCAAGGAGCAGCTGGTGTACCTTGAGCAGCACCAGCTCTCCACCGAGAAGGCCCGCGACGCCTACCGCCAGCAGTTCGACATCGGCCAGCGCAGCCTGCTCGACGTGCTCAACACCGAGAACGAGCTCTTCGAAGCCAGGCGCGCCAGCGCCCGCGCCCGCTACGATCTGACCCTGGCGGAGCTGCGCGTCCTCACCCAGACCCACCGCATCCTGCCCAGCATGGAGCTCGTGCCGGTGGCCAAGCAGGGCCCCGAGGAAGCCGGCGCCACCGAGCCGGCTGAAGACGAAACCGTGCAGTGCAGCACCGAGCTCCCTGCAGTGCAGCCTCTCGACACCGTCGGCGCCATGCGCGGCCGCCCGCAGCCGTCGGAACTGCCGCCGCCCGCCCCCATGCCGCTGGCGAGCCCGTCGTCGGGCAACCTGCCCGCGGCAGCCACGCCGGCCGTCGAGCCCCTCGTGAAAGCCTGGGCCGCGGCCTGGGCGGCGAAGGACGTGAAGACCTACCTCAACTTCTACTCGCCGCGCTTCAAGCCCGACCAGGGCAGCCTCGCCGCCTGGACCAAGCAGCGCACACAGCGCATCAGCAAGGCGAGCGACATCACCGTCGAGGTCGACAAGCTCAACGTGCGGAGCATCTCCCCGAGCGCCGCCGAGGCCCAGTTCGTCCAGCGCTACAGCTCGAAGCTCAATCGCGACGTGATGAGCAAGACCCTCCAGTACGAGCTGGAAAACGGCCAGTGGAAGATCGTCCGCGAGAGCAATCGCTGATTTCGCCAGATCGGCCCGCTCAAGTGCGGGCCGAGTGCGGACCATTGCAAAACAAAAGGGAGCCAGCGCGGCTCCCTTTTGTTTGTTTATGTGCCGCCCCCGTCAGAGATGCGGCGCCATCGTCCGTCGATAGAACTCGTGGAAATGCTGCATGCCGTCCTCGTAGGGCGACTGGTAGGGGCCCACTTCGTTGCGCCCTTCCTTCAGCAGCGCCAGGCGACCACGGTCCATGCGCTCGCCGATGTCGTCGTCCTCGATGGCGGTTTCCATGTAGGCGGCCTGCTCCGCCTCGACGAACTCGCGCTCGAACTCGAGGATGTCCTCGGGGTAGTAGAACTCGACCACGTTGGTGGTCTTGTTCACATCCGTGGGGATCAGCGTGCTCACCACCAGCACATGGGGGTACCACTCGACCATGATGTTGGGGAAGTAGGTGAGCCAGATGGCGCCATGCTTGGGCATCTCGCCGCCGTTGTAGGCAAGCACGGCCTCGTGCCAGCGCTTGTAGGCCGGTGAGCCGGGCTTCTGCAGCGAGGTGATGCCAACACGCTGCACCGAATACCACTCGCCGAACTGCCAGGTCAGGTCATCACAGGTGACGAAGCGCCCGAGCCCGGGGTGGAAGGGCTCCACGTGATAGTCTTCAAGGTAGACCTCGATGAAGGTCTTCCAGTTGTAATTGCACTCGTGGATCTCGACCTTATCGAGCTTGTAGCCGCTGAAGTCGAGCTCACCCGCCACCTGCATCCCTGCCAGGTCGGCATTGGCCGAACGGGGCCCCTTGAAGAGCAGGCCCTGCCAGCGCTCAAGCTTCTCGCGCTGCAGGTTGAGGCAGGGATTGTCGGCAAAGTGCGGCGCGCCGATCAGTAGGCCATCGGGGTTATAGGTCCAGCGGTGAACCGGGCACACGATGTTGCGATCGGCCACGCCGCTGCCCTGCATCATCACGGCCTGGCGATGACGGCAGATGTTGGACATGCGGTAGAAACCGTCGTCCCGATTGATCAGCAGCTTTGAGTGATCCAGCCATTCGAGGGACCGGAACTGGTTGATTTCCGGCACCATGAGCTCGTGGCCCACATAGCCGGGCCCGGCATCGAAGAGAAGACGCTTCTCCAGCTCGAATATTTTTTCGTCGAAGTACCACGAAACCGGCAACTGGGAGACAGCCGGTGAAAGATGTGCCTGAGAAGCGATAGCAGACATCCCGAACCCCCTTGTCGAAGGCGAAAGCCCGAAACGTAAAACGCGGCAGTATATAGGATTAGCCGTTTGACCTAAAGCCCGGCGATAGGCTATTTTTACGGTTTGCCTCACGCCCCTTCCGGCCCCGCATGGTCAAAACACCTGCCTCCAAGTCCGCCACCTTCGAATCTGCCGTTGCCGAACTGGAGACCATCGTCCAGGAAATGGAAAACGGCCAGCTGCCCCTCGATCAAGCCCTCAGCGCCTATCAGCGCGGCACCGGCCTGCTGCGCCACTGCCAGGGCCTGCTCACCAAGGCCGAGCAGACGATCCGCATCCTCGAAGCCGAAGCCCCCCCGGGAGACACCCAGCCATGACCACCTTCAGCCAGTGGATGGCCGACATCCAGCAGCGCACCGAATCCGCCCTCGACCGGGCCCTCCCCCCCACCGACATCGCCCCCACGCGCCTGCATGAAGCCATGCGCTACGCAGTGCTGGGCGGCGGCAAGCGGGTGCGCCCGCTGCTCGTGCACGCCGGCGGCCAGCTCAGTGGCGCCGCGGCCGAGCGCCTCGACCGCGTCTCCTGCGCCCTCGAGATGATCCACGCCTATTCCCTCGTCCATGACGACATGCCCTGCATGGACGACGACGTGCTGCGCCGCGGCAAGCCCACCGTGCATGTCCAGTTCGACGAAGCCACCGCGCTCCTCGTCGGCGACGCCCTGCAGACGCAAGCCTTCCAGCACGTGGCCGACGCCCCGATCGCTGACGACCCCCAGCGCCAGATCGCGATGATCCGCCAGTTGGCCCAGGCCACCGGCTCCCGCGGCATGGCCGGCGGGCAGGCCATCGACCTGGCCGCCGTCGGCCTGCAGCTCAGCCTGGCCGAGCTCGAGTTCATGCACATCCACAAAACGGGTGCGCTGATCCGGGCCTCGATCAACCTTGGCGTACAATGCGGGCGCAGCCTGAACGACGAGCAGATGGCGTCGCTCGATCACGTGGGCAAGGTCATCGGCCTGCTGTTCCAGGTGGTGGACGACATCCTCGACGCCGAGGCCGACACCGCCACCCTGGGCAAGACCGCCGGCAAGGACGCCGCCAACGACAAGCCCACCTACGTGAGCCTGCTCGGCGTCACCCGCGCCCGCCAACTGGCAGAAGAAATGTGCCAGGACGCCCTCGACCGCCTCGCGCCCTTTGGCGATGCCGGGCAGCGCCTGGCCGAGCTGACCCGCTTCATCGTGCACCGGCAGTTCTGAGCCCCGCCACCTCGCCGATCACGCAACGACACCCCTCAACGACCCGGAACCGGAATGCCTCTTTCAACGCCGCCCGCCAGATCCCGCGCCCACCTGCTGGAAAGCATCGGCTCGCCGGCAGACCTGCGCAAGCTCGACACCGGCGACCTCCCCGCCCTCGCTGACGAACTTCGCAATTTCCTGATTGATTCCGTCTCCCGAACGGGCGGCCACCTCTCGTCCAACCTGGGCACGGTAGAGCTCACGATCGCCCTGCACTACGTCTTCAACACCCCCGAAGACCGCATCGTCTGGGACGTCGGCCATCAAACCTACGCCCACAAGGTACTCACCGGCCGCCGCGACGCCATGGCCAGCCTGCGCCAGTACCGCGGCCTCTCGGGCTTCCCCAAGCGCTCCGAGAGCCATTTCGACACCTTCGGCACCGCCCACTCGTCCACCTCCATCTCCGCAGCCCTCGGCATGGCAGAAGCCGCCCGCCTGCGCGGCGAGGACCGCCGGGCGATCGCGGTGATCGGCGACGGCGCGATGACCGCCGGCATGGCCTTCGAAGCCCTCAACAACGCCGGCGACATCCACGACACCAACCTGCTGGTGATCCTCAACGACAATGAGATGTCCATCTCGCCGCCGGTGGGTGCCCTCAACAAGCACCTCTCGCGGCTGCTCTCCGGCCGCCTCTACAACGGCGCCCGCCAGATCGGCAAGCGCGTCCTCGAGAACCTGCCGCCGCCGGTCATCGAGCTCGCCCGCCGCACCGAAGAGCACGTCAAGGGCATGGTGATGCCCGGCACGATGTTCGAGGAGTTCGGCTTCAACTACATCGGCCCCATCGACGGCCACGACCTCGAGTCCCTGATCCCCACCCTGCAGAACCTCCGCACCCTCAAGGGCCCCCAGTTCCTGCACGTGATCACCCGCAAGGGCCAGGGCTACAAGCTCGCCGAAGCCGACCCCATCCTCTACCACGGCGTCTCCAAGTTCGACCACGCCGCCGGCATCGCCACCGGCAAGGACGCCAAGGGCGGTGGCAAGCTCACCTACACCCAGGTCTTCGGCGACTGGCTGTGCGACATGGCTGCCCTGGACAAGCGCCTCGTAGCGATCACGCCGGCAATGCGCGAAGGCTCCGGCATGGTCCGCTTCGCCCACGAATACCCCGACCGCTACTACGACGTCGGGATCGCCGAGCAGCACGCTCTCACCTTCGCCGCCGGCCTCGCCTGCGAAGGCCTGAAGCCGGTGGTGGCGATCTACTCCACCTTCCTCCAGCGAGCCTACGACCAGCTCATCCACGACATCGCCCTGCAGAACCTGCCGGTGATGATGGCCATCGACCGGGCCGGCCTGGTCGGGGCCGACGGCGCCACCCACCACGGGGCGTTCGACCTGTCCTTCCTCACCTGCATCCCCAACCTCACCATCTTCTGCCCGGCCGACGAAGACGAATGCCGCCAGATGCTCTACACCGCCTATCGCCACGACGGCCCCACCGCCGTGCGTTATCCGCGCGGCAGCGGCCTCGGCATCGAGCCCGCCCGGATGATGAACGAGCTGCCGATCGGCAAGGGCGAGATCCGTCGCCACGGCAAGGGCTGCGCCCTGCTCTCCTTCGGCAGCATGCTCGGCACCGCCCTGCAGGTGGGCGAAGAGCTCGACGGGACGGTAGCCAACATGCGCTTCGTCAAGCCCATCGACCGCGAGCTCATCCTGCAGCTCGCCGCCGGGCACGAGCTGCTGGTCACCCTCGAGGAAAACGCCACCATCAGCGGTGCCGGCTCGGAAGTCGCCCGGGTGCTCCATGAAGCCGGTAGCCCGGTCCGCGTGCTCCAGCTGGGCCTCCCGGATCGCTTCGTCGACCACGGCGATCAAGCTCAGCTGCTCGCCGAATCCGGCTTGGATGCAGCATCTGTCCTAGACCGAATTAAAAAGGCCTATCAGGTAAATAGTTGAGTGCTTTTGTCGGGAATGATACGATTCAAATAAGAAGGGGCTCCAGACCCCGGTGTTCCATTCCCCAACGAAATTTTCGAGAACTGCCATGACCACCTGTGAAGCCATCGCCGCGATTCCGGATGTCCAGAATTCCGCGGATTCCCGCCAGCTCGCCATCAACAAGGTCGGCATCAAGTCCATCCGTCACCCGATCAAGGTGCAGGACAAGCAAGAAGGCGTGCAACACACCATCGCCATGTTCAACATGTATGTCGGGCTGCCCCACAACTTCAAGGGTACCCACATGTCGCGCTTCATCGAGATCCTCAACGGCCACGAGCGCGAGATCTCGGTTGAATCCTTCGAGCCGATGCTGCGCGAGATGGTGAAGAAACTCGAGGCCGAGACCGGCCATATCGAGATGAGCTTCCCCTACTTCATCAACAAGGCCGCCCCGGTCTCCGGCGTGCAGAGCCTGATGGACTACGAAGTCACCTTCATCGGCACCATCCACCCCGGCGGCCACTACGAGTTCACGATGAAGGTCGTCGTCCCCGTGACCAGCCTGTGCCCCTGCTCCAAGAAGATCTCCGACTACGGTGCCCACAACCAGCGCTCCCACGTCACCGTCACCACCATCACCAATGACCACCTGTGGATCGAGGAGCTGGTCCAGATGATCGAAGAGCAAGCCTCCTGCGAGCTCTATGGCCTCCTCAAGCGCCCCGACGAGAAATACGTGACCGAACGCGCCTACGACAATCCCAAGTTTGTCGAAGACATGGTCCGTGACGTCGCCGGCGTGATGAACCGCGAAGCCCGCATCGACGCCTACGTGGTCGAATCCGAAAACTTCGAATCCATCCACAACCACTCCGCCTACGCCCTGATCGAGCACGACAAGCGCGTCAACTAAGGCCGCATGGGGGCGCACTCCGGTGCGCCAGCGATGATGGGAAAGAGCCATAAAAAAAGGAACCCCGAGGGGTTCCTTTTTCGTGCTGACCAAAAGGCTTATTGAGCCTTGGCAGCAGCAGCCTTCGCAGCGAAGGACTTGTAATCCAGCTTTTCCTTGATCCGCGCGGACTTGCCAGAGCGGCTGCGCAGGTAGTAGAGCTTGGCGCGACGAACATCACCGCGACGCTTCACTTCGATGCTGGCGACCAGCGGGGAGTAGGTCTGGAAAGTACGTTCCACACCTTCGCCGGAAGAGATCTTGCGAACGATGAAGCCCGAGTTCAGGCCGCGGTTGCGCTTGGCAATCACGACGCCTTCGTAGGCCTGCAGACGCTCACGGTTACCTTCCTTGACCTTCACCTGAACGATCACGGTGTCGCCGGGGGCGAATTCCGGGATGGTCTTGCCTTGGGTCAGGCGGGCGATTTCTTCTTGTTCCAGCTGCTGAATGAGGTTCATGCGTAGCTCCTGAAAAATATGGCCTTGGGCCGTTCGTGCAGAGCAGGTCGCCACCTGGTACACGCCTTTATTATGAAACCGGCAGGACTACGGCGCCGGCTTCCTGTTTGCCTGCCGGAAAGCATCCAGCAGGCGCAACTCTTCCTTGCTCAACTTCCGCTCCGCCAGCAGGTCCGGCCGACGCAACTCGGTGCGCCCCAGGGACTGCTGCAGACGCCAGCGACGGATCTCGGCGTGGTTCCCCGACAGCAAGACATCGGGCACCGCCATATCCTCGTACACCACGGGACGGGTGTAATGAGGGCAATCCAGCAAACCATCGACGAAGGAATCCTCGATTGCGGAATCCCCGTCGTTCAACGCACCCGGCAATTGCCGGATCATCGCATCGAGCAAAACCATCGCCGGCAACTCGCCTCCGGAGAGCACAAAGTCGCCAAGCGATATTTCTTCGTCGACGCATCGGTCGATCAGACGCTGATCGACACCTTCATAGCGCCCACACAAAAGTATCAGCGCCGGCTCGGAGACGAGCTCCAGAACCCTGCCGTGATCGAGCGGACGTCCCTGGGGCGAGAGATACACCACCCGCCCTGAAACACCTGCCGACGCAAGCTGCCGCGCCTTCGCCGAAGCGATGGACTTCTCCAGCGGCCCAGGCAGCATCACCATTCCCGGGCCACCACCGTAGGGGCGATCGTCGACGGTGCGATGTCGATCTTCGGTGAAATCCCGCGGGTTCCAGCAGCTCAGCTCATAGAGACCGCGCTCCCGGGCCCGCCCCGTGATGCCGGAGCCGGTAAGGGCCGAAAACATTTCAGGGAACAGGGTGACGACATCGTAGGCCTTGCAGCCGCCGGCATCACTCACCAGTCTGCTTCCCACTCGACGTTGATACGGCCACCGTCGATATCGACAGCCGTCACGTAGCTCGCCACAAAGGGAATCAGGCGCTCCGTGTCACCATCCTGAACCTGCAGCACATCGTGGGCACCGGTGGACATCAGGCCGCTGACCTTGCCCAGCACGACCCCGGACGCGTTGTGAACCTCAAGACCGACGAGATCGGCCCAGTAGTATTCGTCTGCATCCGGCTTGGGAAGCGCTTCACGCGGTGCGGCGATGTAATAGCCATCGATCGATTCGGCGCCGTTACGGTCGGCAACCTCGGCAAACGAGGCGACGATGCCGCCCTTGCCATGCTCCTTACACCCACTAAGGGTATAAGGCACCCAGACGTCGCCGTCCGGATCGGTACCCAACCACCATTGCCGCATCTTCTTCCACGACAAAGGGTCATCCCCGAAAGGATGGACCCTGACCCAGCCCTGCACTCCGAAGGGTCCGACGATACGCCCCAGGACGATCATCGTCATCGGAGAAGCCTGCTGGGCGTCACGACGATCGCGCTGCTCAGGCAACGGCCTTGGCAGCCTGCTTGGCCAGACGGGCGACGGTGTCGGACAGCTGGGCGCCGGTACCCTGCCAGTAAGCCAGGCGCTCGGCGTTGATCACGAGACCCTTTTCGTTGCCGGAGGCAACCGGGTTGTAGTAACCGACGCGCTCGATGAAACGGCCGTCGCGGCGATTGCGGGAATCAGCGGCAACGATGTTGTAGAACGGGCGCTTCTTGGAACCACTGCGGGCGAGACGAATGACAACCATGACTGTTCCTGATCCGATGGAATTGGAAAAACGCGTGATCTTAAATTAGTAAGCGGAAAACAGCAAGAAATCCTGCATGCCCGGCTCCACCGGAGCGCACCCGCGCAGGCGCCACTGCATGCCATACCCATTCCACACACCTGTTTCCTGGGAACTTAATTACAATGGTCGCTTAGCCAAGAGATCCCGTAGGCGATGAGCGCTGCCGATACCTCCCAATCCGACCGCACGGCCCCAGTCCTGGACTGGCTGGCCACCGAACTGTCTGCCGATGCAGACCTCGAGCTTGCCGCGCTCGTCCGCCACCTCGACGAGCTCGGGCGCCCCGAGATCAGTCGCAACCAGTTTCATCGCTGCCTCGATCTGCTGCACACACGCTCGTTGGCGATCAGCGGGCTGTTCCGCCACCGTTTCGCCACGGCAACCCTCCCGCTCACTGTCAGCCTCCACCGCTCGGCGACCCGGCTGGTTTCCGCCCTCGGCAAGATCGCGGCGGGCTACGAGGAGGTGCTCGCCGAGGTCCGCCACAGGCTGGTCCGCACCGTTCGACGCAACCCGGAAGCGATCAGCGCCAAGGCGCTCGAGATACTCGGCGAGCAGCTCACCATCGCGCACCTCGCGGGCAACAGCGCGCCCTTCGAATTCTGGCTGCGTGCCCACTCCTTCTTTCGCACCAGCAAGGTCGACAGCACCCCGGCGGACGCGGCAGCCGGGCAGGCCTCCGAGGGCGCCCTGCGCGCCTACAAGTATATCCTCGCCTTCTCTGCCGCCCAGCCCGAGGGCCTCACCGGCACCGAGATCAACTGGCTTTCGGAGTATCTCGCCGGTTCCGCCAAGAACATCATCATCCGTTCGTCGCTGCCCGGCGAAGGGGGCTTCGGCTGGTTGTGGATCGACCCCGACCAGGACACCCCGCCAATCTCCATCAGCCGCCGCGACCCGCCGGAAGTCGATGGCCTGATCTATTTCACCGCCGAAGAGCTGGCCCGGCGCGCGACCGCCCTCATCGAACAGCTCGAGGGCGAAGGCGAGCCGCCCGGCAACCTTCCCACCAGCCTGGGGCGCGCCGAGACCGCCACCCTGCTGCGCCGTGTACGTGAATACTGGACCTCCCCTCCCCACCGGGAGCACCCTCGGCGGCGCAACCAGTATGCGGTAAGCGTTTGCTGCGGCCTCGAGAGCATCTGGAAGATGCTGCGCGAAGCGAGCTCGATCGCCCAGACCCGTTTTGCCACGCAATGGATGGTGGTGAACGAGAGCCCCACCGGCTACGCCATCATGCAGGTCACCGGCACCGCCAACGCCCTGACGCCCGGGATTGCCATCGCCCTGCGGCGCAGCCAGGAAGAGCCCTGGACGCTCTGCGTCGTGCGCTGGATCCGCAGCGAGACCCCCGAACAGATCGAACTTGGCCTGCAGGTCATCGCCAACACGGCAAAGCCCGTCACCGTGGGCTTCCGCGGCGGCTCCCAGCCGCGGCCCATGCGCCCCGCCCTGGTGGTGCCTCCCATCGCCGCCCTGGGCCGCCAGCAGGCCATCCTGGCGCCCGCAGGCACCTACTCGGCCCGGCGCTTCATGCTGGTGTCCGACATCCACCGACTCTACATCGCCCAGGGCCGCCTGCTCAGCCTGGACATGCAGACCCCCGCCGTCGAGCTCTTTCAGTACGAGATCGACCCCTATCCGCTATGAGCCGGGCACCCCGCGCAGAGACGCCAGGGGAGGATCGGCCGCCCGCTCCATCGCAGCCAGGAGTTCAGCATAACGCTGCCCTGCCCGGCATTCAGCCGGGCAGGGCACATCGGGGCCCGCAGGCGGCAGGCGCCATCCAAACAGCTGCACTACGTCGGCGAGCCTGACCACCTCCGCAGAACGCGCGAGGAGCCAGGCGCCATCTTCGGCACAGGCTACAAGTCGGGCATCGGCCAGCTCAGCCAGGACATCGCCCACCTCCTCCGGCGCCGTCCGCGCCACGCAGGCGAGCACATCGAGGTCGCAGCCCCGCCCCTCCCGCTGTGCATCGACCAGCTCCGATAGCATCAGCAGTGCCACATACAGCCGGCGCCCGGGAAAGTCGGGTAAGCGCCCCAGGAAGCGCTTGCGCTCCGGCAGCACCGCGGCCACCACCGCCCCGAGCAGCACCACGATCCATGACACGTAGAGCCAGACAAGCAGGATCGGCACCGCAGCAAATGCCCCATAAACAAGGGTGTAGCTCGAAAAGTGGAGAAGATAGGCGCCCAGCAGCCGCTGCATGAGAAGCAAGCCCATGGCCGCCAGCAATCCCGCCACCAGCGCATGCCCAGCCTTCACGCGGCAATGGGGCACCACGTAATAAAGCAGGCCGAAAAGCGCGGTCATGAAGGCGATCGAGATGAGCCGCAAGCCCACCGCCTCGAGCCAGGCCGGCTCACCCACCACGCTGAGGGACATGTTCAGCATCGCGCTCGCCAGCACGACGCCCCCGGCCAGCAGCAAGGGCCCGAAGGACAAGGCCACCCAGTAGGCCGCAAGCCGCGTCGCCCACGGCCGCCGGCTGCGCACCAGCCAGATCTCGTTGATGACCTGGTCGATGGTCCGCATCAGCAGCACCGTAGTCAGGATCAGTGCCACCGCGCCGGCAATCGTCAGGTTGGTCGCCTTCTGGCTGAACTGCACCGCGTAGGTGGCGATCACCTTGCCCGCCTTTTCGGGTAGCAGATTGTCGAGCAGAAAGCCCCGCAAGGCCGCATCCAGCCGCGCCGACTGGGGAAGGCGGCTGAACACCACCGCCACCAGGGTGACGAAGGGCACCAGCGACAACAGGGTCGTGAAGGCAAGGCTCGCCGCCACCTGAGCGCAGCGGCCGTCGTGAAACCGGCGCCCCACCGCCCGCAGCAGCTGTCGAGCGCTCTCCGGCAGAAATGCCTGCAGGCGCGGGGAGGTGAGACGCGACTTCATTTACGTATAATGCCTTTCCGTTTCACGGGCCCCACCATGCAGGAAGTCCTCGTTCTCTACTACAGCCACCGCGGCTCCGTGCGCGCGCTGGCCGAACTCATCGCCCGCGGCGTCGATGCCGTCCCCGGCGCAAGCGCCCGGCTGCGCACCGTCCCGCGGGTATCCACCGTCTGCGAGAGCACCGAGCCGGACATTCCGGAGCAGGGCGCACCCTATGCCGAGGCCCATGATCTCGAAGAGTGCATCGGGCTTGCCCTCGGCAGTCCGACGCGCTTCGGCAACATGGCAGCCCCGATGAAGTATTTCCTCGACGGCACGGCCGGCCCTTGGCTCTCCGGCGCCCTGGCCGGCAAGCCGGCCTGCGTGTTCACCTCGTCGGCGAGTCAGCATGGCGGCCAGGAGAGCACACTGCTGTCGATGATGACACCCCTGCTCCACCACGGCATGCTCATCGTCGGCCTGCCCTTCTCCGAACCAGACCTCACCCGCAGCCGCAGCGGTGGCTCGCCCTACGGCGCCACCCACGTTGCCGGCCACGACGAAAACACCCGGATCACCGACGAGGAAAAGCGCCTTGCCATCGCCCTCGGCAAGCGCCTCGCCGAAATGTCCCTCAAGCTCGCAGCCCGATGAAACCCAAGACCCTATCCCTGATTGCCAGCGTCAGCCTGATCACCCTGATCGCCCTGTGTCTTGCCTGGGAGGCCGTGCTGGCCCCCCTGCGCCCGGGCGGCTCGTGGATGACCCTGAAGGTGATCCCGCTGATGTTCGCCCTCTTCGGCATCCTGCGCGGCACGCGCTACACCTACCAGTGGAGCTGCATGCTGATCCTGCTCTACCTCACCGAAGGCGTGGTGCGCACCAACGACGCGGCCCCCGGCAACGCACTGGCGCTAGCGGAGGCCGTTCTGAGCGTGATCTTCTTTGTGGTGGTGGTGCTTTACTCGCGCAACACAGCACCGTCACGACTGGCCCAAGCCTCGAAGGAGACCTGAGCCTGCGGGCTCAAACCTGCGGGTTCATCTTCTCCGAACCCGCCTGGATCTTGTTCAGGGCATTGAGGTAGGCCTTGGCAGAAGCCACGATGATATCGGTATCGGCACCCTGACCATTCACCA
>JAEUNU010000043.1 GCA_016789125.1 Zoogloea sp. | reverse complement strand
TACTTCTCTTCCATGTGCCGGCTGATGTAGTTCATCGAGCGGTAGCAGTGCAGCACGTTGAGCTTGGCCTTGGGGGTGTTCTCCAGCTCGGCGATGGTGCCGTCGCCCGACCACTGGGCGATCACGCGCAGGCCCATCTCTTCGAGCAGGATGCGCGAGGACCAGGCGTCGCCGCCGATGTTGTAGTCGCCGATGATGGCCACGTCGTAGGGGCTGGACTCGAAGCTGTTCTTGTTAGGGTCCACCTTGTCGAAGACCCAGTCGCGCACCGCGTCGTTGGCGATGTGGTGGCCAAGCGACTGGCTGACCCCGCGGAAGCCCTCGCAGCGCACCGGCACGATGGTCTTGCCCTCGTACTCCTTGGCCTTCTTCTTCGACACCGCCTCGATGTCGTCGCCGATCAGGCCGATCGGGCATTCCGACTGGACGGTGATGCCCTTGTTGAGCGGGAACAGCACCTCGATCTCGTCGTTGATCTTCTCCAGCTTCTTGTCGCAGCCGAAGACGATGTCCTTCTCCTGGAAGTCGGAGGTGAATTGCATCGTCCCGAAGGTGTCGATGCCGGTCTCGCCGATGTAGTAGTTGCGGCGGGAAGCCCAGGAATACTGGCCGCAGCCGACCGGGCCGTGGGAGATGTGGATCATGTCCTTGATCGGGCCCCACACCACGCCCTTGGAGCCGGCGTAGGCACAGCCGCGGATCGTCATCACGCCGGGCAGCGACTTGATGTTGGATTTCACGCCGCAATCCGGCTTGCCCTCCTCGAAGGAGCCCAGGTGCTTGGCGCGCTTCTTGGCAGTCTTTTCCGGGTAGGCCTTGAGCACTTCTTCGATAAGTGCCTTGTTTTCGTCAACGGTCAGGCTCATTTTCATTGCTCCTGTCATCAAATGGAGTGGTCGAGAGTGGAGAGCGGAGAGTCGAAAGCAGGCCTTGCCGGCCGGTGCCCGCGGGCACCGGGGGGGAGCCGGGGCGGCCTGCCCCGACTCTCGACCCTCGACTCTCGACGCGTCAGGCGGCGAGGTCGGCAGCGGTCTTGCCGATGATGGACTCGTCTTCCTTCTTCATGATCCCGAAGTCCATCAGCAGGTCTTCGAGCTCATCCATCGTGATCGGCGTCGGGATGGTCCCGGTGCCGGCGTTGTTGTGGACCTTCTGGGCCAGGCTGCGGTACTCGCCGGCCTGCTTGGAATCCGGCGCGTACTCAATCACCGTCATGCGGCGCAGCTCGGCGTGCTGGACGATGTTGTCGCGGGGCACGAAGTGGATCAGCTTGGTGCCCAGCTTGCCGGCCAGGGCCTCGGCCAGCTCCAGTTCCTTGTCGGTCTGGCGCTCGTTGCAGACCAGGCCGCCCAGGCGCACGCCACCCGAGTTGGCATACTTCAGGATGCCCTTCGAGATGTTGTTGGCGGCGTACATGGCCATCATCTCGCCCGACATCACGATGTAGATTTCCTGGGCCTTGTTCTCGCGGATCGGCATCGCAAAACCGCCGCACACCACGTCACCCAGCACGTCGTAGGAGACGTAATCGACGCCGTCGTAGGCACCGTTCTCCTCGAGGAAGTTGATCGAGGTGATCACGCCGCGGCCGGCACAGCCGACGCCGGGTTCCGGGCCACCGGACTCGACGCAGCGGATGTCGCGGTAGCCCACCTTCAGGACGTCCTCGATCTCCAGGTCTTCCACCGAACCGGCCTCGGCGGCCAGGGACAGCACCGTGTCCTGGGCCTTGGCGTGGAGGATCAGGCGGGTCGAGTCGGCCTTCGGGTCGCAGCCGACGATCAGGATCTTCTGCCCCATCTCGGCCAGGGCAGCGAGGGTGTTCTGGGAGGTGGTGGACTTGCCGATACCACCTTTGCCGTAGAACGCGATTTGACGAAGTGCAGCCATTTTCAGATCTCCTAAATGAATTGAACGCTTGTTTCCATCACTGACGAATTCCGGGTGTTGGGACCCACTTACCGTGCAACCGGAATGCAGCCCTCGTGTCCGTTTAGCTCTTCGTATCCACACGCTGCAGCAAGCCTTGATCGGTGCGACTGGCTTTCAGCAATAGCCGTGCCAGGCTTTGAATATTTACTCAAAGCACTGTTTTTAAAGACTTTTAATTAAACCAACGGCAAGCCGACAGGCCTGTCGGGCTTTGTGTGGAATGCGACAAAGGGCCCAGTCCTGTCGGAAACGACACGGCCCACCCGCACCCCCGCCAGGGGGCCGGACGACCGCGACAAGCCATTGATCTGAAAAGATTTATCCCGAAACAGGCAGCCCCCTCGACAGCGCGGCACAACATTTGCTGAGGTGGCTTGCACATGCATGTGCCGGCCATCGCCCCAGCGGGCCCCGGCCACCACCGCAAACCGGAGACCCGACCATGGACAAGCCCGCCCGCAACGCCTCCGCCGCCCCGCCGGCCGCCGGCCCCACCCACGTGGTGGTGGGCTACATGTCCCGCGGCGGCTGGGCGGTGCCCGTATATGGCGACGCGCCGCCCCCCGCCCCCACCACCCCGGCGCCGTCGGTGGCCTCCCAGCCGGCCGCCGGCGACGCGCCGGGCCAGCCCTCGCACTTCGAGCGGCTGGGCGGCGTGCCGGCGATCGAACAGCTCGTCGAGCGCTTCTACGCCCTGATGGACAGCCTGCCCGAGGCCGCCGGCATCCGCGCCCTGCACGGGCCCGATCTCGCCCCGGTCAAGGCCGTGCTGGTGCGCTTTCTGACCGAATGGACCGGCGGGCCCCAGGCCTACTCGGCCGAGCGCGGCCACCCGCGCCTGCGCCGCAAGCACCTGGCCTTTGCCATCGGCCCCGCCGAGCGCGACGCCTGGATGCGCTGCATGGCCGGCGCCCTCGACAGCCTCGTCACCGACCCGGAACTCAAGGATCAACTCACCCGTGCGTTCCTCAAGACCGCCGATTTCATCCGCAATGACAAAGGAAGCAGCCATGACCACCACCCTCACTAATGCCATCATCGACCTCGACGAAAAGGGCCGCCTGCTCAACCCCGTCTTCAAGGGCGAGACAAGGAAGGCCGGCCGCTACGGCTTTCGCGGCGACGTGGCGCTGAAGTTCGCCGAACAGTTCGCCGACGAGAAGCGCCCGCCCGAGATCTGCACCGACCAGGTCATGATGGTCTGCGACGACGGGGCCACCATCCCCTTCTTCGCCAGCTTCCTGCTGTCCTTCGAGTACCTTGCCCTGGTGCACGAGGTGCTGGCGCCCTACTTCACGCCCGCCGGCAAGTACATCCTGTTCTGCGACAACATCGACCTGTCGAAGAAATACACCGTCAAGATGGGCGCCATCAGCTACACCGTGCTGCCCATCGACGAAGCCACCGTTTACAACGAGACCCTCGACCTGCTCTACCTCGAGAAGGGCGATCTCAAGAAGCTCGACACCGCCGGCAAGCTCGACGCGGTGGCCAACGCCGCCACCCGCTTCACGGCCAACTACGCCCCGCTAAGCTACGAAGAAGGCCTCAAGCTGATGGGCCCGATCCGCGACCTGGGCGCCAACCGCCCGGTCTGAGCCGCCGATGAACGCGACGCCCCCCGGCCAGCGGGCGGCCGCCGAAGACTGGGCCGAACCCGCCCGCTGGTACTCGACCAACCTGGTCGGCCTGCCGGTGGGCCTGATCGGCTCCGCGGCCTTCAACGCCCATCCCCAGCCGCTGTCGATTGCCGGCGTGCGCGAATCCCACCGGGGCCTGTTCCGGCTGCTCGACACGGCCGCCGACCTGGCCTCGGCCTCGGCCATCTTCCGGCACTTCATGGAGATCGTCTTCGGCCTCGCCCCGCCCGAGCCCGGCGCCCGGGCCACGCCCCGGGCCCGCCACCGCTCCAGCTACCTCAAGCTGCTGCAGGGCTGGGGGCTGGACGCCAGCTCGGCAGCCGGCGCCGTGCTGAAGGGCTGGGTCGAGAGCCGCTTCGGGCTGGTGCCGCAGTTCCACAAGGCGCCGCTGGGGCGCTTTCCGTCGCCGGCGTGGGTCACCTACATCGAAGAGAAGGCCGCCAGCCGCTTCCATAACAACTGCATCCACCAGCAGCTCGACCTGCTGTTCGAATACTGCCAGTGGGCGATCGAACGCTTCGGCCTGCCGGCCCGCGGCCACGTCACCCTGTGGCGGGGCGTCAATGACTTCACCGAGCAGCGCATCGTGGCCGGCGGCCGGCGCGAGCGCCGCTGTGTGCTGCGCCTCAACAACGTGGTGTCGTTTTCCACCTCCCGGGAGCGCGCCGACGAGTTCGGCGACTGGATCCTCGAAGCGCGGGTGCCGACGGTCAAGATCCTCTTCTTTCCGGGGCTCCTGCCCGGCGCGCCGCTGGCCGGCGAAGGCGAGGTGCTGGTGATCGGCGGCGAATACGAAGTACTCGCCCGCTATGCTTGACGCCCTTCTGCTGCGCCGCCCCTCGCCCGTGCTGCCCGCCGGCCTCGCCCCCGGCAGCCTGCTCGACCGCGCCCTGGGCGCCTACCTCGGGCTCGCCATCGGCGACGCCCTGGGCGCCACCGTGGAGTTCATGACCCCGCGGGAGATCGCCGCCAAACATGGCGTGCACCGCCACATGAGCGGCGGCGGCTGGCTCAAGCTGGCCCCCGGCCAGGTCACCGACGACACCACCATGAGCCTGGCCCTCGGCAAGGCCATCCTCGAGGCCGACGGCTGGTGCATGAGGGCGGTGGCCGAAGCCTTCGTCGCCTGGCTGCGCGGCAAGCCCGTCGACTGCGGCAACACCTGCCGGCGCGGCATCCGCCGCTACATGGCCGACGGCTCCCACGCCGGCCCGGCCGGTGACGGCGACGCCGGCAACGGGGCGGTGATGCGCAACCTGCCGGTGGTGCTGGCCACCCTCCACGACGAGCCGGCCTTCGAGGCCCGCAGCCTGGCCCAGGCCCACTTCACCCACCACAACGCCCTCTCCGACGCCGCCACCCTCATCTGCGGCCGGCTGCTGCGCCGCCTGCTGCACGGCGGCAGGCTCGCCGACTGCCGACCGCTGGCCGACGCCTTCGTCGCCACCCACCCGCAATTCCGCTTCCAGCCCTACCCCGGCCGGGCCAGCGGCTACGTGGTGGACACCCTGCAGACGGTTTTCCACTTCACCTTCGGCGAGGCCGGCTTCGAGGCGGCGCTGATCGGCGCAGTCAACCGCGGCGACGACGCCGACACCACCGCGGCCCTGGTGGGCATGCTGCATGGCGCCCAGTGCGGCGCTGGCGCCCTGCCCCGCCAGTGGCTGGACAAGCTCGACCGCGACATCGCCGCGGCCATCGTCGCCCAGACCACCGCCCTGCTCGCCCTGGCCGCCCGCCAGCGCCGCTGAACCTGCACGGAGCCCCGCCATGACCCACATCGTGTTCTACGAAAAACCCGGCTGCGGCGGCAACGCCCGCCAGAAACACTGGCTGCAGGACGCCGGCCACAGCCTGGAGGTACGCAACCTGCTGGCCTGGCCGTGGACGGCGGCGAGCCTGCTGACCTTCCTCGATCCGCTACCGGTGGCCGAGTGGTTCAACCGCGCCGCGCCACGGGTCAAATCCGGCGAGCTGCAGCCGGACGCCCTCGCCCGCGACGAAGCCCTCGCCCTGCTGCTCGCCGAACCGCTGCTGATCCGCCGCCCGCTGATGGAGGCCGACGGGCAGCGGCGGGTCGGCTTCGACCCCTCCGCCGTGGCCGCCTGGCTGGGCAGCCCGGCGCTGGCGGAACTGGACGGCCAGCGGGCGGAGGGTTGCGCGGCCAAGCAAGCCGGCACCCGGTGCCCGACGCCCCCGGGCGACTGAGGCCGGGGACGCCGGGGTTCAGACAAGACTCAGACGAAACTCACACGAAGCCGAGCAGCTCGATCGTCACGTCCGCCTCGCCCATCAGCGTCTGGCAGGCCAGGCGCGATTTGCTGCTGACGCCGACGAGCGTATCGAGCTTGTCGTTTTCGAGCTTCTGGATGCGCGGCAGGGTCTTGCGGCCCTCCTGCACGAAGATGTGGCAGCTGCCGCACTGGGCCTTGCCGTCGCATTTGTGGGGGATGGACTCGCCGGCGGCCAGGATGGCGGCGAGCAGGGGCGTGCCGGCGGCCACGTCGACGGCTTTGCCGGAGGGCTGGAGGGTGAGTTGGGCCATGGTGTTTCCTTGGTGGTCGATGAAAAAGGGCGGGGGGCGGCTCAGGCCAGGTAGCTCATCAGGGCCGGTGCGAAGGCTTCCAGCGGCATCGCGATGCGCGCGATGCCCTGCTCGGCGAGAAAGCGCGCCTCCATGCGGGTCGGCTCGTCGGGCAGCACCGCCCAGTGGCAGCCGGAGGAGCGCTTCATGATCTGGCGGGCGAAGGCGCGGGGCAGCTGGTCGTTGAAACGGCAGCCGACGAACAGGAAACTGCGGCCGCTCCGGAGGCGCTGGACCTCGGCCGGGATCGGGGTCTGGATGTCGATCTCGGTGAGCACCTCCACATAGTCGGTGTCGGACACCAGGTAGTTGCCGGCCGGAGCGTGGGCGCCGATGGGCTGGTAGAGGATGCTCCGCCAGCCCGGCTGCGGGTCGGGCACGGGCTGGCCGGCGGCGTCATACCAGCCGGTCCAGGTGCCGAAATGCTCGGACTGGGCGAGGCCCTGCACCCGGCCCCAGGCCTCGTCGCCGAGGGCTTCGGCCAGCGCGGCGCCCATCGCGTCGCCATACCAGGCGTCGACGATCAGCGGGAAGCCGTGGCGGGCCAGGGCCGCGTGCAGGTGCGCCGGCCGCGGCGGCGCGGCGAAGGCCTCGTTCATCAGCCCGACCAGGGTCTTGCGGTGCTTGAAGTTCTCGATGTACTGGGCCGACTGGGTCAGGCGCTTGCGGATCTTGTGGGGGACGGCGCTCTTCGCGGTGAGCTTGTCCACCAGCGCTTCGGTGGTGGACGGCACCGCATAGTCGGCGGCCAGGGCCAGCACGCCGGGCCCCAGGTAGGGCACGAGGCGGCCGTCGGCGAGGGCTTCGACCAGGCTGATGGGCAGGCCGTCCGGCAGGACGGTGGGGGAGCTGGGGGCGACAAGGGTGGTCATGGGGGCCTCGGGCGATGACTCAAAGATAGATGGCGGCGCCGGCGCCCACGTTGGTGCAGGCGTCCTTGAGGGTCTTGACGAGGAACTTCACCTCGTCGGGCCCCAGCTGGCTGTGGAAGGGCAGCGCCAGGGAGCGGTCGCCGATGCGTTCGGTGTTCTTCAGGCAGCCGCGCCGGCAGTTGAAGGCTTCGCCGAGGGCCTGGTAGGCGAACTGCTGGTGGAGCAGCGCGCTGAAGGGGGCGGCCTCGATGAGGTCGGCCTCGAGGTCGTCGACGATCTGGGCCCGGGCGCTGGCGCTGAAGCGGGCGCCCAGGTGCACCACGTAGAGCATCCAGTGCACCTCGTCCACGTCGGGGCCCAGATAGGGCGGCTTGAGGCCCTCGAAGCTCTGCATGGCGTCACGGTAGGAGGCTTCCACCTGCTTGCGGCGAGCCAGGATCTCGTCGAGGCGTTCCAGCTGGGCCAGCCCGAGGGCCGCGGTCAGGTCGCTCATGCCGGCCTGCAGCGGCACCCGGCTGCCGATCGACACCGAGCGCCGGTCGGCCAGGCGGTGGGCGCGCAGGTAGCGCAGCTCGGTGGCGAGGCGGGGGTCGTCGGTGAGCACCATGCCGCCCTCGCCGCAGCACAGGGCGCCGGGCTGGGAGAAGTCGAACACCGACAGGTCGCCGAAGCTACCCACCGGCCGGCCGAGGTAACGCGAGCCGATGGCTTCGGTGGAATCTTCGATCAGGGCGATGCCGTGGCGGTCGGCCAGCTCGCGCAGGGCCTTCCAGGCGGCCGGGTGGCCGTTGCAGTTGTTGCCGATCAGGGCCCGGGTGGAGGGCCGGATGCGCTCGGCGGCGGCCGACGGCGAGATGCAGCCGGACCAGTAGTCGATCTCGGCGAAGTTGGGCGTGGCGCCGGCCAGCAGGATCGCGTGGGCGGCCTGGTGCCAGCCGTAGCTGGTGGCGATCACCTCGTCACCGGGCCCGATGCCGAGGGCCCGCAGGGCCAGGCTCATGGCCAGGGTGCCGCTGGCGGTGGCGACGCCGTAGGTGCGGCCGTGGCGGGCGGCGAACTCGGCCTCGAAGTCCTCGACCTGCGGCCCGGACGAGAGGCAGGCGCTGCGCAGCACGCCGAGCACGCGCTCGAGCTCAAGGCCGCTGACGTCGGGATCGGTGAGGACGATCCAGTCCTCGTCGTGGTCGGCGGGGGTGGCGCGGGTATCCATGTTCAGCTCCTGGCCGCCAGCACGAGGCCGGCGGCGGTGGCGGGGTCGGCGGTCATCGACCAGCAGTGGCCGTCCGACGCCATCAGGAAGACATCGGCGGCGGCCGTCACCAGGGCGGG
>JAEUNU010000042.1 GCA_016789125.1 Zoogloea sp. | reverse complement strand
TCGTGGCCTGCGTGGCCGATTGCGCCGGGCGGATCGTGGAGCGGCGCGAGTTCAATCGGGCGGGCTTTCTCACCTGGCTCGGCACCCTGCCGGCGGGCACGGTGATCGGCATGGAGGCCTGCGGCAGCGCCCATCACTGGGTTAGCGCAGCGTAACCCGACATCGGGTGCTGTCGGGTTACGCCCTGCGGGCCAACCCGACCTACCGGCTATCGGCCTTGGTGGCTGCACAAGCGACGCCTCACCACCCCTGGGCCTGGCGGCGGCCCTGCTCGCATTCGTGGCGGAACATCAGAAACTGGCGCAGGCGGCGCGGGTCGATGGCGCCGCTTTCGGCGGCGGCCTGCAGCGCGCAGCCGGGCTCGGCGTCATGCCGGCAGTCGCGGAAGCGGCACTGGCCCACGTAGGGCCGGAACTCCCGGAAGCTCGCCTCCAGGGCCTCGGCGTCGAGGTGCACCAGGCCGAAGGTCTGCATGCCGGGGCTGTCGATGATGCCGCCGCCCTCCGGCAGCGGGTAGAGCCGCGCGAAGGTGGTGGTGTGCTTGCCGGTGTCCAGCACTTCCGAGATCTCCCGGGTCTGGGCCCGCGCCTCGGGGATCAGGGCGTTGGTGAGCGTCGACTTGCCCATCCCCGACTGTCCGACCAGCAGGCTGGTCTCGCCCACGAGGCGTTCGCGCAGGGCATCCACATCGCCCAATGCCGACAGCTCGAGGATCGGGTAGCCCAGCGCCGCAAACGGTGCCAGCAGGGCGCGGCTGGTGGCCAGCCCGGCTTCGATGTCGGCCTTGTTGAGCACGATCAGCGTCTTCAGGTGCTGGCTCTCGGCCGCACATAAGCAGCGCGACAAAAACTCGTCCGAGAAGCTCGGCTCGGTGGCCACCACCAGTACCACCTGGGTGGCGTTGGCGGCGATCAGCTTCTGGCGCCAGGCGTCCGAGCGGTAGAGCAGGCTGCTGCGCGCCTCCAGCTTGTCGATGACGCCCTGGCCGGGGCCGGTGACGGCCACCTTCACCCGGTCGCCGCAGGCGAACACGCTCTTCTTGCCGCGGGGCACGCACAGCAGGATCTCGCCGGCGGCGGTGCGCACTTCGTATTGGCGCCCGAAGGCGGCGATGAGGGTTCCGTCGTTTTTCATGGGGCAGCTGGCCGGCGCGCTAGGCGAATCGCGGCGGGGGGGTGGGAGTCGTAGATGCTGGAATACAGCGGGTCTGGCGTGAGCGTGGAGGCGTTGTCGCGGTACAGCTTGACCAGTGCGCTCACCAGGTCGGCGGCCGGGGCCTGGCGGGCCGCGTAGGCGTCGGCTTCGAACTCGTGGCGGCGCGACCAGCGGCTCATCAGCGGGGTGAGCGGAAAGGTGAACACCGGCAGCACCAGCGCGAACAGCAGCAGGGTAGCGGCGGTGCCCTGGCTGGCCAGCCCGAGGCCCTCGAAGAACCAGGCCTGGCCGGCCAGGTGGCCGAGCAGCGCGAAGAAGCCCAGGCTGCCGGCGCCGATCACCGCCAGGCGCTTCCACAGGTGGTGATGGTGGTAATGGCCGAGCTCGTGGGCCAGCACTGCCTCGACCTCCGGCGGGTCGAGCTTGGAGAGCAGGGTGTCGAAGAAGACGATCCGCTTGCTGGCGCCGAAGCCGGTGAAATACGCATTGCCGTGGGCCGAGCGCTTGGAGCCGTCCATCACGAAAAGGCCCGACAGGCGGAAGCCGCAGCGCGTCAGCAGGGCCTCGATGCGCGCCTTCAGGGGGCCGTCGTCGAGGGGCCGGAACGTGTTGAAGAGCGGCGCGATGAAGGTGGGGTACACCAGCATCACCAGCAGGTTGAAGCCCAGCCAGAAGGCCCACACATACAGCCACCACAGGCCGCCCATGGCCGCCATCAGCCACAGCACGAAGGCGATCAGCGGCAGCCCGATGAGGGCCGCCAGCAGCACGCCCTTCACGGTGTCGGCCACGAAGAGGCCCGGGGTGAGCCGGTTGAAGCCGAAGCGGGCCTCCAGCCCGAAGCTGCGGTACAGCCCGAGGGGCAGATCCACCAGCCAGCTCACCACGCCCACCGCACTCACGAAGGCTACCCCGTGGGCGAGGCCGCCCGGCTCGACGAAGCGGGCGCACAGGTCGTGCAGCGCCTGCAGCCCGCCGCCCAGCGTGAGCGCCAGCAGCAGCGCGGCGGAGATGAGGGTGTCGACCATGCCCAGGCGCACCCGCGCGACGGTGTAGTCGGCCGCCTTCTGGTGGGCGTCCAAGCTGATCGTCGCGGCGAAGGCGGCGGGCACCACGGCCCGGTGGGCCGCCACGTGGGCGGCCTGGCGCCGGGCCAGCCACAGGCGGCACATCAGGCCGACGCCCAGGGCGACGAGGAACAGGGCGGAGAAGCTGCTGGAAGTCATGGGCTGGAGCAGAGGGGGGAAAACGGGGGAGGGCAGATCGATTGCGGCGCCGGGGCAGGTCAAGCAGCCGCCCGGAGGGCGTAGAATCGCGCCTTCACCGAAAATCGATCGGACCAAATTATGGCACAGGACCAGAATCACCTCATCTGGCTGGACATGGAAATGACCGGCCTCAACCCCGACTCCGACCGCATCATCGAAATGGCGATGGTCGTCACCAACAGCAAGCTCGACGTGATCGCCGAAGGCCCGGTGATCGCCGTGCACCAGCCCGACGCGGTGCTCGACGCGATGGACGAGTGGAACAAGAACACCCACGGCCGCTCCGGCCTGATCGAGCGGGTCAAGGCCTCGACCATCGACGAAGCCGCCGCCGAGGCGCTCTACCTCGACTTCATGCGCGAATACACCCCCTCGCGCACCTCGCCGATGTGCGGCAACTCCATCGGCCAGGACCGCCGCTTCATGGCCCGCTACATGCCCAAGCTGGAAGACTGGTTCCACTACCGCAACCTGGACGTCTCCACCCTCAAGGAACTCTGCCGCCGCTGGCGCCCGGATGTATACAAGGGCCTCGAGAAGAAGGGCGCCCACCAGGCCCTGGCCGACATCCACGAATCCATCGCCGAACTGCGCTACTACCGGGAACACTTCCTGAAGGTCTGAGCATGCTCCCCGCCACTTGGCGCGCCTGGCTCCAGCGCCACCGGCGCCGGCTCATCGGCCTCGCGCTGGTGGTGGCCTTCTTCTACACCCTCGGCTATTTCAGCCACCCGGTGACATCGCCGCTGATGTGCAAGATCTACGGGTGAGGGCGGCGCGGGCCGGCGCGCATCGCGCTGCCGGGAGTCGGGTTACGCTGCGCTAACCCGACCGACTTCAGCCCACTTAGGTCGGGTTAGCCCGCAGGGCGTAACCCGACGCACCTCCCTCGCACCAGGCCTCCCCCGCGGCTTGCCGCAGGTTTGCCGTACGCATTTTTTTCTATCTGTAATGAATGCGGTCGGGTAGTATTTGCTCCTGCTTTATGTTGTATGAAACCCCGGCCGAGCCCGGCCGTTCATTCATCTGAACCCAGGAGCAACGCATGCCGCAGAACCTCGTATCCCTCGACTGAGGTGCCCCACGTTTTCCGCCTTCCAACCGGTCGCCCTTATGCTGCCATTTCTTGCTGATCCTGTCGTTCGATCCAGTTCCGCAGGAATGTGGTCGGGGACAGGTATCCCAGGGTGGAGTGGCGGCGGCTCCGGTTGTAGAACACGGCGATGTACTGGAACAGATCGCTCGCAGCCTCGGCGCGCGTCGCGTAACGCACGCCGTGCACCCGCTCGTTCTTGAGGCTGTTGAAGAAACTCTCGGTCGGCGCGTTGTCCCAGCAGTTGCCCTTGCGCGACATCGATCCGCGCATGCCGTAGGTGGCCAGACGGGCCTGGTAGGCATGACTGGCGTACTGGCTGCCGCGGTCGGAGTGGAACAGCACCCCCGGTTCTGGCCGACGGCGGAACCAGGCCATCAACAGCGCATCGAGCACCAGATCGGTCGTCATCCGCGACTTGATCGACCAGCCGATCACCTCGCGGTTGAACAGATCAATCACGACCGCCAGATACAGCCAGCCCTCGGCGGTGGCGATGTAGGTGATGTCGCCCGTCCACACGCGATTCGGGGCCTCGGGCGCGAAGTGGCGATCGAGCATATTCGGCGCCACCGGCAGGCTGTGCCGGGAGTCCGTCGTTGCCTTGTAACGCCGCTTGTGCCGCGCCCGGATGCCGTTCTCGCGCATCAGACGCTCGATGTGTGGCAAGCCGATCCGGTAGCCACGCCCACGCAGCTCGGCATGAATGCGCCGGGCGCCGTAGGCCTGCCGGACCTCCTGGTGGATCGTGCGGATCAGCACCAGGGCCTGCCCGTCGGTGAGTCGCTTGCGCTCCTGGGTACCGCCCGCTTGCCAGGCCCGAAAACCGCTCTGGCTCACCGACAGGGC
>JAEUNU010000027.1 GCA_016789125.1 Zoogloea sp. | reverse complement strand
GTTGGCGCACAGGCGCATGGAGGCCAGCATGTTGAGACCTTCGATGTAGTCCACCGCCGGGCGCTTGTCGCCGGATACCACCATCCAGCCGGCCCGGTAGCCGCAGGAGCGGTAGTTCTTGGACAGGCCGTTGAAGGTGATCGTCAGCACATCCTCGGACAGCGAGGCGATCGAGGTGTGGTGCACGCCGTCGTAGAGCACCTTGTCGTAGACCTCGTCGGCATAGATGATCAGACCGTGCTCGCGGGCGATGGCAACGATGGCCTTCAGGGTCTCGTCGGGGTACACCGCGCCGGTGGGGTTGTTCGGGTTGATGATGACGATGGCCCGGGTGCGCGGGGTGATCTTGGCGCGGATGTCGTCGAGATCGGGCTGCCAGTCGTTGGCTTCGTCGCAGATGTAGTGGCGCGGGGTGCCGCCGGACAGGCTCACCGCGGCGGTCCACAACGGGTAGTCGGGCGCCGGCACCAGCACTTCGTCGCCGGTGTTGAGCAGCGCGTTCATGGCCATCACGATGAGCTCGGAGACGCCGTTGCCCACGTAGATGTCTTCCAGCGTCACACCCTTGATGTGCTTCTGCTGAGTGTAGTGCATGATCGCCTTGCGGGCCGCGAAGATACCCTTGGAATCCGAATAGCCGGCGGCGTTGGGCAGGTTGCGGATCATGTCGAGCTGGATTTCTTCCGGCGCGTCGAAGCCGAACGGGGCAAGGTTGCCGATGTTCAGCTTGATGATCTTGTGGCCCTCGTCCTCCATCTGCTTCGCCTTCTGCAGCACGGGGCCGCGGATGTCGTAACAGACGTTGGCGAGTTTGTCGGACTTTCGGATGGGTTCCACGGTACTTTCCGTTTCCTGGCTGATGGGCGCCGGCGTTGGCGGCACGGGCTTCGAAGGGGCACGCGATCGGGCGTGGCGGCTCATTGAACTGGGGCGGGCGCAGGCAAGCCCACGACGACGCAAAGCTATAATGTTACCCAAGCCATCCGAGCCCGGCAAATCAGCCGGCCCTCCGGCCACCCCACCCGTCAGCCCCAGAGAGTCGCCCCGATGAAACTCCACCTCGACAAGAGCGAGCAGTACAACACCATCACCCGCTACGACGCCCGGCACGTGCAGGTGCGCGACACCCGCTACGAGAGCCCGCTGATCGTGATGCCCGAGCGCATCGACACCGCCTGGCACGCCGGCAGCTTCGACACCCTCGACGAAGCCGCGTTTGCCCACCTGGCGGGCCTGGGCTGCGAGATCCTGATCCTCGGCACCGGCATGCGCCAGCGCTTCCCGCAGCCAAAGCTGATGCGGGCGCTGATCGAGGCCCGCATCGGCCTCGAGGTGATGGACCTCGGCTCCGCCTGCCGCACCTACAACATCCTGGTGGCCGAGCACCGCAACGTGGCCGCCGCCCTCGTCTTCGACCCGGCCTGAGCGCGGGCTTTCGGCACGGCGCCGGGCTTGCGCCCGATTGCCAGTCGCGCGGCATGGGGTTAGGCTCCGTCGGCAAAGTCCAACCCCACGGAGACATCATGCTCGACCAAGCCGCGCCCGACTTCACCCTGCCCGCCACCGGCAACCCCAGCTTCAGCCTCTCCGCCCTGCGTGGCCAGAAGGTTGTGCTGTACTTCTACCCGAAGGACAGCACGCCCGGCTGCACCACCGAAAGCCAGAACTTCCGCGACCTCCACGACGCCTTCGTGGCGGCCGGTGCGGTGGTGCTGGGCATCTCCCGCGACAGCATCAAGTCCCACGAGAACTTCTGCGCCAAGCAGTCGCTGCCCTTCAGCCTGGTGTCCGACCCGGATGAAATCGCCTGCAACCTCTACGGCGTGATGAAGCTCAAAAACATGTACGGCAAGCAGGTGCGGGGCATCGAACGCAGCACCTTCGTCATCGACGCCGATGGTGTGCTGCGGCGCGAATGGCGCGGCGTGAAGGTGCCCGGCCACGCCCAGGAAGTGCTGGACTACGTGCAGACCCTCTGAGCCGTACGGCAAGCCCCCTTCCCAAGACAGCCGCGAGACCACCATGGCCACCCGACGCACCGCGAAGTCCAAGACCCCCGCCACCAAGCTGTTCGTCCTCGACACCAACGTGCTGATGCACGACCCCACCAGCCTGTTCCGCTTCGAGGAGCACGACATCTTCGTGCCGATGATGACCCTCGAAGAGCTCGACTCCAACAAGAAGGGCATGTCGGAAGTCGCCCGCAACGCCCGCCAGGCCAGCCGTACGCTCGACGAGATCGTGAACACCTGCCCGGAAGACATCGACGCCGGCATCAGCCTCGCCGGCCCCTCGTCCGAGCTGGCCAGCGGCCGCCTTTTCCTGCAGACCGAGCTCATCGACATCAAGCTCCCCGCCGCGCTGCCCACCGTCAAGGGCGACAACCAGATCCTCGCGGTGGTGATGTACCTGTTTGAAAAGTTCGAGCGCAAGCGCCAGGTGATCCTCGTCTCGAAGGACATCAACATGCGCATCAAGGCCCGCGCCCTGGGCCTGGCCGCGCAGGACTACTTCAACGACAAGGTGCTCGAGGACACCGACCTGTTGTACACCGGCACCCAGGAGATCGACAGCGCCTTCTGGGAGGCCAACGGCAAGGACATGCAGTCCTGGAAGCAGGAAGGCCGCACCTACTACACGCTCAAGGGCCCCGCCACGGCCGACATGCTGATCAACGAGTTCGTCTACCAGGAGGGCGAACAACCCCTGCAGGCCTGGGTGAAGGAGAAAGCCGGGCGCGGCATCACCCTCGAGACCCTCATCGACTACTCCCACCAGAAGAACAACGTGTGGGGCATCACCGCCCGCAACCGGGAGCAGAACTTCGCCCTCAACCTGCTGATGAACCCGGAGATCGACTTCGTCACCCTGCTCGGCCAGGCCGGCACCGGCAAGACCCT
>JAEUNU010000001.1 GCA_016789125.1 Zoogloea sp. | reverse complement strand
GCCTTCGACGGCACGCGGCTGATCCTCGCGCCCGGCGCCGCCGGGGCGTTGGCCGGCAAGGTGCGGCCGGGTGGCCCGCTGGCGGTGCTGATCGGCCCCGAGGGCGGCTGGTCGCCGGCGGAGCTGGCGCTGGCCGAGCACGCGGGTTGCGCGCCGCTGGCCCTCGGGCCACGGGTGCTGCGCACCGAAACCGCCGGGCTGGCCGCGCTGGCCGCCCTGCAGACCTTGTGGGGTGATTTTTCGGGAGAGGTCGATGTTTGAATCCGCCGAGCTGGGCCATCATCTGTCGAAGGCCGAATACGAGATCATCGAACCCAAGCTGCGCACCGACCTGCTCGACGTGCAGTTCGACCTGCTCGAGCACAAGGATTTCGCGGTGGTCATCCTGATCAACGGGATAGACGGCGCCGGGCGAGGCGAGACGGTGAACCTGCTCAACGAGTGGATGGACCCGCGCCATATCGAGGTGCATGCCTTCGACCGCCCGACCGGTGACGAGGGCGAGCGGCCCCCCATGTGGCGCTTCTGGCGGGCCCTGCCGCCGAAGGGCAAGATCGGCGTGATGTTCGGCAACTGGTATGTCGACCCGATCGGCGAGCGTGCCGGCGGGCGCATGAAGAAGGCGCCCCTCGACCAGCGCCTGTCCGAGCTCAACCGCTTCGAGGCGATGCTGGCCGCCGAGGGCGTGCTGCTGGTGAAGTTCTGGTTCCACCTGTCGCGGGCGGGCCAGAAGAAGCGCCTCAAGGCGCTGGAATCCAACCCAGCTACCCGCTGGCGGGTGCAGCAGGCCGACTGGGACTTTTATGAGCAGTACGACCGCTACCGCGAGGTCGCCGAGCACGTGCTGCGCCGCACCAGCACCGGCGTCGCGCCGTGGGTGATCGTCGATGGCACCGACCCGCAGTACCGGGCGGTGCAGGTTGGCCGCACCTTGCTTGAGCGCCTGCAGCGCCGCATCGAATACGTGCGCAAGGGCTTCCGCCCGCGCCAGACGGCGGCTCCGCTGGTGGCCGCGCCCGACGAGCGAAACCTGCTCAATTCGCTGGTCCTCGACCAGCCGATGGATAAGAAGGCCTACGACAAGCAGCTCGAGAAGCTGCAGGGGCGGCTGGCCCTGGCCCTGCGCAGCGACGCCTTCGCGCGGCGCTCGCTGGTGCTGGTCTTCGAGGGTATGGACGCCGCCGGCAAAGGCGGGGCGATCCGCCGCATCACCGAGGCCCTCGACACCCGGCAGTACCACGTCATCCCGATCGCCGCGCCCACCGACGAGGAGGCGGCCCAGCCCTACCTGTGGCGCTTCTGGCGCCGTCTGCCGCGGCACGGCAAAGTGGCGATCTTCGACCGCTCGTGGTACGGGCGGGTGCTCGTCGAGCGGGTCGAGGGCTTCTGCTCGGAGGCCGACTGGATGCGCGCCTATGCCGAGATCAACGATTTCGAGGATCAGCTGGTGTCGGCCGGCGCGGTGGTGCTCAAGTTCTGGCTGTCGGTGAGCCAGGAGGAGCAGCTGGCGCGCTTCAAGGCGCGGGAGAGCGAGGCCTTCAAGCGTTACAAGATCACCCCCGACGATTGGCGCAACCGCGAGAAATGGCCCCAGTACGAGCCCGCGGTGTGCGACATGATCGACCGCACCAGCACCAGCAACGCGCTGTGGACGCTGGTGGAGGCCGACAACAAGTATTTTGCGCGGGTCAAGATCCTGCGCACCCTGGTCGATAAGCTCGAAGCCGTTCTCGAAGAGTAAACGCGCGTCGGCCTCGGGCAATCCCTTCAACCTGTCCTGTGTGTCT
>JAEUNU010000298.1 GCA_016789125.1 Zoogloea sp. | reverse complement strand
ATCCTGCTCAAGCCCGGGCGCCTGACCCCCGAGGAGTTCTCGATCATGAAGTCGCACCCGGTTATCGGCGCCGACGCCATCACCAAGGCCATGGAGCAGGCCCTCTCCGGGGTGGCGCCCGGGGGCGCAGAGCAGGCCACGGGCGCCTTCCGCTTCCTCGAGATCGCCCGGGAGATCTCCCTCGGGCACCACGAAAAATGGGACGGCAGTGGCTATCCGGCCGGCCTGGCCGGCGAGGCCATCCCAGTCTCCGCGCGGCTGATGGCGCTGGCCGACGTCTTCGACGCACTGATGACCCGGCGGGTGTACAAGCCGCCGTTCAGCCTCGAAGAGACCAGCCGCATCATCTGCGAAGGGCGTGGCAGCCATTTCGACCCGGCGGTAGTCGATGCCTTCATGGCCCGGCGCGACGAGTTCGCCGAGATCGCCGCGCGCCTCGCCGACCCCGACCCCACCGAAGCCGAGGGCGTGCCATGAACGACGCCACGGTCACCCGCTGACTTTCCAGGTAGCCTGCCCATGAGATGGCCGCTGCCGGGTGTTTCGATCGCTTTCGGGGGGCTGGCAGCCGCGCCCGGGGCGGCCCTGGCGTCGGCCCTGCCGGAGGGCGGTGCCGGCTACGGCCTGGTGGCGCTGGCCTTGCTGGCCGTCGGGCTGCTGGCCTGGTGCCTCGTGCTGCGCCGGCGGGAGGCTGCTGCTGCGCAGGCCCTGCAGGAATCCCGCCTGAGGGCCGAGGAGGCCCGCGCTCAGCTGGAGGCCGAGATGGCCCGGCGGCTGCGCGACCTGGACGACACCACCGCCGAGTTCCGCGCCATCGTCGAAGCCGCCAGCGCCGGCATCGTGCTGATGCGCGATCGTCACATCGTGCACTGCAACCGGCGGATGGACGAGATCTTCGGCTACGCCCCCGGCGAGCAGATCGGGCAGCCGACGCGCATCTGGTACGCCAGCGACGAGGAGTGGGCGAGGGTCGGCGAGGATGTTTACCGCAAGATCTGGCAAGGCGAGAACCACCAGCGCGACGTGGAGGCCCGGCGCAAGGACGGCAGCCCGGTGTGGGTTCGGATGTCCGGGCGCGCGCTGGACTCCGCCCACCCGGAGCGCGGCCTGGTCGGCATCATCGAGGACATCACCCGGGAGCGGGAGATGCTCGAGGAGGCCCAGCGGGCGCGGGCGATGGCCGAGGAAGCCGCCCGCATGAAGTCCGATTTCCTGGCCAACATGAGCCACGAGATCCGCACCCCGATGAACGCCATCGTCGGGATGGCCTACCTGGCCCTGCGCACCGACCTCTCGCCGCGGCAGCGCGATTACCTCGACAAGATCCAGGGCGCTGGCCAGCACCTGCTGGGCATCATCAACGACATCCTCGACCTGTCGCGCATCGAGGCCGGCAAGCTGGTGGTCGAGCATATCCCCTTCTCGCTGGAGCGGATGATCGCCAACGTCACCGCCCTGCTGGCCGAAAAAACCGCCGTCAAGGGCCTCGAACTGATCGTCGACGTGGCCGACGATGTACCCAACGAGCTCATCGGCGACCCGCTGCGCCTGGGCCAGGTGCTGATCAACTACGCCAACAACGCCGTCAAGTTCACCGAGCACGGCGAAGTGGCCATCCGCGTTCGCCGGCGGGAGGCTGGCGAGGGGCAGGTCGAGCTGTACTTCGAGGTGCGCGACACCGGCATCGGCATCGACGACGACGTGCGTGCGCGGCTGTTCAGCAGCTTCGAGCAGGCCGACAGCTCGACCACCCGCCGCTACGGCGGCAGCGGCCTCGGCCTGGTGATCTCGCGGCGGTTGGCCGAGCTGATGGAGGGCGAGGTCGGGGTCAGCAGTACGCCCGGGGTCGGCTCGACCTTCTGGTTCACTGCACGGCTGGGCCATGGGCCGGCACAGCCCTCCCGCTTCGTTCCCCACGCCGAGCTGGTGGGGCGCCCTATCCTGGTGGTGGACGACAACGCCCACGCCCGCGAGGTGCTCGGCGAGATGCTGCGGCGGATGGGTTTCGCGGTGACCGCGGTGGAGTCCGGAGCCGACGCGCTCGACGAAGTGCGCCGCGCCGAGGCGGCCCGCCGGCCCTACGCGCTGGTCCTGCTCGACTGGCAGATGCCGGGCAAGGACGGCATCACCACCGCCCGGGAGATCCGCAACCTGCCGCTCCTCGACGCCCCCCACCTGGTGATGGTGAGCGCCCACGGCCGCGACGAGCTGCTTGCGGCGGCGCGGCGCGTCGGCATCCAGGACGTTCTGATCAAGCCGGTCACCGCGTCGCTGCTCTTCGACACCGTGGTGCGCCTGCTCGGCCATGCGCCTACGGGCGAGGTGCTGCCGGTGCCGGCGGCGCCCCCGGCTCTTGAGCTGTCCTGGCTCGCCGGATCGCGGGTGCTCCTCGTCGAGGACAACGACCTCAACCAGCAGGTCGCACTGGAGCTTCTCCGCCAGGTCGGCACGCGCGTCGATGTGGCCGAGAACGGCGCGGTGGCCGTCGACAAGGTGCGCGTCCAGCCCTACGACATCGTGCTGATGGACCTCCAGATGCCGGTGATGGACGGCCTCGCCGCCACCCGCGAGATCCGCCGCCTGCCGGGCCTGGCAGGGCTTCCCATCGTGGCGATGACTGCCAACGCGATGGCCGGCGACCGGGAGCGCTGCCTCGCCGCTGGCATGCAGGACCACGTCAGCAAACCCATCGAGCCCGCCCGCCTGTGGGCCTGCCTGCGGCGCTGGCTGCGCCCGAAGGAAGGCGCACAGCCGGCGCTCGCGCCCCCCACCGCGCCAGCTGCCGCCGGGGAGGCCGGACCCGCCGGAGGGGCTGACATGCCGGCGGATCTCGCCCCGCTGGCGGGCGTCTCCGACCTGAGCGTGGAGGACGGCGTGCGCAACGCGCTGGGCAGGGGGCCCCTCTACCTCGCCCTGCTGGGCCGCTTCGTCGCCGGTCAGCGGGATTTTCCGGCGCATTTCGCCTCCGCCCTGGCCGAGGGGGATCTGGTTTCCGCCGAACGCTTCGCCCACACCCTCAAGGGGCTGGCGGCGCAGATCGGCGCCCATGCCCTGAGCGATCTCGCCGAGCAGCTCGAGAAGGCCGTGCGCAACCGTGCCGCGGCCGTGGTCCTGGTGCCCCTGCAGGCCGACGTGACGCGCCGGCTCGGGGCGCTGCTGGCGGCCCTCCAGGCGGCCCTGCCGGCGCCACCGGCGGTCGTCGCAGCGCCGGTCGCCGTCGATGAGGCCGAACTGGCGGCCGTCTGCTGCCGGCTTGCCGAGGCCCTCGCGGCGGACGACTTCGCCAGCGGTGCCCTCCTGGAGACCCACGCGCCGCTGCTGCGGGCGGGGCTCGGCCACCGCTTCCAGCTGATCGTCGAGGCGGCCCGGAGCTTCAATTTCGCGCTGGCCCAGGAGGTTCTGGAAGAGGCGATGGACAGCCTGGGGCTGCGTGGCTGAAGGGCCGCGGGCGGCAACCCGGTCAGGCGCCCGGCGCGGCGGCTGAAGCGTCCGGGGCCGGGCCCGGACGAGGCTGCGGCTCAGGCATCTGACCGGCCGGTTTCGCCCAGATCCGGGTGCGCGGCGACGAGGCCGGCGAGGAGGGAGGCTGCTTCTTCGAACTCGAAGAGCGCGATGGCCTGGGTAATCTGCCCGGCGGCGGGGCCGGCGACTTCTTCCAGCTGCGAGCCCTGCTCGCGCCACAGCGAGGCGGCGCGGACGTCGTTTTCCGTCAGCAGTCGGGTGAGCTCGGCGACGAAGTGCCGCAGGTCGGTGGCGGGCCGCTGGGTGTCGGGCGGCAGCGCCGCGTGCGGGGCCGTGGCGCCACGCTCGGGCAGCCAGCGGGCCAGGGCCTGGTACAGGGCGGCTGGCGTGACGGGCTTGGCGAGGTGGTCGTTCATGCCTGCCTCGAGGCAGCGCTGGCGGTCTTCGGCAAAGGCGTTGGCGGTGAGCGCCAGGATGGGGCGGGTGGCGTAGCCGGGCAGGGTGCGGATGGCGATGGCGGCGTCGAGGCCACCCATCACGGGCATGCTGAGGTCCATCAGGATCAGGTCGAAATCGGCCTGCGCCGCCATCTCGAAGGCCTCTTGGCCGTTTTGGGCGATGGCCACCACAAGGCCGGCGCGCTCCAGCAGTTCCCTGGAGATCTCCTGGTTGAGGAGGTTGTCTTCGGCCAGCAGGATGTGGCAGCCGGCGAGCTGCGTGCCGGTGTCTGAGCCCTGGGGGAGAGGTGGGGCGTGTGGATCGGGCTCGCCGCCATCCGGGGCCCGGCCTGCGACCAGCGGCAGGACGGCCCAGAAGCTGCTGCCGTGGCCGGGCACGCTGTCGGCGCCGATCTGCCCGCCCATCAGCTCGACCAGCCCGCGGCTGATGGCGAGGCCCAGCCCGGTGCCGCCGTACTTGCGGGTCGTGGAGTTGTCGGCCTGTTCGAAGGGCTTGAACAGTTTTTCCAGCTGGGCGGGGCTGAGGCCGATGCCCTGGTCCTCGACCTCGAGGCGCAGCCGGACATGCTCGCCGGAGGCGTCGTCGTCGAGCCGCCGGGCGCGCAGGATGATCGTGCCACGCTCGGAGAACTTGACCGCGTTGGACAGGAAGTTGACCAGGATCTGCTCGATGCGCCCCGGGTCGCCGCGCAGGATGGGCGGCAGCTGCGGGTCGATCTCGGTGGCGAGAGTGAGGCCGTTCTGGAGGGCCGTGTCGCGCACCAGGCCGATGGCCCGCTCGCAGGTGGCGGCGAGGGGGAAGTCGATGAGCTCGAGCGCCGTCTTGTCCGCCTCGATCTTCGAGAGGTCGAGGATGTCGTTGATGATGCGCAGCAGGTGGCGGGCGGCGGCGGTGATCTTGCCGATCCGTTCGCGCTGGCGCGGGGCGGTGATCTCCCGCTCGAGCAGGTGCGCCAGGCCGATGATGGCGTTCATCGGGGTGCGGATCTCGTGGCTCATGGTGGCCAGGAAGGTGCTTTTGGCGCGGTTGGCGCTCTCGGCCTCGTCGCGGGCGGCGGCGAGCTCGCGGGTGCGTTGCTCCACCAGCTCGGTCAGGTGGTGGCGGTGGCGCTCGAGCTCCTCGGAGAGCTGCTTGCGCTCGGTGATGTCGCGCACGGAGCACATGATGTAGGTCTGGCCGCCCCATTCGACCCGGCTGGAGAGGATCTCCGCCGGGTAGCGGGTGCCGTCGCGGCGGAGCTGGGTGGTCTCGAAGAGCTCGCCCTCGGGGCCCACGGAGCGCGCCATCTCCAGCAGCTGGGTGGGCGTGAAGTTGCGTTCCCAGTCCCAGATGTGCAGCTGCGCCATTTCTTCGGGCGTGTAGCCGAGCATCTCGGCGAAGCGGGGGTTGGCCTCGAAGACGCTGCAGTCGGTGTTGAGCACGACGATGCCGTCCCGGTTCATGGCAAACAGCGCGCGCCGCCGCGAGGCCTCCTCGGCGACGTCCTGCTGGGCGGCCAGGCGGGCGCGGTTCTGGGTGGCGAGGGCGTCGAGGAGCTCGTTGAAGTGATGGCCCAGGCGGGCGATCTCGTCGTGTTCGTCGTCCTGCGGGACGCGGACGTGGTCGCTGCCCAGGTGGATCGCCGTCATGGTGTCGGAGATGCGCGCCAGCCGGCGGGTGATGTGCCGCGCGCCGCGCAGGAAGGATACCGACAGCGCCAGCATGCTGAGGGCCAGCAGGGTGCCCACGCTGCCGGCCAGAAGCCATTTCTCGCGGGTGAAGTCGGCCTCGGGGAAGCTCGCGCCGACCATCCCGACGGGCTGACCGGCGCCGTCGAGGAGCGCCTCGAAGCCGGCGATCTGCCCGCTGCCCAGGAGCTCGGTGCGTCCGGTCCAGGGGCCGCCATCGGCGAGCGCGCGGGCGCTGATGCCGGCCGGGGCGCGGGTGCCGATGGCGCGCCGGCCGTCAGCATGGACCGCGGTGGTGGTGATCCGGAGGTCGTCGAGGAAGATGCTGGTGGTGCCGGCGCTTTCGCCGAACTGTAGCTTGACCGGGAAGACCACGTCGCGGATGCGGTCGATGGTGGCCAGGTTGTTGTTGAGCAGGATGCCGCCGATGAGCACGGCGTCCGGGTGGGCGTTGGTGAGCGGGAAATGGGTCGCGGCGCTGATCACCAGCCCGCGGGTTTCGGCCGCTGGGGCGGGCGACCCGTCGCCGGCGGCCACCTCGAGGCGGGCCTGGGCGGGCAGGCGGGGGGAGCGGGCCAGCAGGGCCGCCGCGTCGAGGCGTTCGTAGCCGACGGTGGCGACACCGGTCGAGGCCTGGCGCAGCGTGAAGCTGGAGGGCAGCTGGCTGCCCGGCTCGAGCCCGGTGCTCGACGCGATGACCCGCCCGTCCGGGGTGGTGATGATGAGGTAATCGAGGCGGGCGGCGTCGGCGCGGGCGGCGAGGATCTGGTCCAGCGGGCTGTTGGGCTCCCGGCGTGCCTGGCCTTCGAGCTGGCTGAGCAACAGGCCGAGGCGCTCGGAGCGGGCGGTCTCCTCGATGTGCTGCAGGGTCTGGGCGCGGACGTGCGCCAGGTAGTTCTGCGCGCTGGCCAGGTTGGCGCGGGCCCGGTCGGCCAGCATGGAGTCGAGGCGTTCGCCGCCGATGAACACCAGGATCCCCATGATCAGCGGGAACGCCACCAGCAGCGGCGTGAGGCCCAGGGCCATCAGGCGCAGGTGCAGCGACGAACGCCAGGTGCTCGGCAGCGTGGTGCGCCGTGATTGCAGAAACATAGGGCCTGTCGGGTGGGCGAAAGAGGGCCGGAAGCGTGGGGAGAACCCTCGCCGTTCGCTTTCCCATTACGGCAGGCTCCGCCCGGTCTTGAGCCGGCCCCGCCGCGGCCGGCGCGTTGCGCTCAAGTTGGAGCGGCGCTTGCCGTTGCAGCATGTCTGGAAATCCATTGATGTCCGTGGCGCCTGAAATGGCGCTGCGGGAAGGGCGGAGGATGAGCGGGTGATGTCGGGCGGGCGAAGTCTGGTGGTGTTGGCGAGCTGTGCCTTGCTCCTCGGCTGCGGGCCGGCGGAGCCCTTGCGGGTCGGGTTCATCGGCGGCCTGTCCGACCGCAACTCGGACGTCGGTCAGGCTGGCCACAACGGCGTGGTGCTGGCTGTCGAGCAGATCAACCGGGCCGGGGGCATCCACGGCCGGCAGGTCGAGCTGATCTCCCGCGATGACGCCCAGAACCGCGAGAGGGCCGAGAGGTCCGCCCGCGAGCTCGCCGCAGCCCGGGTGGACGCGGTGATCGGGCCCTTCACGAGCAGCGTCGCGGCGGCCGTGGTGCCGGTGCTGGCGCAGAGCGGGACGCTGCTGATCAGCCCGACCCTGACCTCGATGGACTTCCACGGCAAGGACGACAACCTCGTCCGCATCAACCGCACGACCCGCGACAATGCCGGCGACTACGCACGGGTGCTCCACGAGCGCGGCCAGCGCCGGATCGCCGTGGCCTACGACGTGCGCAACCGCAGCTTCACCGAATCGTGGCTCGAGGAGTTCCGCCGGGCCTTCAGCGCCCTTGGCGGCGCGCTGGCCGCGGAGGTGCCCTACGAGTCCAGCCCCGACGTGGATTTCGGGGCCGTGGTGGCGTCGATGCTGAGGGGCCGGCCGGATGGCCTGTTCTACATCTCCGGCGCCATCGACGTGGCACGGCTCGCCCAGCACTCGCGCCGGCTGGCGCCGGCGTTGCCAATAGGTGCCTCCGAGTGGGCCGCCTCCGAGCAGCTGATCGAGCTGGGCGGCAAGGTGGTGGAGGGCCTGGTCATCGTCCAGAACTACGACCGGGACGACGAGGCGGCCCGTTTCCGGGAGTTCCGGGAGGCCTACTTCAGGCGCTTCCAGAAAAATCCCGGTTACAGTTCGGTCTCGGCCTATGACGCGGCGCTGGTGCTTTTCAGCGCGCTCGAGAAGCGCACCGACGGCGAATCGGTCAAGGCGGCGGTGTTGCATCACGGCCCCTATCAGGGCCTGCAGCAGCAGATCAGCTTCGACGCCACGGGCGACACCCAGCGCAAGGTCTTCTTTACCGAAATTCGTGACGGGCGCTTCGTGGCGCTCAAGATGAAGTGATGCACCGCAGCCGGCCTGCACAGGGCCGCGTGGCGATGAAAGCCGACAGACCATGCTCAACACGATCGAGATCTTCCCCTGGAACCACAACTTCGAGACCGGCCTCGCCGAGATCGATGCCCAGCATCGCCGCCTGGTCTCCTTGCTCAACACCCTGGTCAGCCATCTCACCGTGCAGGCCGACGCGCCGACCCTGAACATCATCTTCGACGAGCTGAGCGACTACGCCCAGACCCACTTCGCCTGCGAGGAGGTGATCTGGCGCGAGGCCTTCGGGGAGGACGAATGGGCGCTCCGCCACCACGACTCCCACACCGGCTTCATCGACGAGGTACTCCGCCTGCGGGCCGAGGAGGGCGTCAAGCCCCTCGAGACGGTGATCGAGGACATCGTCGGCTTCCTCACCCACTGGCTGGCGCTGCACATCATCGAGGCGGACAAGCGCATGGCCAAGGCCGTGCTGGCGCTCCGCGAGGGCGCAGGGCTGGCGCGGGCCAAGCAGCTCGCCGACGAGCAGATGTCCGGCGCGACGCGGGCGATGATCGACACCGTGATGACCATGTACGACAAGCTGGCCAACCGCACCGTGCAGCTCACCCGCGAGATCAACCGGCGCCAGCAGGCCGAGCAGGCCGCCCAGGAGGCCCAGGCCGCGCTGCTCCGCAGCCGAGATGCCGCCGAAGCGGCGAGCCTGGCCAAGTCCGACTTCCTGGCCAGCATGAGCCACGAGATCCGCACCCCGATGAACGCCATCACCGGCATCATCGAGCTCATGCGGCGCGACGAGCTGTCGCCGCGCCAGGCCGAAAACCTGCACCGGCTGCAGGAGGCGTCCCAGCACCTGCTGGCGATGATCAACGACGTCCTCGACATGTCGAAGATCGAGGCCGACAAGCTGCGCCTGGACGAGGCACCGCTCAAGGTGTCGGAGGTGGTCGGCAGTGTCGTCGCGATGATCGAGAACCAGGCCCGCGGGAAGGGCCTCGCCCTGCGGGTCGATGTGGCGGGGATCCACCCGCTGATGCAGGCGAGCCTCAGCGGTGACGCCACGCGCCTCAAGCAGGCGCTGCTCAACTACCTCAGCAACGCGCTCAAGTTCACCGCGAGCGGCAGCGTGACACTGCGCGCCACCCTTGCGGAAGACGCCGCCGACAGCGTGCTGCTGCGCTTCGAGGTGGTGGATACCGGCATCGGGATTGCGCCGGAGGCGCTGCCGCGCCTGTTCTCGCGTTTCGAGCAGGCAGCCACGGACACCACCCGGCGCTATGGCGGCAGCGGGCTGGGCCTGGTGATCACCCGCCGGCTGGCCGAACTGATGGGTGGCCAGGCGGGGGCCGAGAGCCAGCCGGGCGTCGGCAGCACCTTCTGGCTGACGGTGCGCCTGCGCAAGTCGGTGCCGACCGCCGGCGCCCGCCCTGCCGCCCCGATCGAGGGCGACGCCAATCCCGAGGAAGCCCTGCGGCGGGATTTCGCCGGGGCCAGGGTGCTGGTGGTGGAGGATAACGAGATCAACAGCGAGATCGCCGTGGATCTGCTGCAGGACGTGGCGCTGGTGGTCGACACCGCCGCCGACGGCGTCGAGGCCGTCGACAAGGCCCGCGCCGGGCGCTACGACGTGATCCTGATGGACATGCAGATGCCGCGCATGGACGGCCTCGAGGCGACCCGCTGCATCCGCCAGCTGAGCGGCCACCTGCACACCCCCATCGTCGCGATGACCGCCAATGTCTTCGCCGACGACAAGGCCCGCTGCATCGAGGCGGGGATGAATGATTTCATCGCCAAGCCCGTCGACCCGGACCTGCTGTTCGCGATGCTGCTGCGCTGGATGCGGGCGCGGCGCGCCTAGCCCGGGTCGGTGCCCGCGCCCTTGCCGGCGTGGGGCCTGCGCATGGTGTCAGCCCAGGTCGGGGCGGCGCGCGTAGAGCGTGTCGAAGACGGCCTCGAGCTGAGGGTGGATGCCACGTACGCCGGCGATCACCTGGGCCGACCAGTCGAAATACGCCTGCTGGCGCTGGAGCGGCCAATGCACCGGCGGCGAGGCGAGGATGTCGCGCAGGTTGCAGATCTTGTCGGCCAGCTTGACCAGCTTGGCCTCGGGCGACAGGTGGGGCGCGTGCTCGATCTGGCGCAGCTTGCGGGTGGCCTTGTCGAGGCTGCGGTCGTCGCTCACCTCGACGACCACGGCGGCGATGCGCGGGCCGAAATGCAGCGCGAGCTCGTCGGCGGTGGTGCAGGTGTCCTCGATGGTGTCGTGGAGCATCGCCGCGCTCAGCACCACCACGTCGAGCACGCGGCCCTCGTTGGCCAGCACGTCGGCCAGGGCGATCGGGTGGTTGATGTAGGGCGAGGCCGCGGCGTCCTTGCGGCGCTGCCCGCTGTGGCGTTCGGCGGCAAAGGCCAGGGCCCGCAGCAGGATGCCGGTGGCGCCGTCCATGGCTGCGACGCCCCCGCGCCTCAGCGCTCGAACTGCAGGTTGCGGCGCAGCACCACCGGCACGCCGCCGAGCTTGCGCTTGGCCATCCACTGGGCCAGGGCCGAATCGAGGTAGTCGGCGTGGCCGGGGAACCAGTTGGCCAGCTCGGCGGCGAACTCACGGCCGGTGGCGAAGTCGCCGGAGCGCACCAGGTCTTCCACCTGCAAAGCCGATTCCATCACCGCCTTGTGCTCGGAGATGTGGCAGTCCCGCGGCGGGAAGCCGGTTTCTTCCATCCAAATGTTCTCGAGGCCGAAGTGCGCCTCGGCGTGGGTGATGAAAGCCTGCAGCAGGCCGGCCATCTCGGCGTCCGGGCAGGTGAGCAGCTTGTCGACGATCTCGACGAATTCCCGATGGGTGTCGTCCATCGGCTCGTAGCCGAGCAGAAAGGCGTCGGTCCACTGCAAACCTTGGGTTTCGGTCATTTTTTGCTGCTCCTGGGGTGTCGTTCTTGAATACTGGCAGGCCCAGTGGTGATTTTCCACCACGGCGAGCCGGCTGCAAGGATACTCCGGGACGCGGCAGCGCGCCGCCGCAACGCACGCCGAAGGAGCACCATGAACGATCACGCCGCCGCACCCCCCCGCCGGGCCGGCCTGCCGCGGGGCATCTGGGCCCTGGGTTTCGTCTCGATGCTGATGGACATCTCCTCCGAGATGATCCACGCCCTCCTGCCGGCCTACCTGGTGGTGCTCGGCGCGTCGACCCTGGCGATCGGCCTGATCGAGGGCATCGCCGAGGCGACGGCGGCGATCGTCAAGGTGTTCTCGGGCGCGCTGTCCGACTGGCTCGGCCGGCGCAAGCTGCTGGCGGCCATCGGCTACGGGCTGGCGGCCTGCACCAAGCCGGTGTTTCCGCTGGCGACGACGCTGGGCTGGGTGGTTGCCGCGCGCTTCATCGACCGCATCGGCAAGGGCATCCGCGGTGCCCCGCGCGACGCCCTGATCGCCGACCTGGCGCCGCCCGGCCTGCGCGGGGCGGCCTTCGGGTTGCGCCAGTCGCTGGACACGGCCGGCGCCTTCATCGGCCCGCTGCTGGCGATCGGGCTGATGGCGCTGTCGGACAACGACTTCCGGCTGGTCTTCTGGGTGGCGGTGCTGCCGGCCTTCGGGGCCTTCGCGCTGATCGCCCTGGCGGTGCATGATCCGCAGCCGGACGCCGGTGCCGCCGCCCCGCGCCGGCCCCGCTCGCCCCTGTCGCGCCGCGAGCTGGCTCGCCTGCCGCGGGCCTACTGGTGGGTGGTGGGCATCGCGGCGGTGTTCACGCTGGCCCGCTTCAGCGAGGCCTTCCTGGTGCTGCGCGCCCAGGCCCTGGGGCTCGGCCTGATGTGGGTGCCGGCGGTGCTGGTGCTGATGAACGTTGTGTATTCCCTGTCTTCCTACCCGCTTGGTCGGCTCGCCGACCGGCTGCCCCGCGGTGTGCTGCTGGCCGCTGGCTTCGTGGTGCTGGTGGCGGCCGACCTGGCCATCGCGCTGTTCGAGGGCCTGCCCGGGCTTGCCGTCGGGGTCGTGCTGTGGGGGCTGCACATGGGGATGACCCAGGGCCTGCTGGCGGCGCTGGTAGCCGACGCGGCGCCGGCCGAGCTGCGCGGCACGGCCTTCGGTGTGTTCAACCTGGTGGGTGGCGTGGCGCTGCTGGTGGCGAGCGTCCTCGCCGGGGCGCTGTGGGATGCCTTCGGTGCCCGGGCGACCTTCCTGGCCGGCGCCGGGCTGGCCGGGCTGGCGCTGGCCGGCCTGCTGTGGCGCGGGCGGTGGGCGCAATGAACTACCTGGCCCACGCCCTGCTGGCCGGTGAAAGCCCGGACGACCGCATCGGCGGCGTGATCGGCGATTTCGTGAAGGGCCCCCTCGACCCGCTGCCCACCGGGCTGGCGCCCGGGTTGGCAGCGGGGGTGATGCTGCACCGGCGCATCGACAGCTTCGCCGATGCCCACCCGGCCTTCCGGCGCAGCCGCGGGCGGGTGAGCGCGGCGCGGAGGCGGGTCGGGGGCGTGATGGTCGACATGTTCTACGACCACTTCCTGGCGCGGCACTGGGCACACTTCAGCGAGCAGGCGCTGGGCGATTTCACCGTCGACACCTACCGGATGATCGCCGCGCACCCCGGGCCGCTGCCGCCCACCTTCGGGCCGGTGTTCGAGCGGATGCGGGCCCATGACTGGCTGGCGAGCTACCGGGACGCGGCGGTGGTGGCGCTGGCCCTCGACCGGATGGCCGAGACGCGCCTGCGCCGGCCCAATCCGCTGGCCGGCGCAGGCGAGGAGCTGCTGGCCTGCCAGGCGGGTCTGGAGGCGGATTTCTTCGAGTTCCTGCCCGACGCACTGACCTTTGCCCGCTCGGTGATCCGGCAGCGCGGCTGAGGGCTCACAGGCTCCAGCGCGACCGGCCCTGCTTCTTGGCCCGATACATGGCGTGGTCGGCGTGCTGGATGAGGCTGTCGGCCGAATCGCCGTCGTCGGGGAAGCGGGCGACGCCGACGCTGCAGGAGATCGTCAGCGTCTGGCCGGCCACCTGGAAGGGCTCCGACAGGCTGGCCACGATCTTGCCGGCGGCGTTCTGGCCGAAGCCGGAGTTGAGCTCGGCGTGCATGGCCACCACGAACTCGTCGCCGCCCAGGCGCGAGACGGTGTCTTCGTCGCGGAACAGGCGCTGCAGGCGGCCGGCGACCTCGCGGAGCAGCAGGTCGCCCACGTCGTGGCCGAAGTCGTCGTTGACCGGCTTGAAGTCGTCCAGGTCGATGAAGAGCACCGCCACCTCGGTGTGGTTGCGGCGGGCGCGGCGCAGCATGCCGTCGATGCGGTCGGCCAGGAGGGCCCGGTTGGGCAGGCCGGTGAGTCGGTCGAAGTTGGCCTGGTACCACATCTCCTTGTCTTTCCGGCGCAGCTCGGTGACGTCGGAGAGCAGCACCACGCGGCGCACCTGGTGCTCGTCGCTGTCGGCCACGGCGGAGATCACCGCGTGGCCGACGTAGCGGCTGCCGTCGGCGCGCACGCCGTCGAAGTCGCCGGACCAGTGGCCGCTGCCGGTCTGGCTGACCAGCCTGCTGAGTTCGCAATGCTGCTCGCCGTCGGCGCACAGCGCGGAGACCGGCTGCCCCTCGAGGGCGCCGGAGCTGAAGCCGGTGATCGCGCAGAAGGCCGGATTGACCCGCACGATGTGCCCGTCCACATCGACCACGACGATCCCGTCGGCCATGTGCTCGACGATGTTGCGGGAGTGGGCCTCCTGCTCGGCCAGCCGGCGCCCGGCGCGCTCGTAGCGGGCGAGGGCCAGCAGCAGCCCGCCGATGATCACCGCGAAGAGCAGCGTCGCCAGGGCGGCGCGCAGGCGCATCCGGCGGTTCATCTCGCGCACCGGGGCGAGGGCGTCCTCGAGGGCGATGCCCGACAGCATGATCAGTTCGGGGTTGCGCAGGCGCGTCCAGCCGTAAACGCGCAGGACGCCATCGACCGAGGCGTGGGCGATGTAATGGCCCTCCTTCTGCTCCGGGTGCAGGATGTATTCACGCTTCTGGGGGGCCTGCTTGCCGAAGTGGGAGGCGCCGTCGAGGGTGCGCATCAGGACATGCCCGCGGGCGTTCACGAGGGTCAGCGTGTCGCGGGGGCCGGCCTCGAAGCTGGCCAGCTGCCGGGCCCATTCCTCGGGTGACACGGCGATCGCGACGACGCCGTCGAAGCGGCCGTCGCGGCGGATCGCCCGGGCAAGCTGGATGCTCCATTTCTTGGTGAGCCGGCCCAGCACGGGCGGGCTGACGACCAGGCGGTCGGCCTGGTCGGCGGCGAGTTCCTTGAAGTAATCCCGGTCGCCCAGGTAGTTGCGCGGGGCGGGCCCAAGGGAAGAGTACTCCAGGTAGCCGTCGGCCCCGATGCGGAATTGCTGCAGGGCCAGGTCGGAGGGCAGGGTCCGGGCGATCAGTTCTTCCTGAAAGGTCATTGCCCGGGGCCCGGCGACGGCCGCGTCCCGGGCGGTCTGCAGGGCGAAGTCGAAACGGTCGAGGGTCGCCTGCACCATCTCGGCGGCGGCCCTGGACTGCACCAGGGCTTGCTGGCGGGCCGCGTCGAGGGCGGCTTGCTCGGTGCGCTGGCGGTCGGTGACGAGGTCGTAGCTCACCACCCCGAAGGCCAGGATGCTGCTGAGCACGATGAGCAGGCGGACGAGGCTGAGGGGCGGCTCGAGAAAGCGGTGGAAGATCCGGGAAAGAAAAAGCCGCGCGTCCATGCCTTCCTCGTCAAACGTCTCTGTTCATGGCGCCCGGAAGAGGCTCCGGCTTGGCCTTTTTGACGCTAGTTTGCCTCAAGTCCGGCTGCGCGTTCGGTTTGCCGCGCCACAGGGCCGGCCGAGTGCTTGCTGTATGTGGTTTCCCTGCATTTTCGTTGTTGCGATGCAGAAAATTACTGAGGTGTCGAAATTTTTTACAAAATCCCACTGGGTTGTCTGGTATGCCCATGCTGGGTTTTGTCATCTTTATGTTTTTTAATGAGTTTTTGATGCGTCGACAAATTTGGCACGGATCTCGCTGGTAACTGCAGATATCGCACCCATGCATCAAAAACCCGCGAGGAACCCAAACATGAAGAGCTCTCTCAAGATCAGCTGCGCCCTGACCCTGGCCCTTCTGGCTGGCGGCGCTTCGGCCGCCCCCATCTACTGGACCGACTGGACCGGAAGCGATCAGGACAGCGGCGCCGGCTTCATCGGCAGCGGGACGATCACCACCCCGACCTCCACGGTGACCGTCACCTATACCAACCCCCAGGGCATCGGCTTCTATCAGACCTCCGGTGGCACCTACTATTACAGCAACGGGAGCGATGGCCCTGCCGGCACCTCGCCTTACACCAGCGCCCAGGTCGACAACCGGCCGCCGACCACCGACATCGTGGCGCTGCAATATGCCGGCACCCAGTCACTGGTGTTCTCCCAGGCGATCGCCAACCCGGTGTTTGCCTTCGTCAGCCTCAACGGCAACGGCTACGGCTTCGACCAGGACTTCGACATCCTCAGCTTCGGTGGAGCCGACGGCAATGCCTGCGGCTACTGGGGCTGCGGCACCTCCTACAAGAACATCGTCACGGTCAACGGCAAGACCGAGTACCAGCTGCTCGGCACCGGCGAGCCCCACGGCACCCTGCGTTTCACCGGCACCTTCGACACCGTCAGCTGGCGTAGCCTGAGCAACGAGAACTGGAACGGCTTCACGGTGGGCGTCCAGGAGACCGCAGTCGCGTTCTGCACCGCCAACCCCACCGCGCCGCAATGCAGCCCGGTGAGCGCCGTGCCCGAGCCGGCCTCGATGGCCCTGATGGGGCTCGGCCTGGCCGGTCTGGCGGCGGTGCGCAGGCGCAAGGCCTGAGCGCTTCGATCGGGCCCGCGACGGGAGCTTCGGCTCCCGTTTTTTTGTTTACGCCGCGGAGATTGTTCGATCGGCCTGAATAGTGTTGCAGCGCTCAGGCTATTTATCGCAGCGGCGCGAACAAGCAGAATCTCCTCATGCCCGGCGCCCGATGCGGCGCGGCCCTATCCAGAGGAGAAATCATGCAGCCCACCCTGTTCATCACCGGCACCACCTCGGGTTTCGGCGAAGCCTGCGCGCGGCGTTTTGCCGCCGCCGGCTGGAAGCTGGTCATCACCGGCCGCCGCCGCGACCGCCTCGAGGCGCTGGCGGCGGAGCTGTCGGCCACGACCCAGGTGCTGCCCCTGGCCGTGGACGTGCGCGACCGGGCCGCCATGCAGGCCGCCATCGACGGGTTGCCGGCCGACTTTGCGACCCTGCGCGGCCTCGTCAACAACGCCGGCCTGGCCCTCGGCATCAACCCCGCCCAGGGCTGCGACCTGGACCAGTGGGAGACGATGGTGGACACCAACATCAAGGGCCTGATGTACACCACCCGCATGCTGCTGCCGCGGCTGATCGCCCACGGTGCGGGGGCCAGCATCGTCAACGTGGGCTCGGTGGCGGGCAGCTGGCCCTACCCGGGTGGCAATGTGTATGGCGGCACCAAGGCCTTCGTGCGCCAGTTTTCGCTGGGCCTGCGCTGTGACCTGGCGGGCACCGGGGTGCGCGTCACCGACCTGGAGCCGGGCCTGTGCGAGAGCGAGTTCACGCTAGTGCGCTTCGGCGGCGACCGGGCCCGCTACGACGCCACCTATGCAGGCGCCAAGCCGGTGCAGCCCGAGGACATCGCCGAGACGATCTTCTGGCTGATGAACCAGCCCGCCCACCTCAACATCAACAGCCTCGAAATCATGCCGGTGAGCCAGACCTGGGCCGGCTTCGCGGTCCACCGGGAGTGAGCGCCTGGTGTAGCCTTGCGGGCTTTGGTTGACGCCGGCTGCCGGCGAGGAGTCTGTCGCAATGAGTTCCACCCCCCTGGATGCCCGCGCCCTGTGGGCCGACCTGCAGGCCGTGCGCGCGCACGCGCCGCTGGTGCACAGCATCACCAACCTGGTCGTGATGAACTACAACGCCAACGCGCTGCTGGCGGTGGGCGCGTCGCCGGTGATGGCCCATGCCCACGAGGAGGTGCGCGACATGGTCGGCATCGCCCAGGCCCTGGTGCTCAACATCGGCACCCTCGAGCCGGCCTGGATCAGCGCCATGCAGGTGGCCCTGCTGGCCGCCCGGGCGCGGGGCATCCCGGTGGTGCTCGACCCGGTGGGGGCCGGCGCCACGCCCTACCGCAACGCGGCCTTGGCCGAGCTGATCCGCGCCGGAGCGCCGGGCATCCTGCGCGGCAACGCCTCCGAGATCATGAGCGTGGCCGGCCTGGCCGCGGCGACCCGGGGTGTCGACAGCGCGGCGAGCACCGCCGATGCCGCTGACGCCGCCGCGGCGCTGGCGCGGCAGCTGGGCGCCGTGGTGTGCGTGAGCGGCGCCGACGATCTGGTGGTCGACGCCGCCGGCCGTCGCGCGGTGCTCTCCAACGGCCATCCGTGGATGACCCGGGTCACCGGCGTCGGCTGCTCGGCGAGTGCCCTGGTGGGCGCCTTCGCGGCGGTGCAGCCCGACCCGTGGCGGGCCACCGTGGCGGCGATGGCGGTGCTGGGGGTGGTCGGGGAGCTGGCCGTCGAGCGCGTCCAGGCGTCGGGCGCCGGCGTCGGGCGTTTGCAGATCGAGTTGCTCGACGGGCTGCAGCTGCTTGATGAGGCCTCCTTCACCGCGCGCCTGAGGCTGGCCGTCGATGCATGAACGCCTCGTCGAAGACCTGCGTCTGCACTTCGTCACCGACAGCGCCCTGTGCGGCGAGCGCGGCGTGCTGGCGGTGGTCGAGGCGGCCGTGGCCGGCGGCGTGAGCTGCGTGCAGCTGCGCGAGAAAAGCCTGCCCACCCGCGCCTTCGTCGAGCGGGCACGGGCGCTCAAGGCCTGGCTGGCGCCCCGGGGCGTGCCGCTGATCATCAACGACCGGGTGGATGTGGCGCTCGCCTGCGGCGCTGACGGCGTGCATGTGGGGCAGAACGACATGGCCCCCGAAGACGTGCGCCGCCTGATGCCCGGCGCGCTGATCGGCCTGTCGGTGGAATCCCTGGCCCAGCTCGCGGCCGCCGAGGCCGCGCCGGTGGATTATTACGGCGTCAGCCCGGTGTTCTCCACCGCCACCAAGGCCGATGCCGCGCCGGCCCTGGGCCTGGCCGGGCTGGCGGCGCTGCGGGCGCAGACGGCCCGCCCGCTGGTGGCCATCGGCGGTATCCATGCGGGCAACGCGGCGGCGGTGATGGCGGCCGGCGCCGACGGCCTGGCGGTGGTCAGCGCCCTGTGCGCCGCGGCCGACCCTGCCGCGGCCGCGCGGGCGCTGCGCTCGCGCATGGGCTGAGAGGCGCCACCGGGGCGAGGGGCAACGCCCTTCAGGGGCCGCCGCCCGTTGCCGTTAAGGGCATGCCTGGCGGCGATCGGCCGCCCTCATTTTCGTGCCGCCATGAATGATGTCCCGCCCCCTCACACCAGCACCCGCCCGATCCCCCGGCTGATCCAGGACCGTCGCTGGTGGCTGCTGCCGCTCTTGCTGTGGGGGCTGCTGGTGGGGCTGTCGCTGCAGATGCAAGTGGTCCGGATCGGCGAGCAATCCGTCGAGGTTGCCCTCGAAGGGGCACGCAACATGTTCCGGATGGTGATGCTCACCCGCAACTGGAACGCCAGCCACGGCGGCGTGTATGTGCCGGTGACGCCCGAGACGCCGCCCAACCGCTACCTCGAACACCCCCGGCGCGATGTGACGACCACCGACGGGGTGGCGCTGACGATGGTCAACCCCGCCTACATGACGCGGCTGATCGGCAATATGTCGGCCGAGGATGGTGGCGTGCGCTTTCATCTCACCAGCCTGCGCCCGGTCCAGCCCGCCAACCGGGCCGACGCCTGGGAGGTGAAGTCGCTCCTGAGCTTCGAGGGGGGCACACGGGAGGCCACCGTCATCGAGGCCGGGCCGGACGGCCTCCAGTTGCGCTACATGGCGCCCCTGGTCGTGCAGGAGAGCTGCCTCAGCTGCCACGAAAAGCAGGGCTACAGGGTCGGCGATGTCCGCGGCGGCCTGAGCGTGTCCCAGCGCTACGCGCCCATCGAGGCGGCCTCGGCGGATGCCATCCGCCAGTCGGCCCTGGCCCACGCGGCGGCGTTCATGGTGGTGGTGGTGGTGGGCTGGGGCCTGCTCGAGTTGCTGCGGCGGCGCTGGCTCGAGCTGGCTGGCAAGATGACCGAACTCGAAGAGGCCCACGGCCAGCTGCTGCAGTCCGAGAAGATGGCCTCGATCGGCGTGCTGGCGGCCGGTGTGGCCCACGAGATCAACAACCCGGTGGGTTTCGTCGGCTCCAACCTGGGCACCCTCAAGTCTTACTGCGAGGATCTGGTGGCGCTCCTCGAGGCCTGCCGGGCCGGGCGGGCGACGGAGGCGGATTTCGTGGCCGCCGATTTCGACTACCTCAAGACCGATCTCGCCGAGCTGATCCGCGAATCCCGCGACGGCCTCGAGCGGGTCCGCAAGATCGTCTCCGACCTCAAGGATTTTTCGCGGGTCGACCGGGCCGAGTGGCAGGAGGCCGACCTCAACGCGGGTGTCGAATGCACCCTCAACGTGGTGTGGAACGAGCTGAAGTACAAGGCCGACGTCGTCCGGGCCTACGACCCGTCGCTGCCCCGGGTGGCCTGCCTGCCGGCGCAGATCAACCAGGTGGCGATGAACCTGCTGATCAACGCCGCCCATGCCATCGCCGAGCGGGGCGTGATCACCGTGCGCACCGGCCACGATGCCGACTGGGCGTGGATCGAGGTGGAGGACAACGGCGCGGGCATGCCTCCCGAGGTGTTGAAGCACATCTTCGATCCCTTCTACACGACCAAGCCGGTGGGCAAGGGGACCGGGCTGGGCTTGTCGATATCCTATGACATCGTGCGCAAGCATGGCGGGCGCATCGACGTGACGAGCGAGCCGGGGCAGGGCAGCCGCTTTCGGGTGTGTCTGCCCTTGAGAACTAATTCACAGGGTGAATGAAATACCCTGAGCATTTGTCAAAATCTGTCATGAATTGTAATTTTTGATGTATATAATAAATTTGATAATTTAAACAGAGTCCTGGTCTGTTCGAAGCGTGCTTCTTTGCCGCTGCGCAGTGGTTTGGCCGGGTCGGAGCCTTGCCTGCCATGCGTCCAACTCAAGTTTCCCTGCACCGTACGATCCGGGTAGCCCTCGTCTATGCGCTGCTCGGTGCGTTCAGCATGCTGCTGGCGATTGCCCCGGGCTTTGCCAGCCCGGTCTTCCCGGCTGCCGGGGTAGCGCTGGCCTGCGTGTTGTGGATGGGACGCGCGGGGCTGGTGGGGGCCGCCCTCGGCTCCCTGGTGCTCAATCTGCCTCATGCCTTGCTCATCGGCCAGCCCTCGGGGACGGCCTTCGCCGTCGGCTCGCTCACCGCGCTGGGGGCCGCGCTCCAGGCCGGCGCGGGGGCGTGGCTGGTGCGGCGCTCGATCGGCGAGGGCTGGCGCGAGCTGACCCTCGAGCGCGACGCGCTCCGCTTCCTGGTCCTGGGCGGGCTGCTGGCCTGCCTGATCTCGGCCTCCGTGGGGGTGACGGGCCTGTACGGCCTCGGCGTGATCGAGCCGGTCGAATACGCCTACGTGTGGTGGAACTGGTACGTCGGCGATGCCCTCGGGGTGATCGTCTTCGCGCCCCTCGCGCTGAGCTTTCTCGACAGGAAGAGCCCGCTGTGGATCGAGCGGCGGCGGCGTTTCGTGGGGCCGATGCTGCTCACCCTCGGGCTGGTCGGGCTGGCCTTCTTCGGCGTCAGCCAGTGGGAGCAGCAGATCCAGAAGAACCATCTGCAGGCCGATGGCGAGGGCGTGGCCAAGGTGATCTCCGATCGCCTGGTGACCCACCGGGAAGTGCTCGCCTCGCTGCGCAATTTCATCGAGGCGACGCCGGATTTCAGCTTTCAGCAGTTCGAGCAGTTCACCCGCATCACGCTGCGCGACGATCCGGACATCTTTGCGCTGAGCTTCAACGACATCGTCCAGGCCGCCGACCGGCCGGCCTACGAGCGGGCGATGAGCCGCGTCGTGCCCGGTGGCAGCTTCCGCATCACCGAGCGGGACAGGGAGCGCCGCCTGGTGGCGGCCGGCAGCCGCGCAGAGTACGTGGCGGTACGCTACATCGTGCCCCTGGCGTCGAACCGGCCGGCGCTGGGCTTCGACATCGCCTCCGAGCCGATCCGGCAGGATGCGGTGCGCCGCGCGATGGACTCGATGGGCGTGGCGGTCACCTCGCCGATCCAGCTGGTGCAGGAGAACCGCCAGCGTGTCGGCATCCTCGAGCTCCTCCCGGTGCGCGACGTCCGTCCTGGCGCCGAGGCCCGGCGCCCGCTGGGCTTTGCCGTCTCGGTGGTGAAGGTGGATGAGATGGTGGAAATCGCGACCCGCGGCCACCTCCCCGAAGGGCTGGCCTTCCAGCTCACCGACCCCGGCGCGCCGGCAGGCCAGGGGGTGCTCTACCGCTCGCCCGGCTTCGACGCGTCGGCGGCCGGGCAGCCGCCGGGCTGGAGGACTACGCTGCGGATGGGCGACCGGGAGTGGGCGCTGTCGGTCTATCCGACCCGGGCCTATCACCATGAACACCGGGCCGGCATGGTGTGGGCCCTCGGCGTGGTGGGGCTGCTGCTGACCCTGCTGCTGCAGATCCTGATGCTCGGCATGACCGGGCGGACCGCGCTCACCCAGCGCCAGAACGACGCCCTGAAGGCCAGCGAAGAGCGCTACCAGCGTCTCTTTAACGATAGCCCGCTGCCGGTGTGGCTTTACGACGCGCAGAGCCTGCGCTTCCTGATGGTCAACGATTGCGCGGTGGCCCATTACGGCTGGTCGCGCGAGGAGTTCCTGCAGATGCGCCTGTCGGACGTGCAGGCTCCCGACGACGCGTCGGCGGGGCCGGTCCCGGAGGATGCGCCGCCCCGCTGCCGGCACCGGCGCCGGGACGGCTCGACGATAGACGTGATCGTGCGGGCCACGCCGGCCCCCTACGGCGCCGTGGATGCCCGCCTGCAGGTGGTCCAGGACATCTCGCGGGAGATCCGCCTGATCGCCGCCCGTGAGTCGGCCGAGCAGGCCAGCCTCGCCAAGAGCCGCTTCCTGGCCATCGTCAGCCACGAGCTGCGCACCCCGATGAACGGCATCCTGGGCATGGCCCAGCTGCTGCTGCGCCCTGCCCTCGACGATGCGCAGCGGCAGGAATACGTGCGCACCATCCTCAAGTCGGGCAACCTGCTGCTGGGTCTGCTCAACGACATCCTGGATTTCTCGAAGGTCGAAGCCGGCAAGCTCGAGCTGCGCCCGGCGATGCTGGAGGTGGCCAGCCTGCTCGCCGAAGTGCGCGAGCTCTTCGAGGAGCAGGCCGCCCGCAAGGGCCTCGCCTTCCAGGTGAGCTGGCAGGGCGCTGCCGGCCTGTGCTGCCTGGCCGACCGGCAGCGTCTGGTGCAGATGCTGTCCAACCTGGTGGGCAACGCGGTGAAGTTCACCGACCACGGCAGCATCCGGGTGGAGGGGCGCCAGGTGGGCTCGGCCGACGGCATGCTGGAGCTGGAGTTTGCGGTGACCGACACCGGCGTCGGCGTGCCCGCCGACAAACAGCACCTGATGTTCCAGCTGTTCTCCCAGGCCGACAACTCGTCCACCCGGCAGTACAGCGGCACCGGGCTCGGGCTGTCCATCGTCAGCAGCCTGGCCAGCCTGATGGGTGGCAGCGTGGGGCTGGAAAGTGCCGCGGGCCAGGGCGCACGCTTCTGGTTCCGGGTGCGCGTCGCCCCCGCCGCCGAGGCCCGGCCGCTTCCCGGGCCGGCCGACGAGGCGCCCGCGGCGCCGGTGGCCGGGCTGGGCGGGCGGGTGATGGTGGTCGAGGACAACCTGATCAACCAGCGGGTGGTGGTGGCGCTGCTGAACGCCCTCGGGGTGAACGCGGTCTGCGTGAACAACGGCCTGCAGTGCATCGAGCGCCTGCAGGCCGGCGAGACGCCCGACGCGATCCTGATGGACATCCAGATGCCGGAGCTCGACGGGCTGGCCACCACCCGCTGGCTGCGCCAGTGGGAGGCCGAGCATGGCCGGCCGCGCCTGCCGGTGATCGCCTTGACCGCGAATGCCTTCGCTGGCAACGTGGATGTGTGCCTCGAGGCCGGCATGGACGCCTTCGTCGCCAAGCCGGTGATGCTCCAGCCGCTGGCGGCGGCCCTGGGCTGCTGGCTGCCGTCGGCGGGGGCTTCGGTGCCCGGGCGGCCGAAGCTTCCGGAGCGAACCGTCGATCGTGCCCGCCTGGGCGAGCTCGTGGCGCAAATGGACGAGCTCCTCGATCTGGACGACTTCGATGTCTTCGTGCGCTTCCGCGAGCTGCAGGCCCTGCTGGCCGGTACCGCGCGGGCCGCTGAATTCGACGAGGTCGGCCGCTTGATCGAGCAGCTCCGCTTCGACGAGGCACGGGCCGCCCTGCAGCACGCCGAGGCGCGGGCCTGCGGGGCAGTGGCGTGATTTCTCTTCCGTGCCCTGCACCTGCAGCCGCTCTGCGTTTATGATCATATCATGAAAATCATCCTTGTTGTAGACGACGACCCCACCAACCTGCGCACCCTGGGGGAGCTGCTGCGCCCCGAGTATCGGGTGCGCCTGGCCAGTTCCGGGGAGGATGCCCTGCGCATCGCCGGCAGCGATCCGCGTCCCGACCTGATCCTGCTCGACGTGATGATGCCGCTGATGGACGGCTACGAGGTGCTGCGTTGCCTCCAGGCCGACGAGGCGACGCGGGCGATCCCGGTGATCTTCGTCACCGCGCTGCATGACGAGGATTCGGAGCAGCGTGGCTTCGAGCTGGGGGCCGCCGACTTCATCCACAAACCGATCCGCGCGGCGGTCGCCCTGTCGCGCATCCGCGCCCAGATCGACGCCAGGACGGCCCGGGAGAGCCTGCGGCGCAAGGCGCAGCACATGGCGCGGCTGGCCGAGCTGGGCGCCGAGCAACTCGAGAGCGCGCGGCGCCAGCTGCTGCACTCCGAGAAGATGGCCTCCCTCGGCCAGCTGTCGGCGGGCATCGCCCACGAGATCAACAACCCGGTCGGTTTCGTGGCGTCCAACCTGGCGGCGCTGGAGCGCTACCTCGACGATCTCTTTTCCATCGTCGACGCCTGTGTGGCCGACACCGGGGCCCCGGCCGAGCAGCGTCTCGCCGAAGTGCGCGGCCTGATGCAGCGCCTCGAGTACGACTACCTTCGGCAGGACGTGCTCGACCTCCTCGCCGAATCGCGGGACGGGGTCGAGCGGGTCCGCCAGATCGTCGCCGACATGAAGAGCCTCTCCCACACCGGCGCCTCCGCCTGGCAATGGGCCGACCTGCATGCGGGGCTGGATTCCACGCTCAACATCGCCCGCAATGAGTTCAAGCACCGCTGCACCGTCGTCAGGCACTATGGCGAGCTGCCGGAGATCCGCTGCATCCCGTCCCAGCTCAACCAGGTCTTCATGAACCTGGTGGTGAATGCCGCCCAGGCCATCGTGGGCGAGGGCGAGATCACCGTCAGCACCGGGCGCGTCGGCGATGATGCGGTGTGGGTGAGCATCGCCGACACCGGGCAGGGCATCTCGGCGGAAGGCCTGAGCCATCTCTTCGAGCCCTTCTACACCACCAAGCCACCGGGCAAGGGCACCGGGCTGGGCCTCACCCTGTCGCGGGAGATCATCCAGCGCCACAAGGGGCGGATCGAAGTGAGCAGCGAGCCGGGCAAGGGGACGGTGTTCACGCTGACCTTGCCGATCGACCCCGAGTTCGACGGCGCCGCCGAGGCGTCCGCCGACACCCCTGCCTGAGGGGCGCACCGGCAGCCCTCGGTGTTGCATTGCAGTATCGCGCTGCCCGGAACGGTGTTTCCCGGACTGAATAAGCGCAAGTCCTAGCGCAGGACTCCCCCGCAATGTGCCAAAATGTCACCCGTTTCGGGTGTGCTGGGTATTTTCCGGGGGATTTTCATGGGTCTGCGCCTCAAGTTCAATCTGGTTCTGCTGGTGGTTTTCCTCGCCGGCTTCGGTGTGGCGGGTTACATCTCCCACGATCTGCTGTTCCGGCATGCCCGCGAACAGGTGCTTGCCGAGGCGCGGCTGGTCATGGAGGCGGCGCTGGCGATCCGCGGCTACACCGTCTCCCAGGTGCGCCCGCACCTCGACCCGATCATGCATGAGCAGTTCCTGCCCCAGACGGTGCCCGCCTACGCGGCCACCGAAACCCTGGCCGAGCTGCGCAAGAAATACCCCAACTACAACTACAAGGAAGCCACCCTCAACCCGACCAACCCCCGCGACCGGGCGTCGGACTGGGAGGCCGACCTGGTCCAGAACTTCCGCAACCGCCCCGACAGCAAGGAGATCACCGGCCAGCGTGACACGCCCACCGGCCGCTCGCTGTACGTCGCCCACCCGATCCGCATCGAGACGGCCGCCTGCCTGCCCTGCCACAGCACGCCGGGGGTGGCGCCGCCGAGCATGATCAAGGTGTATGGCAACGCCAACGGCTTCGGCTGGAAGCTCAACGAGGTGGTGGGCGCACAGGTCGTCTCGGTGCCGATGTCGGTGCCCCTCGAGAACGCCAACCAGGCTTTCCGCACCTTCATGGTGTCGCTGGCCGGGGTGTTTGGTGCGGTCTTCGTGGTGCTCAACCTGATGCTCTCCTCGCTCATCATCGGGCCGGTGTCGCGCATGTCGGCGGCGGCCGACAAGATCAGCACCGGCGATTTCGACCAGCCCGAGTTCCCCGAAGAGGGCAAGGACGAGGTGGCGGTGCTCGCCAACGCCTTCAACCGGATGCGTCGCAGCCTGGAGAAGGCCATGCAGATGATCGATTCGTGAGCCGGGGCGCCGCATGAGTGAAACCCTGAATCCGGCGGCCGGGCACGACGCCTTCGCGTTGCGCGTCGGCTACGCCCTGAACGAATACCGCATCGAGCGGGTGCTCGGTGGCGGCGGCTTCGGTATCACCTACCTGGCCCACGACACCCACCTCGACTGTCGGGTGGCGATCAAGGAGTACGCGCCCCGCAGCCTGGTCACGCGGGGGGCTGGGTTCTCGCTGGTTCCCCGCTCGCCCGACGTGAGCCGCCGCTTCGAGCGAGGCCTGCAGCGCTTCCTGCTCGAGAGCCGGGCCCTGGCCAGCTTCCACAACCCCGGGATCGTGCGGGTGTTGCGCTATTTCCGGGCCAACGAGACCGCCTACATGGTGATGGACTACGAAACCGGCCAGCCGCTCCAGCGCTGGCTGGTGGGCCGTCTGCCCCTCGACAAGGCGATGCTGCTGCGCATCGTGCGGCCGCTGCTCGACGGCCTCGAGGTGGTCCATGGCACGGGCTTCCTGCATCGCGATATCAAGCCCGAGAACATCTACATCCGCGCCGACGGCTCGCCGGTGCTGCTCGACTTCGGCTCGGCGAGGCGGGTCGAGGCCGACGGCTCCGACCAGGCCCTCACCGCCGTCCTCACCCCGGGCTTCGCCCCGGCCGAGCAGTACCACCGCCACGGCAAGCAGGGCCCGTGGACCGATCTCTACGCGCTGGCCGGCGTGATGTACTGGATGGTCACCGGCAACCGCCCGATGGAGGCCTTCGCCCGCCTGCGCGAGGACACCATGCCGGCCGCTGCCGAGGTCGGTAACAAGGATGTCTTCGACATCGAGCTGCTGCGCGCCATCGACTGGGCCCTCAAGCCCGACGAGGACGACCGCCCGCGGCGGGTTGCCGATTTCCGGCGCGCCTGCCTCGGTGGCCCGGTCGGCGAGGTCGCGCCGCCCGAGCCGCCGCGCGCCGAGCCGCTGCCCCTCGGCCTGTCGGCCTACGAGGCGCGTGCCTTCATCGGCGCGGTGCTGTTCGCCGACGTGGCCACGCCGCCCGACAAGGCCGCCGCCCGCTCCGAAGGCCGGGCGCTGCTCGCCCGCCT
>JAEUNU010000271.1 GCA_016789125.1 Zoogloea sp. | reverse complement strand
GCCTTCGCGGAAGAGCTGCTCGTCGCGCTTGAGGCTCTGGCGTGCGAGGCCCGCCTGGGCGTCGGCCTGGATGCGGTCGCGCTGCAGCTCCAGCGCCTGGGGGCTGGACAGGCGCACCAGCACCTGGCCCTTGGTGACGGTCAGGCCCGGCGCGGTCTCGAGGCTTTCGACGACGCCCGCCAGCGGCGCGGCGATCACCCGCACCTGGCTGTTGGGGATGCTGACGGTGGCCGGCAAGCCCGCTGCCGCCGCGGTGCTGCCGGTGCCGACGCGCTGGGTCTGGATGCCGAGGGCCTGCGCCTGGGCCGGCGTCAGCGGCACGAAGCGGGCGTCGCCGGCCCGGGCGGAGCCAACGATGAGCAGGGCGCCCAGCAGCACGGGCACGTAGATACGGGGGGGGGCTTGCAGCGACATGGGGGCTAGGGCAAATGGCGGAATGCTTGATTATGAGGGGGGAGGATTAAAGCAAGCTTAAGCTGGCGCGGCCGGTGCGCCTCGCCCGCGCTGCCATCCGCCCCGAGTCCCGCCGGCAGCAGCCCGTCGAGGGCAAGCTTGCTGCGGGGCATGGGGGCTGGTGGTGTTTGCTGGTGGGCCGCAGGCGACGGGCCGATCTTGCGAAGGCCATCCATCGGGCCCGGCCCCGGGCCACGCGGTCGCTGCGGGCTGGAGCGGACTGGCAGGCGGGCTCAGTCTACCGCCTGTGGCAGCTTGCCGCACTGCTTGATGTAGTCGATGTCCGGGGACACCCATTTGCGCCACTGGGTGGTGCTCATGTTGCGGGTGAGCTTGGCGCACAGCATGTCGGGCCAGCGGGGCGGAGCGGCCCACAGGTGGAGGGCGCCGTTGCGGTCCACCGACTGGAGATGCTGGCCGCCCGGGCGGAAATTGAGCTTCTGCACATGCTCGGCGTGGCCTTCCAGCGCCGGGCCGATGGGCACGCCGCTGTCGGCCTGCCACAGGCGCAGCTTGCGGTCCCAGCCGGCGGAGGCAATGTGGCGGCCGTCCGGGCTGCAGGCGACGGCGCTGACCCAGGGGCGGTGGCCGTACATGGCCTCGCCGACCGGGTTGCCGCTGGCGCTGTCCCAGCGGCGTAGGCTGCCGTCGGCGCTACCCGACACGATCTGCCGGCCGTCGGGGCTCCAGGCGGCGGCGAGCACCCAGTTGCGGTGCCCGGCGAGGGGCGGGCTGGCGGGCTCGCCGGTCGCGGCGATCCACTGGCGCAGGTCGCGGTCGGCGCTGGCCGACACGATGCGGCTGCCGTCGGGGCTCCAGGCCAGCGCGGCGATCCAGCCGGTGTGGCCCTCGAGGGGTGGGGTGAGGGCGGCGCCGGTGGCGGCGTCCCAGAGGCGCACGCGGTGGTCCCAGCCGCCGGTGGCGATACGGCTGCCGTCGGGGCTCCAGGCGATGGCCGAGACGGGGCCGGGATGGGCGGCGATGGGCTCGCCGATGGGCGCACCGCTGCGCCCGTCCCAGCGCTGCAGGCTACCGTCCATGCTGCCAGCGGCGAGGCGACCGCCGTCGGGGCTGAACTCGAGGGCGATGAGGGGGTGGGCGCTGGTCGCCAGCAGGGTTCGGCCGGGGCCGTCGGCGTCGCGGGCGGAGGCGACCCGCCACAGGTGCAGCTGCAGGTTTTCGTCGGCGGCGGCGAGGCGCTTGCCGTCGGGGCTCACCGCGAGGCTCACGAAGCGCCGCGTGTTGCCGGCGCCGAAGGCCTCCCCGACGGGCGAAGTGCTGCGCGGGTTCCACAGGCGCAGGCTGCCGTCGAAGCTGGCGGAGACGAGGCGCGAGCCGTCGGCCTGGGTGAAGGCGGCCGCGGCCACCGAGTCGCCGTGGCCGAGCAGCGCGTCGCCGAGCGGAGCGCCGCTGGCCGCGTCCCACAGGCGCAGGCTGCCGTCGTCCCCCGCCGAGACGACGTGCCGGCCGTCGGCGCTGAAGGCGACGCTGCGCACCAGCCCGTCGTGGCCGAGCAGGGGCTGGCCGATGCGCCGGCCGCGGGCCACGTCCCACAGGATCACGTGCCCGTCCCAGGCGCCGGAGACGAGGCGCTTGCCGTCGGGGCTGAAGGCCACGCTGCGCACGGAGTCTTCGTGGCCCAGGAGCGGTGCGCCGAGGGGCTTGCCGTCGCGCACGCGCCACAGGCGCAGGCTGCTGTCGTTGCTGGCGGTGGCGAGCAGTCGCCCATCGGGGCTGAAGGCGAGGCCGGTGACCGATTGCGCATGACCGAGGAGGGCCGGGCCGAAGGGCCGGCTGGTGGCCACGTCCCAGATGATGGCGGTGTTGTCGTCGCTGCCCGAGGCGGCCAGCTTCCCGTCCGGGCTGAAGGCGACTGCCCGCACGGCGTCGGCGTGGCCGGTGAGGGGGAAGGCCAGGTCGGGGTGGATGCCCTCGTCGGTGATGGCCCATAGGCGCAGGGTGGTGTCGTCGCTGGCGGTAAGGAGTCGCCGCCCGTCCGGGCTGATGGCGATGCTGCGGATGTCCTCGGGGTGGGCTTCGAGGGGCTCGCCGAGGCGGGCGCCGGTGCGGCCGTTCCAGAGCTGGAGCCGGCGGGCGTCGTCGGCGGTGACGAGGCGCTCGCCGCCGGGGCTGACCACCAGCCCGACCAGCGCGGTCGGGGTGGCGATGAGGCGGACCAGGTTCTTCTCGCGGCGCAGGGCCTCCAGCAGCCCCCCTTCCGCTTCGGCGTCGGCCTGCCGTGCGTCACCCGCCAGGCGCAGGGCGGCGAGGAGCTGCTGCATGGCGCGCTCGTCCGGCTCGGGCCGCAGGCCGGCGAACATGGCCGCCGCCTCGGCGCGCAGGCGCAGGCCAACGGATGTGCGCAGCTCGGCGCGGGCGCGTTCCTCGGCGGCCCGGGCGCGCTCGGCCTCGGCCTCGGCCCGGCTGGCATTCTGGTGGGCGATATAGGCGCTCCAGCCGGTGGAGGCAGCCAGCCCCAGCAGGCTGAGGGCCACGCCGCCCACGGTGACGCGCCACCACTGGGCCGCCCGCAGCTGCCGGGGCGAGAGGCTCAGGCGGCTCACCACCGCCGGGGTGGCGACGCCGTGGGCAACGGCCTCCTCGGTGTCGTCGAGCCAGATCTGCTCGCGCACGTCGAGCCAGGGGCGCACGGCCTCGGCGAGGGCCGCGTCCTGCAGTGCACCGCCGATGCTGATCGGGATGATCGGCCGCCGTGGGTGATGCTTGCGGAAGGCCTCCACCTCGGTGCGCACCCAGCGCGGAGCTTCCAGGGTGCCGCGGTTGGCGATCACCACCAGGATGCTCGAACGCAGCAGCGCCCGCAGCAGGGTGTCGTCGAGGTCTTCGCCGGGGGCGGCTTCGTCCTCGCTGTAGAAGACCGAGAAGTCCCGTTCCCGCAGCTGGCGGGCGAGGTCCGAGGCGTAGGACTGGGTGCCGCGCCCCGAGAAGCCCAGCGCGAAGGAGATGAAGATGTCGTAGCCGAACAGGGTCGAGGCGAAGGATCGGCGCTGGCGCCGCTGCCGCTGCGGGCGCCCGGGTGCAGGCGCCGTCGCCTGGGCGGGGGTTAGGGCTTGCTCGGACATGGCTACCTCGGTGGGCCGGAGCCGGCTGCCGGAACGGGCGGAGTGAGGGGATGCACTACGGAGTGTAGTCCGCGCTTGCCCACCCTGCCGGTGGATGAGGAGGATGCCGGAGTGCGTCATCCGGCAGGCCTTGCGCGGTGTTCCGCCGCCCCCCGGTAGCCCGTCCGCGCAGGATTTCACATGGAATGCGGACGCAGCGTTTGGCTTTTAGAAACAAGCTGCTACACTAAACGACACATAGGCAAACTGCAGGCAACTGCAGGACGCAAAGCCACGGGTCCTCGAGTCGAGGATAGCCGGGTTGCCCGACACGCTCCTCGTGCCGGTCCTGCAAGCGCTTTGCGTCTGCCTTTGTGATTAGCCAAACGACTAATGCAAGGGAACGATGATGAAGCGCCCATCTGTTGTCCGCATCGCCGCTCGACGCGCAACTGCCCCAGCTTCCTGCCATGCCGTCCGGGCCCATGCCCGGCCCCGCGCCTGCGGCGCTTCGGCATGTCCCGCACTCCCGGCCACCCCGCAGCGCTCCGGTCGCGTGCGTATCGCACACCGGCGTGGCGTCGCGCATCAATCCCCCGTCAAGGTCGTTTCAAATTTGTCGTTACTGCTTACTGCATGCAGCGGCGACGTTTCCCAGCCAAGAGTCCGGCAGCGCTCCGGGCACAGCGGGGCAGCGTGAATCGTCAGGATGGCCGGGTGCGTGCAGACACAGGTTTGTGGCCCCGCAGAGCACGACAGGATCGGAGGCGCACTATGCAAAAAAAGACACTTCAGGGATTCACCCTCGTGGAACTGATCGTCACGCTGGCCGTGGCGGCAATCCTCATGGGCACGGCGGTTCCGTCATTCACGTCGCTCATCAACTCGAACCGCCTCGCCACCCAGGCCAACGACCTGCTGGGCGCGGTGATGATCGCGCGCAGCGAGGCCATTCGCCTGAACCGGCGGGTGATCCTGTGCAGCAGCAGCGACGGGGCCACGTGTTCCAGCGCAGCCGGGCGCTGGAGCGGCTGGCTGGTGTTCGTCGACAACAACCGCAACGACTCCCCCGACAGCGGCGAGGTGCTGCGCACCGGCACGATTGCGCCCACCGAGGTGACGGTGCAGGCCAGCCAGCGCATCGTCGATCAGGGCAACCGCCTCCGGATGGGGGCCGATGGCCTCGCGCGTGCCGCCACGGGCTCTTCCGCCGTGCTGCTGCAGGCGAAGCTGTCGGTGTGCATCGCCACCGGCTCGGTGACCCAGAACACCCGCGAGATCCGTATCAGCGCCGGTGGGCAGGCGCTGATCGTCCCCGTCGATAACGACGGCAGCTGCCCCGTTCCGTCGAACGCCTGATCCACCCACCGCAACATCGGCCGATCATGAACAAGATTTCTTCCCTCAAGGCGCAGAAAGGCGTCGGGCTCATCGAAGTGCTGGTCTCCATGCTGATCCTGTCGGTCTGCCTGCTCGGGATGGCGGCGCTCCAGACCGTGGCCTTGCGCAACGGCCAGAGCGCCCAGTCCCGCTCGATGGCGGGGATCATGAGCAACTCGATCACCGATGCGATGCGCGCGAACATCACCGCGGCGCGCAGCGGCGCCTACAACAGCAGCACCTGCACCCTGGCCGAAGGTGTAGGCAGTTCCCTCGCCGACGCGGACCTCATCGCCTGGGTGAGTTCGCTCAAGCGTGCCATCGGCCAGAGCGCCTGTGGCACGGTGCTTTGCCAGGCCGGCCAGTGCGACATCACGGTGCAGTGGGACGACTCGCGGGCCAGCGCCGGTTCGACCGCACACTCCGTGACCACCCGGGTCCAGCTATGACCCATCGCCGTCACCCCGTCCGCTTGCCGCATCACGGGCGTGGGCACACGCTCGTCGAGCTGATGATCGCGCTGGTCCTCGGGCTGGTGCTGGTGGGGGCCGTCTTCGTGGTGTTCCTGGGCAGCCGGATGTCCTTCAACACCTCGGACAACCTTTCGCGGATGCAGGATTCGGCGCGCATCGCCTTTGCCCTGATGGGTCGGGAGATCCGGGAGGCCAGCGGCACGGGCTGCGGCAACGGCGGGCGGGCCGACAACGGCATCGCCCGGCGCAACCGTAGCGTGCTGAACGCGGCCCAGTCTGCCACGCCGGCGTGGTGGAGCCAGCTGGGGGCCGGCATCCAGGGCTTCGATGGCAGCCAGGCCACGCCCGCGGTGGCTGTCGGCACGGCCCAGGGGCTGCGGCGGAGCAACACCGATGCGCTTCACCTGGCCGGGGCCTACGGCGCCGGTTTCAGCGTCGAGCAGCACGACAGCACGACGAACCAGTTCCGGCTCAACACCAGCCAGTCCGGCCTCGTCGCCAACGATCTGCTGATCGCCTGTGACTACCGCCAATCGACGGTCTTCAACGTGTCGAGCGTCTCGGGCGACCGGGTGAATTACTCCGTCGGCGCAGGCGCACGCGGCAACTGCGGCACCGCGCTGGCCTACGACATCGGGACGGTGTGCCCGACGGCGAGCTACCAGTACGATCCGCTGATCTCGCGGCTGACCCGCTTCGGCGCCTCGGCGTGGTACATCGGCAATGGCTCGAACGGCCGCCCGTCCCTCTACCGGGTGTTCCTCGACGGCGGGCCCGAGGAGATCGCGGCCGGCGTCACCAACATGCAGATCACCTACCTGGTGGATGGCAGCACGGCCTATGTGGATGCCAGCTCGGTGACGGACTGGGCGAGTGTCTCGTCGGTGCGCCTCACCCTGAGCTTCGAGAGCCAGGACGGTGGCGTGTCGACGGCGAGTGCGGGTGAGCGGCGGCTGTCGAACACGACGAGCAGCACCGTCGCCCTCAGAAACCGGATGCCATGACACGATTCGCCCATCCCCAGCGCGGCGTCGCGCTGATCGCCTCGATGCTGATCCTGATCATCATCACCCTGCTCGGGCTCTCGTCGATGCGCAGCGCCGGGCTCCAGGAGCGCATGAGCGGCAACCAGTACGACCGCAACGTGGTGCTCGAGGCGGCCGAGGCGGCCCTCCGCGAGGCCGAGGCGATTGCCGCGGCGCCCCTCACCGTCACCGCCAACTGCAGCAACGGCATATGCCCCAGGCCCGTGGCGGGCATGGCTGACCGCTGGTCCGACCCGGACTTCACCGGCTGGCGCGCAGCCACCAGCACGCGCCCGGCGCTCGTCACCAGCCAGTTCATCATCGAGGACATGGGCCCCCAGCCAGTGGACGGCACCTGTCACCTGCAGATTCCGGTCGAGCCCACCTGTCTCGTGCCCCTTTACCGCGTCACCGCCCAGGCCCGCGCGACCAATGCCCGCGGCACCATCGTGACGCTGCAATCGAACATCCGCCAGTAATCGGAGACCCTCATGAGAACCCTGCTTCGTCGCTCGGCCGGCCTGCGATCCAGGCTGGCCGCGTTGCCTCTGGCCCTGGCCTTTGCCCTGGCGAGCCAGCCGGGCCACGGCGCCGTCGACCTGCCGACGGCGCCGCTGCAGTCTGCGGCGGCCATCCCCTCGAACATCCTGTTCCTGCTCGACGACTCGGGCAGCATGCAGTTCGAGATGATGCCCGAGGACCTGATCACCTTTTATCCCAACGCCAAGTACCTCAACGAACTCGCGTGGTATTACGGCCAGGCCAACGCCTCCCCGAACATCGTCTATCTCTTTCCGCCGCCCAACGACCAGTACAACGGCTACAACTACTGGGCGGCCGTCCCGTCCTTCGACGACCGGAGCTATCACAACTTCTTCCGACGCTCGCCGGCCAACAACAACATCTTCTACGACCCGACGATCACCTACACCCCGTGGGTCAAGCATGACGGCTCGTCCTACGGCAACGCCTCGCCGACCGCCGCCTACTACAACCCTGCCAACACCGGGGCAGGCAGCATCAACCTGACCACCGTCAAGCAGAACAGCTCCAGCGGCTTCCCGTGGATCGCGGGGCCTGGTTCGGGGGACTATTTCCTGTGCTCGAACAATTACGCCTGCGCTCAGTCGTACTGGCCGATCACCTTCTATATGTACAAGGGGACGGGCGCCCGCGACGCCTATACGAGCTACGTCAAGTACCAGATCCAGGGCAGCACCGCCTACCGCACCGACCTCAACGGCGGCACTCCGAGCGCCGTCAGCAGCCTCAACTGGGGGTCGGTGACACGCACTGTTGCGGAGGAAACCCAGAACTTCGCCAACTGGTTCAGCTACTACCGTTCCCGTGCCAACGCCGCCAAGGCCGGCGCCAGCGCGGCCTTCGCCAAGCTCGGCACCAACTACCGGGTGGGTTTCAGCACCATCAACACCGCCAGCCTCGGCAACGTCATCCCGACCACCGGCACCTTCGACGGCAGCAACCGCCAGAACTGGTTCAACGCGCTGCTCGGCACGCCTTTCCCGCCCCAGGGCACGCCGCTCAAGGAGTCGCTCTACCGCGCCGGTGAATATTTCAGGCGCACCGACGACAGCGGCCCCTACGGCCCGGCGCCGCAGCTCTCGTGCCGCCGCAACTTCACCATCCTGACCACCGACGGCTACTACAACCCGCCCGACCCGGCGCTCAACTTCGCCAACGAGGACAACCTCGCCGGCACCACCATCACCGGCCCCGGCTCGCAGAGCTACCAGTACCAGCCGGCGCGGCCCTACATGGACAGCTACGGCGACACCCTGGCCGACATCGCCATGTATTACTGGAAGCGCGACCTGCGCAGCGACCTCACCAACAACATCCGCACCACCAGCACCAACCCGTCGTTCTGGCAGAACATGAGCACCTTCACCCTGTCCCTCGGGCCCCAGGGCACGCTCACCCCGCCGCCCAAGACACCCAACGACCTCGCCGCACTGACCAGCGGCAGCAAGGTCTGGCCCGACCCGCTCAGCGCCGAGGCTGCCAAGATCGACGACCTGTGGCACGCCTCCGTCAATGGCCGGGGCAGCTTCATCGCCGCCAAGAACCCCACCGAGTTCGCCGAGGGCCTGGTGTCGGCCCTCAATACCATCGGCGAATCCGGCGGCGCGTGGAACGTGGCCCTCACCTCGAACTCGGTCGAGACCGACGGCAAGGTCTTCGTGGCCCGCTACGACGGCAGCTGGGGCGGCGACCTGTGGGCCGTGGGCTACAACACCGCGGGCAACATGAACACCCCCGCCGACGGCACGCCGATCCCGCTCTGGAAGGCCTCCGAGCAGCTCCCCGCCGCGGCCTCCCGCAAGATCTTCACCTGGAAGGACAACGGCGGCGGCGGCATCGCCTTCACCTACAGCAACCTCAGCAACGCCAAGCAGACTGCCATCGGAGGTTCCGACGTGGTCGATTTCGTGCGCGGCGTGACGAGCAAGTCGGTGGCCAGCGGTGGCACCCTGCGCAACCGCAGCTCCCTGCTGGGCGACATCGCCAACCCCGCGCCGGTGTACGTGAAGGCCTCCAACACCGTCTTTGCCGCGGCCAACGATGGCATGCTCCACGCCTTCAATGCCGCCACCGGGGCCGAGCTCTTCGCCTACCTCCCGGGCGGGGTCAATTTTGCCGACCTCAAGGCCTTCTCCAGCCCCACCTACTCGCACAAGTTCATCAACGACGGCGAGCTCGCGGTGTCCGACCTGGCTGCCACCGGCAAGAACATCCTCGTCGGCTCCCTCGGTCGCGGCGGCAAGACGGTGTATGCCCTCGATGTCACCAACCCGTCCAGCTTCGGCACCAACAATGTGCTGTGGGAGTTCACCGACACCGATCTGGGCCAGACCCTCGGCAAGCCGGTCATCGTCAAGCTCAACAGCGGCGACTGGGCGGTGCTGATCGGCAACGGCTACAACAGCAGCACCGAG
>JAEUNU010000270.1 GCA_016789125.1 Zoogloea sp. | reverse complement strand
CCCTTTTCGTTGGGGCCGCACTCGGAACCGTCATCACGGAACAGACGCACGTCGTAGCCATACACGGGGAAGCCGGGAGAACCGAGCTGGACCTCCTGCTTCTCGACGCCGGGCATCAGGGACAGCATGGCCCAGCCGGTTTCGGTCTGCCAGTAGTGGTCGATGACCTGGATGCCCAGCTCGTCCATCATCCACTGGTGGGAGGTTTCGTCCATCGGCTCGCCGGCGCAGTACAGGGCGCGCAGCTTGGAGAGATCGTATTTCTTGAGGAAGGCCGGGTCCTGCTTCTTGAGCACGCGGATGGCCGTGGGGGCGCTGAACATCACGGTGACTTCCTGGTCCTGGCAGATCTTCCACCAGATGCCGGCGTCGGGGCGCAGCGGGGTGCCCTCATACCTGATGGTGGCCATGCCGGCGATCAGCGGGCCGTAGATGATGTAGCTGTGGCCCACCACCCAGCCGATATCGGAGGTGGAGAAGAAGGTCTCGCCCGCGTTGCCGCAGTAGATGTGCTTCATCGAGGCGGCCAGGGCCACCGCGTAGCCGCCGGTGTCGCGCTGGACGCCCTTGGGCTTGCCGGTGGTGCCGGAGGTGTACAGGATGTAGCTGGGCTCGGACGATTCGACCCAGGTGACCGGGACGTCGGCGTCGAGGTGCTTGGCGCGCAGGGTGGCGTAATCCACGTCGCGGCCGGCGACGACGTTCATCTCGGTGTCGAGGCCGCGGTTGACCATCAGCACGGCCGCCGGCTTGTGCTCGGCCAGGTTGATCGCTTCGTCGAGCAGGTGCTTGTAGGGCACCGGGCGGCCGCCGCGCATGCCGGCGTCGGCCGAGACGATCACGGTGGGCTTGGCGTCGTCGATGCGGGTAGCGAGGGAGTGGGAGGCGAAGCCGCCGAACACCACCGAGTGGATCGCGCCGATGCGGGTACAGGCCAGCATCGCGAAGCAGGCTTCGGCGATCATCGGCATGTAGATCAGCACGCGGTCGCCCTTCTTGACGCCGAGCTCCTGGTAGATCGCCGCCATGCGCATGACTTCGGTGCGCAGCTCGGCGAAGCTGTAGGTTTTCTCTTCGTTGGTCTCGGTGGAGATGTAGACCAGCGCCTTGCCATTGGGGTTGGTCTCGGCGTGGCGGTCGACGGCGTTGTAGCAGAGGTTGGTCTCACCGCCGACGAACCACTTGACGAAGGGCGGCTTGGAAAAGTCGTAGATCTGCTCGGGCTTCTTGTTCCAGTGGATCAGCTCGGCCTGCTCGCCCCAGAAGCCGTCGCGGTCTTCGATGGAACGTTTGTGGAATGCCTGGTACGAAGTCATGGGTTCTCTCCCTCAATCTTGAACGAATACGCCGACGCCGCCCATGGCGAAACGACATGGGACAGTGCTTCGCCACTTGTGATTTTTTTAGGGGGCGGCGCTTGCCAGCTCCGAGTCGGCGAAGCTGGCGAGCTTCGCCAGCGGCAGACCGGAGTGGCTGCGGGATTCTATCAATTCCAGGAGAGGCAGGAGGGCCCGGATCGCGTCCGGAAGCTGTTCGACGAGCCGGGCATCGGCAGGGTTGCCGGCCAGCTGCTGCAGGAGCTTGTCGATGCTGAGCGGCGGGCGGGGTGGCGGCGCGAGCATGTCGGCGGTGATCTCACCCTGGTCGCCCATGATGCGGTTGCCGCCGGCAGCGCGGCCCTGGGCCAGCCGCTGCACGGCCACGCCGATGAGGTGGCTGACCGTCTGCGCCTGGCCGGCATCCGAGGTGGCGATGCCCACCGTGAGACGGATGCGGATGCGCTCCTCCCGGTAGGTCATCACGATGTGGTCGATCGCCTTCTGCAGCCGCAGCGCAAAGCCGGCGGCGCCGTTCATGCTGGTGCTGGGCGAAACCACCGCAAAGCGCGCCGGCGCCAGCTCGGCGACGGTGTCTTCCTTGCGCAGCTTGGTGGCCATGATCTTGGAGAGCTTGCGATTGACCAACTGGGCGACGTGGGCACCATAGCGGGCGACGAGGCCCTCGAACTGGTCGATCTCGATCACCTGCACCGACAGCTCACCCTTGTGGCGCTGGGCCGCGGCGAGCTCCTGGCTGGCGTGGTGATGCAGGTAGGAGGCCGTGGCGAGGCCGGAGTCGGGGTCGACGGGGCTGGCGGTGGCCAGCGCGGCGCGGCTCTCCTCGAGGTCGCGCTGGGTGCGGGCCAGCTGGGTGAGCGCCTCCAGGCGGGCCAGCAGCTCGACGTTGCTGACGCTCTTGGAGATGAAGTCGGTGGCACCGGCACTCTTGGCGCGGATGCGCACCTCGGGCTCGTCGTCGCCGGAAATGACCACCACCGGCAGCGTGCTGATGCGGGAAAGGCGCGAAGAACGCATGCGCTCGAGGAGACCATAGCCATCGAGGCGCGGCATCCCGATGTCGGTAATCACCGCCTGGATGGTCGGGTCGACCAGCAATGTCTGCCAGCCGGCCTCGCCGTCGGCCTCCTCGCGCACTTCGAAGCGACCCCGCACATGCCGGATGATGGAGGCTCTCACCATCCGGGAGTCGTCGATGATCAGGACTCGGGGAAGGTTCTGATCGCGTTCTTCACTCATGCTGGGCTCACATTGGGTAACTTCAGTCCTTTACGGCAATCACCGTGCGTCCCTTGACCCGTCCTTCAATGAAGTCGTGGAAAACGCCTGGAAGCTCGGCAAACGGCACCGTCCGCGTCATGGCGGCCAGGTGCCGTGGCTTGAGGTCGGAAGCCAGGCGTGCCCACACCTTGCTGCGGGTCGGTTCGCCCATGTAGCCGGAGTCGACGCCGAGCAGGCTCACACCCCGCAGGATGAAGGGGAACACCGTGGTGTTGAGCTTGATGCTCTGGGCGTTGCCGATGCTCGCCACGGTGCCGGCCTGCTTCATGGTAGACAGCACCCAGGCCAGAATGTCACCGCCGACGTTGTCGACGGCGCCGGCCCACAGGCCCGCGTCGAGGGGCCGCGTGGTGGCCGGGTCGATGGTGTCGCGCATGCGCAGTTCGGCGGCACCGAGGCTGCGCAGGTATTCCTCTTCCTGCGGCTTGCCGGTGAGTGCCACCACGTGATAACCCAGCCCCGCCAGCATGTCGATGGCCAGCCCGCCCACCCCGCCGCTGGCCCCGGTGACGATCACCGGGCCGTTCTCGGGGCGCAGCCCGTTGTCTTCCATGCGCACGATGCCCAGTGCCGCGGTGAAGCCGGCGGTGCCCAGCGCCATCGCGTCGAACAGCGACAAACCGTCGGGCAGCGGCACCACCCAGCCGGCCGGAATGCGCGCGTATTCGGCATAGCCGCCGTGGTGGGCGACGCCGATGTCGAAGCTGGTGGCGATCACCGGGTCGCCGGCCTTGAAGCGCGGGTCGCTGCTCTCCACCACCGTGCCCGACAGGTCGATGCCGCCCACGCAGGGAAAGCGCCGGATGATCTTGCCCGCGCCGGTGGCGGCCAGCGCGTCCTTGTAATTGACGCTCGAGTAGGCCACCTTGATGAGCACCTCACCTGCGTCGAGCCCGTCGACGGTGAGCGGCTCCATGGCGGCGGAGACCTTGCGGTTCTCGTCCTGGCGGATGACGTAGGCCTTGAAGGGGGGGACGCTGCTGGACATGCTTTTCTCCTCTCGATCGGGCCGCCGGGCCGGCGGCGCCTGTTTATAGGTCGATGGATTATAGCCAGCCGCCCCGCCGGCGTACCGCATCGGGCCTCAATCCGCCGCGTGGCCTGCCGTAAATGGGGTCATCGCCCGCGGAGCACCGAAATGGCCCTGATCGCCCAACCCCTCGACAGCCTCGAAAGCTACGTCGCCTTCTTCCACCAGCAGCCGCTGCCCGTGCTCAAGCACACCGTGCGGGAGCTGCAGGCCATGCGCGAGCACGAGGACAACATCAACGGCCGCACGGTGGCCGCCCTGGTGCTGGGCGACCCGCTGATGACCCTGAAGGTGCTGATCCACATCGAGGCCCACCGGCGGGCGCGCCAGAACCACGACATCACCACCATCGAACGGGCGATCATGATGATGGGCATCTCACCCTTCCTGCGGGAGTTCTCCGAGGTGCCGACCATCGAAGATCAGCTGGTGGACTATCCGAAGGCCCTGGTGGGGGTGCTGCGGGTGATCAGTCGCGCCCGGCGGGCATCGCGCTACGCCCGCGACTGGGCGGTGCTCCGCCACGACCTGGACGTGGATGAGATCACCGTGGCGGCCCTGCTCTCGGAGGCTACCGAGATCCTTTGCTGGGTCTTCGCACCGACTCTCACCCAGAACGTCTACGCCATGCAGCGCGCCGAGCCCGGCCTGCGCTCGTCCATTGCCCAGCGGATGATCTTCAACTTCTCGGCCAAGGAGCTCCAGCTTGCCCTGGTCCGCCACTGGCACCTGCCGGACCTGCTGGTGTCGATGATGGACGAGAGCCACATCGACAACGCCCGCGTGCGCACCGTGCAGCTGGCCGCCAGCCTGTCCCGCCACACCACCCAGGGCTGGGACAACCCGGCGATCCCAGACGATCTGAGCGCCATCGAGTCGCTGCTGCACATCGGGCGTGAGCACCTGCTCAACCGTATCTCGGCGCCCCATGAGGCCATCGAAACTCTGCTCGCCGCCGGCGGCAGGGCCGAAGGCTCGCTGCCGCTGGCCTGAGGCCTCGCCTTACTTCTTGCCCGAGCGGGATTCCAGCGCTTCCCAACGCAGCATCGCCGCCTCGATCTCGCCCTCCAGCGCTTGCAGACGGCTGTTGAGGGCGAGGATCTCCTGGGGTGCATCCTTGTAGGTGGCCGGGTCGTTGAGGCGCGCCTGGACGGCGCCTTGTTCGTCCTCCAGCGCCGCGATGCGGTCCGGCAGCGCTTCGAGTTCGCGCTCTTCCTTCCAGGTGAGCTTTGCCGGCTTCGGCGCTGCCACCGGCGCGGCAGCCTCACGTTTGGGCGCCGCGGCCTTGGGCGCTGCCACCGGCGCGGCTTCGGCAGGCTTGCGCACACGCAGCCAGTCCTCGTAGCCGCCGGCGTATTCCTTCCAGTTGCCGTCGCCCTCCGAGGCGATCACCTGGGTCACCACGTTGTCCAGGAAGGCCCGGTCGTGGCTGACCAGGAACACCGTGCCGTCGTAGCTGGCCAGCAGCTCTTCGAGGAGGTCTAGGGTTTCGATGTCGAGGTCGTTGGTGGGCTCGTCGAGCACCAGCACGTTGGCCGGCCGGGCGAACAGGCGGGCCAGCAGCAGGCGGTTGCGTTCGCCGCCGGACAGCGACTTGACCGGCGAGCGGGCGCGCTGGGGCGAGAACAGGAAGTCGCCGAGGTAGCCGATGATGTGCGTGCGGTGGCCGGCGATCTCGACGTAATCCGAGCCCGGGCTGATCACCTCGGTGAGCGGCGCCTCCGGGTCGAGCTGGGCCCGCAGCTGGTCAAAGTAAGCCACCGTCTGGCGCGTGCCGCGGCGCACGCGGCCCTCGTCCGGCTCGATGCCGCCGAGGATCAGCTTGAGCAGCGTGGTCTTGCCGGCGCCGTTGAGGCCGATCAGGCCGATGCGGTCGCCGCGCATGATGCGGGTGGAGAAATCGCGCACGATGGTGCGCTCGCCGAAACGCTTGGTGACGTGCTCGAGCTCGGCCACCATCTGGCCGCTGCCTTCACCACGGTCGAGCGCCAGCTTGACGTTGCCGAAGCGGTCCCGGCGGGCGCTGCGCTCCCGGCGAAGGGCCTCCAGGCGGCGCACGCGGCCTTCGTTTCGGGTGCGCCGCGCCTCGACGCCCTTGCGGATCCACACTTCTTCCTGCGCCAGCAGCTTGTCGAAGCGGGCGTTGGCCTTCTCCTCGGCATCGAGCTGCTCGGCCTTGCGCACAAGATAGTCGCTGAAGCGCCCCGGAAAGCTCGCCAGGACGCCCCGGTCGAGCTCGACGATGCGCGTCGCCACGTGGTCGAGGAAGACCCGGTCGTGGGTGATCACCACCACCGCGCCCCGGAACTCGCGGATCAGGCCTTCGAGCCACAGGATGCCGTCGATGTCGAGGTGATTGGTCGGCTCGTCGAGGAGCAGCATCTCCGGCTCGCCCACCAGCGCCCGGGCCAGCGCGACCCGCTTGATGCCGCCGCCCGACAGGCTGCCGACCACTGCCTCGCCCGACAGCCGGAGCTCGCCCAGCACCTGCTCGACGCGCTGCTCCAGGCGCCAGGCCTGGGCGTCCTCGACCCTGTGCTGCAGGTCTTCGAGCCGCGCCAGGGCGGCCGGGCTGGCGTCGTCGGCCACCGCCAGCATCGCGGCGTGGTAGTCCACGAGCAGCTGGGCCACGTCGCCGAGGCCATCGGCCACGGTGGCAAACACGCTGCGTTCGAGGGGGAAGTCGGCCTCCTGGGGCACATAGGCCACCCTGGCACCGGGCTGCCGCCACAGCCGCCCATCGTCCAGCGTCGCCTCACCGGCAAGCGCCTTCAGCAGGCTCGATTTACCGCTGCCGTTACGCCCGATCAGCGCCACCCGCTCGCCCGGGTCGAGCTGGAAGGCGGCCTTGTCGAGCAGGGCGACGTGGCCAAAGGCGAGGCAGGCATCATCAAGGGTGATCAGCGGCATGGCTAAGGAGCGACAAACGGAAAGGCGGCGATTTTAACCCGCCGATACC
>JAEUNU010000263.1 GCA_016789125.1 Zoogloea sp. | reverse complement strand
AAAGTCTTGCTGCCGTGCTACGGGTCGGGTGCCAGCATGCGCACCTCAGGTTGCAGGGGCATGACGTTGGCCGTGCCGGCGGGCCCACGGCGACAAGCGCCCGGGCTGTCATATTGGCCACACCATGGCGGGGCTAGACTTGCTGGGTCAACAGCCTGAGGCGGGAGAGCCTGCATGCATTACGGCGAGCGCGAGCCACCGGAACTCGTTGAACTGGAACGCCTGGCAAGCGCCTTCGGCGACCTGATCGAACTGCGGGTGATGTGCGAGGTGACGAGCGGCACCCGCAGCTTTCCGGTGTACGCCATCAGCCTCGGCAACGCGGCCCCGACAGTGCCGGCGGTGGGCTATTTCGGCGGCGTCCATGGGGTCGAGCGGATCGGCTCGGCGGTGGTTCTGGCCTTCCTGCGCAGCGTGATCATGCGGTTGCGCTGGGACGCGACGCTCCATCATCAGCTCGAGCACCTGCGGATGGTCTTCATGCCGGTGGTGAACCCCGCCGGGCTCGCCCGGGGGACGCGGGCCAACCCGGCGGGCGTCGACCTCATGCGCAACGCGCCGCTGGACGCCCGTGACCCGGTGCCCTTCCTCCTCGGCGGCCAGCGTTTCAGCCCGTGGCTGCCCTGGTACCGTGGCCGCCAGGGCGACCCCATGCAGCCGGAGGGCCAGGCCCTGTGCCGGGTGGTAGAGGGCGAACTGCTCAGCCACGACTTCAGCATCGCGGTGGACTGCCATTCCGGCTTCGGCACCACCGACCGCATCTGGTTTCCCTACGCCAGCACCCGCCTGCCGATCGCCCACCTGCCCGAGATGCACGCGCTTGCCGAGATCCTCGACCAGACCCAGCTCCACCACCCCTACCTGTTCGAACCCCAGAGCAACCAGTACCTCACCCACGGTGACCTGTGGGACTACCTTTACCAGCAGGCCTGCCTCGCGCCCGGCTGCATCCACCTGCCCCTCACCCTCGAGATGGGGTCCTGGCTGTGGGTCAAGAAGAACCCGCGTCAGATGCTGTCCCTGCTGGGGTTCTTCAACCCCCTTATCGCCCACCGCCATGCCCGCGTGTTGCGCCGGCACATCCACTGGCTGGACTTCATCGGGCGCGCCGCCTGCGGCCACCGGGGCTGGGTGCCGACAGGCCACGAACGGGCCCGCCATCGGGAGCTCGCCCTGCGCCGCTGGTACGACATGGGAGGCCTCCCTTGAGCCGTTCCACCCGATCCGAAAAGCCCGCTGGTGACGATCTCCAAGGCGTCGGCACCTGGCTGCTGCTCCGCGGCCTGACCCGCGAGGCCGGCCACTGGGGCCGCTTCCCGCAGCAGCTGCAGGCAGCCTTGCCCGGCGCACGCATCCTGGCCATCGACCTGCCCGGCAACGGCACGCTCCATCGCCATCCCAGCCCGACCTCGATCCCGGAGATGGTCACCGCATGCCGCGCCGAACTCGCAGCCCGCGGCGTGACCGGCCCCGTGCATGTGGTGGCCATGTCCCTCGGCGCCATGGTGGCCGTCGCCTGGGCCGCCGCCCACCCGGAGGAACTCTGCGGATGCGTACTCATCAACAGCAGCCTGCGGGGCATCAGCCCGATGCAGCAGCGCCTGCGACCCACGAGCTGGCTTCGGCTGCTGTCTGTGCCGCTCAGGCGGACGGCGCGCGGCCGGGAGGCCGTGGTCCTGCGCCTCACCAGCCGCAGAGCCCCGCCGGCCGCCCTCAATGAGTGGGCCGAGCTGGCCCGGCAGCGCCCCGTCTCCACGCACAACGCGCTGCGCCAGCTGCTCGCCGGGGCCTGCTTCCAGGCACCAGCCTCGCGCCCCTCGGTGCCGATGCTGGTGCTGTGTAGCGGGCGGGATGCCCTGGTTTCCCCGGAATGCTCGCTCGCCCTCGCGCGGCGCTGGGATCTGCCGGTGCATCTGCATCCGGATGCCGGCCATGACCTGCCCCTCGACGACGGCGCCTGGGTGGCAGCACGGATCCGCGACTGGGCGGCCACGCTGGATCCGGCGCCCCCACGGCCGCCGCCAGCCGAGTAAAGCCGGGTGGCGCACGGCAGGAATCGCCAGTCCGGCACAGCCCATCGCGAAAATGCTGGATCGGGGGCGGGGCTGTCGCTAGAATGCGGGCCTCGTGTGCGGACGTGGCGGAATTGGTAGACGCACCAGATTTAGGTTCTGGCGCCCTTGGCGTGAGAGTTCGAGTCTCTCCGTCCGCACCACCGGCAAAAATCCCCTATGTACATGCCTGTACATTCTCTTGCGGCCCCCTCCAGGGCCTTGGGCGACGCCCCGGTCGAAGGCCGACTGCGGGGCGCGCCTCGCTTGTGGCGGTCCAGCCTCCGGGCATGCAGCCCAGTTCCCCGACGCAGGCCCTCTCCAGGCCCTGGCCTCCTTTGCTCGATCATGTTGTCCAGGCCGTTCGGGACAATGATCGCAAGCCCTGTGGCAAGCCGCGTCACAAAACCTCGGGCACAAATAAAAAACCCCCGGCGAGGGGATGCCGGGGGCCAAAATGCCTTGCTTGCTCAAGGCCCCGCTCAGGGAGGTATCGCGGGAGACGGTTCGTCACCATCTGCCTGTTTAGTCCATGAGGCCCGGAAAGAAGTTCCCGCGGCAATTCGTTTCCAGATGTAAGTGCGTGAGACATTCATGAAACCAGTCCAGTCGGCTTTTCCCGCAACCCGCATGCGCCGCATGCGCCGTGACGATTTTTCCCGTCGCCTGATGCGCGAGCATCGCCTCTCTGCCGACGACCTGATCTACCCGGTCTTCGTGCTCGAAGGCGAGAACATCGCCCAGCCGGTGGCCTCGATGCCCGGCGTCAGCCGTACCTCCCTCGACGGCCTGCTCCGGACCGCCGAAGAAGCCGTATCCCTGGGCGTGCCGGCGCTGGCGCTGTTCCCGGTGGTCGAAGACAGCAAGAAATCCCTCGGTGCCGAAGAGGCCTACAACCCGGACGGTCTCGTGCCGCGGGTCGTCCAGGCCCTCAAGCAGCGCTTTCCCGAACTCGGCGTGATCACCGACATCGCCCTCGACCCCTACACCAGCCACGGCCAGGACGGCCTGATCGACGCGGCCGGCTACGTCCTCAACGACGAGACCCTCGAAGTGCTGGCCAGACAGGCCCTCTGCCACGCCCAGGCCGGCGCCGACGTGGTCGCCCCGTCCGACATGATGGACGGCCGGGTCGCCCGCATCCGCGCAGAGCTCGACCAGGCCAATCAGATCTACACCCGCATCCTGGCGTATTCGGCCAAGTACGCTTCCAGCTTCTACGGCCCGTTCCGCGACGCGGTGGGTTCGGCCGGCAACCTGGGCAAGGGCAACAAATACACCTACCAGATGGACCCGGCCAATTCCGACGAGGCGATCCGCGAGGTGGCGCTGGACATCTCGGAAGGCGCCGACATGTTCATGGTCAAGCCCGGCATGCCTTATCTGGACATCGTGCGGCGGGTCAAGACCGAACTCGGCGTACCCACCTACGCCTACCAGGTGAGCGGTGAATACGCGATGCTGAAGGCTGCCGCGGCCAACGGCTGGCTCGACGAGAAGGCCTGCGCGCTTGAAGCCCTGCTGGCCTTCAAGCGCGCAGGCGCCGACGGCATCCTCACCTATTTCGCGCTGGATGCGGCGCGCTGGCTGAAGGAGGGCTGAAAGCCGGCAGCGCGAGGGGGAGGGCGTCAGCCCTCCGGCAGCAAGGTGCGTGCGCCCTCGAAACGATCGGCGTAGTAGCGGCTGTCCATCCGATCAACCCTCACCTTGCCGCGGCTGTTTGGGGCATGGATGAACCTGCCGTCCCCCAGATAGATGCCCATGTGCGAATACGACCGCCCCAGGGTGTTGAAGAACACCAGGTCGCCCGGCCGGATCGCGTGGGACGCGATCGGGCGGGTGCGCTCGGCGATGCCGGCGGCGTTGTAAGGCAGCTTGCGGCCGCTCACCTGCTCGACGATGTAGCTCACCATCCCGCTGCAGTCGAGGCCGGCCTCCGGGTTCTTGCCACCAAAGCGATAGCCGGTGTCCAGGAGGCCCAGCGCGTACAGCACGAGTTCCTGCGCGTGGTCGTCGCTGGGCAGCGCGAACCAGTTGCGGCTTGACGGTGCGCCCACCACGTAGGGCTTGCCGGGGTGGCTGGCCTGGCGGGTCGGGGTCTGGCTGCAGCCGGCCAGGATCGCCAGCGCCAGCAGCAGGGCAGCCCGCCGCTCAGGCCGTGAGGCGGAAGGTAACCGGGCCATGATTCACCAGTGAAACAGTCATTTCGGCGCCGAACTCGCCGGTCGCCACCACATCATGGCGGCTGCGGGCGAGGGCGACAACCTCGTTGAACAGGCGTTCGGCTTCGTCGGGCGGCGCGGCGGGCGTGAAGCTGGCGCGGGTGCCCTTCGCGGTATCCGCGGCGAGGGTGAACTGGGACACCAGCAGCAGCCCGCCGCCGGTGTCGACGAGGGACCGGTTCATCCGCCCCTCGGTGTCGGCGAAGACCCGGTAGCCCAGCAGGCGCTCCACCATCCGCGCGGCGTTGGCGGGCTGGTCGCCACGCTCCACGGCCACCAGCGCGAGCAGGCCCGGCCCGATCTCGCCGACCGTGCGCCCCTCCACCGTTACCCGGGCTTCGAGAACACGCTGGATGACGCTGATCATTCGAAGAGCTCGATCTCGCCCGTGACACTCACCGTGACCGGGCTGTCGCCGGCCTCTATGGGCGCCGGCGCCGCATCGGCGGCCATGGCAGCGCGGGCGTAGGCGACCATCGGCCGCGGCGGCTGGGCGTTGCCGCTGTTCACGGCCACGCGCTTGATCCTCCATTTCTTGTGAAGGCTGCCGGCCACCAGGCGGGCCCGGGCTTCGAAGGCCGCCAGGGCATCTGCGATGGCTTCGTCCTCGACCTTCTTCCAGGTCTCCGGTGAGGGCGCAGCGTTGAGGCCGGCCACCGCCATGGTCTGCTGAAGCTTGCCGATGAGTTCGGACAGCGGTGCCGCCTCGCGGCTCTCGAGGGCCAGCGTCGAGCGCATGCGCCAGCCTTCGATGTTGCGGCTGTTCTTGCCATAGACCGGATAGGTGTTGCTGCCGG
>JAEUNU010000101.1 GCA_016789125.1 Zoogloea sp. | reverse complement strand
GATCTCGGAGAGCGCCAGGAACATGCCTGTCGATTCGATCATCACGACGATCATCACCAGCGTCATCGTCAGGATCATCAGCGGGTCGAAGCTGGGCATGCCGAAGGCGAAGGGCGTGACCACGTCCACCCACGGCGCCTTGGCGACCTTGTCGAAGCTCATCTTGCCCAGCCCCACCGCCACCAGGCAACCGATGATGATGCCCAGCAGCACCGCGATGTTGGCGACGAAGCCCTTCGCGTAGCGCACCATCAGCAGGATCGCCACCAGCACGAAGGCCGCCACGCCCATGTTGTCTAGGGCGCCGTAGTTGGGATTGTCCTTCATGGGCACCGGGCCGGGCAGCTTGATCTCGGGCGCCTTGGCGTCCGGCGGCAGGGTGGCGGCGGCGGCCTGCGCGTCGGCCCGGGCCTTGTCCACCATCGCCACCAGCTTGGGCACGTCCACGCTCTGGGCCGTCGGGGCCGGGCCGCCCATGGCCCAACCGATGCCGACCCGCATCAGGCTGATGCCGATGATCGCGATGATCGTGCCGGTGACCACCGGCGGAAAGAAGCGCAGCAGCCGGCTCATCAGCGGCGCGATGGCGATCGAGATGATGCCGGCGCCGATGATCGCCCCGAAGATCGCCCGCGCGCCCTCCGGCCCGCCCTGCACGTTGGCCATCGCCACCATCGGCCCGACCGCGGCGAAGGTGACGCCCATCATCACCGGCAGCTTGATGCCGAACCAGCGGCCGAAACCGAGGGACTGGATCAGAGTGACCAGGCCACAGCAGAAGAGGTCGGCGGAGATCAGCATCGCCACCTGCTCCGGGCTGAGCTTGAGCGCCCGCCCGACGATCAGCGGCACCGCCACGGCGCCGGCATACATCACCAGCACGTGCTGAAGCCCGAGGGTGAACAAACGGCCGCCCGGGAGTTTCTCGTCGACCGCGTCGACCTCCGGGGCGGCACCGCGCTGCACATGGTCCGACATGGTTTGCTCCTTGTTCCGGTTGCGCCGCGGCCTGATGGCCCACGACACGGGGTTTGAACGACAAGGCGGCGCGGATTCGCTTCCGTCACCCGCCCTGCCCGAAACGCCGCCTGCCGCCCGCCACGGTCTCGCCATGGCGTGCAGCCGGCCGGCCTGCAGGCGCAGATCAGGGCAAGGCAGGTGAAATAAGCAAAACGATATTGTCGCGTTGCACCATCTGCTGCCGCGAGGCTGCGCAGAGAACCCCAAGCGAGAATTGTGCCATGCACAAAACACACTAAAAAATCGGCGAAAACAACACTAAAAGACGACAATGAGCCGTCAACGTTCATTATCTGGGTGCATTCAGCACCAAACTCGAGCATCGGAAAATTGCCGGGCGAGGCCGACCGAGAAAGCACCGGCGCGAACGGCCGGAGCGGGTACTGCACCGGGGCGGGCGCCCCGGCTTGGTTCAGAAAGCCGCGCTCAAAAGACGTCGATCAGACCGGCCACTTCAAGCTGCACCTCGTCACAGTTGGGCGCGCTGCCGCTGCGGTCCACGACGAGAAAATCACACACGGCCCCGAGGGCCAGCAGAGGGTGATGCCAGACGCCGGTGGCGTAATTGACGCCCTGGTCGCCCCGGGCCACGAAACAGCGCAGGTCGCGGGCGTCGGGTGCCGGGCCCGCCGGCGCCACCACCACCAGGTAGGGGCGCCCCGACATGGGCACGAAGGCCTGGCTGCCCAAGGGGTGGCGCTCCATCATCCCGACCCGGAAGGGCAGGCTGCGCGGCTGGCCGCGGAAGATCGAGAGGATCACCCGGCCACCCTCGCCCGGGTCGATGCGGGCAAGGTCGTGATAACGCTCGGTGTTGCCACCGTTGATCGTGAAATGGCGCACCGCGTCGCTGGCCTCGATGACCTCGCCGAAGGGGGCGAAGGCGTCGCGGGTCAGCGGCTCGGGACGGAGCGGCCAGGTCGTCATGGCACTCTCCTTCACCGTCGGCACGGGCTTCACCGGGCGACCTTGCCCCACAGGCGCAGGCGCGACACGCCGCCGTCGGGGAAGATGTTGAAGCGCACGTGGGTGATCGCGCCCAGCCGCACCACTTCGTCGGCGAACACATGCACCGCGTCCATCGACAGCTTCTGCTCGGGCAGCAGGGTCTGCCAGAACATGCTCTGGGTGGTCACCGAGCCGTCGGTGCCGCCGCTGACGAAGGCGGCCTGGAGCGAGCAGCGATCGGGGTAGTTGCCCTTGAAGAAGGCGGTGTCCACCTCGATCGTCTCGACGACACCGGGGGCGCCGAGCTCGAGCACACACCAGTCGTTGCCGGGCTCGCGGCGGCGGCGGGTCTCCCAGCCGTCGCCCATGTCGAGGCCACGCCCGGGCAGCATCAGGGCCGCCACGCTGGAGCCGAAGCTGGCGTCGTTCCAGGCCACCGCCCGGCCGCCGTTCTCCATCGCCACCAGGTCGACCCGCTGGTCGGCGGAGGCTTCCGCAAGCGCACCCACCGGCCGGCCATACACGCGCAGGCGGGCGATGCCGCCGTCGGGGTAGATGTTCACGCGCAGATGGGTCCAGGCTTCGCGGCTCGCACATTCGAGGAGGTGGTGACGGCTCGGGCCCAGTGCGGTGGCGGGCAGGATCTCGGTCCAGGCGGCGGCCTGCAGGGCGTCCACGTCGTCGCTCGCCGACACGGTGGCCTCGATGGACACCGCCGGCGGGTAATTGCCGGTGAAGTGGCTGGTATCCACGTCGAAGCCGCGGATGACGCCCTTCACGCCGAGCCGGACCAGCGCCCAGTCATGGCCCGCGATGCGCTTGCGGCGGGACTCCCAGCCGTCCATCCACTTGCCGTTGGTGTCGTACTTGCCCGGCACGAACTGGGCCGGCGCCGGGTTGAGCATGCGCCCGACCTCGGCGAAGAAGTCGTCGGAGGCGCCAAGCGCCCGCGCACCAAGGCGCGGGCTGGCGAGGTCGACCGCACGCAGCGCCCAGTCGGGCAGCTCGGCGGCGGGGGCGAAGATCGGGGCGCCGGGAAGGCTGGCCATGGCAAAGCTCCTTGTGCAAACGCTCAGCCGCAGGGGCTGAAGGGGTGGCGGGCGATCCAGTGACGGGCGATGTCCACGCGGCGGCAGATCCACACCCGGTCGTGCTGTTCGAGATGGTCGAGAAAGCGTTGCAGGGCCCGGAAGCGCCCCGGCCGGCCGAGCAGGCGGCAGTGCATGCCGACGCTCAGCATCGCCGGGCGCTCGTCGCCCTCGACGTAGAGCACGTCGAAGGCGTCGCGCAGGTAGTCGAAGAACTCGCCGCCGTGGGAGAAGCCCTGGGGCAGCGCGAAGCGCATGTCGTTGGTGTCGAGGGTGTAGGGCACCACCAGGTGGGGCACGCGCTGGCCGTCGCTGCGGGTGACCTCGGCCCACAGGGGCAGGTCGTCGCCGTAGTAGTCGGAGTCGTACAGGAAGCCGCCGTGGTCGGCCACCAGGCGGCGGGTGTTGGGCGAGTCGCGGCCGGTGTACCAGCCCAGCGGGCGTTCGCCGGTGAGGCCTTCGATGATCTCCATGCCGATGCGCATGTGCTCGCGTTCGGTGGCTTCGTCGATGGCCTGGTAGTTGATCCAGCGCCAGCCGTGGCAGGCGATCTCGTGGCCGAGTTCGCGGAAGGCTGCGGTGAGTTCCGGGTGGCGCTGCAGCGCCATCGCCACGCCGAAGACGGTGAGCGGCAGGCCGCGGCGCTCGAACTCGCGCAGGATGCGCCACACACCGACCCGCGAGCCGTATTCGTAGATGCCTTCCATCGACAGGTGGCGGTCGGGGTAGCTCGGCGGGGTGAACATCTCGGACAGAAACTGCTCGCTGCCGGCGTCGCCATGCAGCACGCAGTTCTCGCCGCCCTCCTCGTAGTTGAGCACGAACTGCACCGCCACCCGGGCCCGGCCCAGCCAGTCAGCAAAGGGCGGCCGGCGGCCGTAGCCGACGAGGTCGCGGGGGTAGCCGGCGGGCGCGCTCATGTTGCCGGCCCCAGCAGCGCATCGAGGCGGAAGCGGGCGATCCGGGCGATCTGGGCGAGGCAGGCGCGGAACTCGGTGGCGCGGTCGCTGGCGAGCCGCGCCTCGATGGCGTCCATGATCTGGTAGCGGGACAAGCCCTTCACCGCGATCACGAAGGGGAAGCCGAAGCGCGCCCGGTAGGCGGCGTTCAGGCTGCGCAGGCGCTGCAGCTCGGCGGCGCTGCACTGGTCGAGGCCGGCGCCGCGCTGCTCGCCGGTGGAGGCACTGGTGAGGGTGCCGGCGGCGGCTTCGCGGCCGGCCAGTTCGGGGTGGGCGCAGATCAGGGCCAGCTGCTCGGCCTCGGCGGCCTGATCGACGGCGGCAACCATCGCCGCGTGCAGGGCATCGATGCTGGCAAAGGGGCGCGCGGCCCAGGCCCGCTCGGGCACCCACGGGGAGTGCTCGAAGATGTCGCCGAGGCGGGCGACGAAGGCGGCCTGCGACAGCCCGGAAAGGGCCTCGACGCCGGCCGGTGCGGCAGGGATGGCGGTGGTGGTGCTCATGGGCGATCTCTCTCGTTCAACGTGTAGCCGCGCCCTGGGCGTGCCAGGTGGCAATCAGCCTGCGTTCTTCTTCAGTGATGCCGGTCAGGTTGCCCAGGGGCATGTAGCCGCTGGCCACGGTTTCGGCGATCTTGGCGGCGTGCTGGCCGATCTGCTCCGGCGACTCCAGCACGACGCCCTTGGGCGCCTGGGCGAAGCCGGGCTGGGTCGGCGTGGCCGCGTGGCAGGCCACGCAGCGCTGCTCGACGACCTTGCCGACCGCCGCGAAGGCCACCTTGCCGGCGCCGGCATCCACCGGCCTGGGCGCCAGCAGCACGATCAAGAGGCCCAGCAGCGCGGCACCCGCGGCCGGCAGCCACCACTTCACCTGGCCCCGGTGGCGCAACACGAAGAACTGGCGGATCAGCACCCCGGCCAGCATCATCACCACCAGCACCAACCAGCCGTTGGGGTGCGAGTAAGTCATCGGGTAGTGGTTGCTGATCATGATGAACAGCACCGGCAGGGTGAAGTAGGTGTTGTGCACCGAGCGCTGCTTGCCCACCTGGCCGGGGCGCGGGTCCACCGGCTGGCCGGCGCGGATCTGCGCGACCATGCGCCGCTGGCCCGGGATGATGTGGACGAACACGTTGGCGACCATCATCGTGCCGAGCATCGCCCCCACGTGGATGTAGGCGCCGCGGGCCGAAAACACCTGGTGCAGCAGCCAGTCGGCAAGCACCACGAAGGCGAACAGCAGCACCGCCATCAGCCCGTCGCGGCCGAACAGCACGCGGCACAGGGCGTCATAAACCAGCCAGCCGGTGGCGATGAAGGCCACCGAGATGCCGATCGCCGCCGGCTGGCTGAGGGCCATCACGCGGCTGTCGATGAGATGGGTCGTCGCGCCGGCCCAGTACATCACGGCCAGCAGGCTCATGCCCGACAGCCAGGTGGTGTAGGCCTCCCACTTGGACCAGTGGAGATCCTGGCTGAGGGGCTCGCCCTGGGGGCCGGTGAGAAACTTCTGGCTGCAATAAAAGCCGCCCCCGTGCACCGCCCACAGCTCGCCGAACACGCCGCGCCGGGCGTCGGCCGGGTTGCTGGGCGGGCGCAGGGAGTTGTCCAGCATCACGAAGTAGAAGGACGCGCCGATCCAGGCGATGCCGGTGATCAGGTGCAGCCAGCGCAGCAGCAGGTTGGCCCAGTCGAGGAGATAGCTTTCCATGGCGTGCCCCGGCGTTCAGGAACCGCGGTAGGTGGAATAGCTCCACGGCGAGACCAGCAGCGGCACGTGGTAATGGGCCGCCGGGTCGGCGACGCCGAAGCGCAGCACGACCTCATCGACGAACAGCGGCTCGGGCAGCCCCAGGCCCAGCGCCCGGAAGTAGTCGCCGGCGGCAAACACGATCTCGTAGCTGCCACGCTCCAGCGCGGCGCCCTCCAGCAGGGGCTGGTCGCAGCGCCCGTCGTGGTTGGTGACGGCGCGCAGGAGTTCGCGACGGCCGCCGTCCAGGCGGAATACCGTCACCGCGATGCCGGCGCCCGGCCGGCCGTGGGCGGTGTCGAGCACGTGGGTGGTGAGTCGTCCCATGATTCCTTCTCCGGATAAGTGGATTTGCTGCGCTGCGCAAAGTGTAGGACGGCAGCCGGATCAGGAAATGGATGAGGGCTTATAAGGCCTATATACTTTTCGATATACAGCCCCCCGCGCCCGCCATGACGACCCGACGCAGCGACGACCCGCTCGACACCCACCTGCTGCGCATCTTCTGCCTGCTGATCGCCGAACGCAGCGTCTCGCGCACCGCGCTGAAGCTCAACCAGACCCAGCCGGCGGTCAGCCTGGCCCTCAAGCGCCTGCGCGGCATCCTGGGCGACCCCCTGCTGGTGCGCGAGAAGAGCGGCATGGTGCCCACCGAGCGGGCCCTCACCCTGCTCGCCCACGCCCGCGCCGCGCTGGCCGAGATCGACCGCATGACCCTCGCGCCGGAGCGCTTCGAGCCCCTCACCAGCCGCGCCGAGTTCCGCATCGGCGCGCCCGACTACCTGGCGCCGCTGTTCATGGCATCGGTGATCGAGCGCATCCGCCGCGAGGCGCCGGGCGTGCGCCTGACGCTGCAATCCCTCGGACCGCAGTTCGATTTCGAGCGCTCCCTGGCCGAGGGCGACCTCGACGTGGTGATCGGCAACTGGCCCGAGCCGCCCCACCGCATGCACCTGTCGATGCTGCTGGAGGACGAGATCGTATGCCTCGTGTCGCGGCGCCACCCCCTCGCCGGCAAGGCGCTGACGACCGACGACTACCAGCGCGCCGCCCACGTCGTGCCGATGCCCTACTCGATCAGCCAGCGCGGCGTCATCGACACCGTGCTGGCGGCCAGCCGCATCAGCCGCGACGAGCGGGTGGTGGTGCAATCCTTCAGCGCCGCGCCCTACCTGCTCCACGACACCGACCTGGTGTTCACCACCACCCGCCACTTCGCGTGCTACTACGCCGACCTGCTGCCCCTGGCGATCCTGCCCTCGCCCATCCCCTTTCCGCCGATGCGCTTCTACCAGCTTTGGCACGAGCGCAACCACCAGTCGGCCGCCCACCGCTGGATACGGCGGCTGCTTGGCGACTGCGGCAAGGCGCTCAAGGCAGGCTAGCCAGCTGTCGTCGAATCACCTTGCCATCGGGTCGCTTTTCGGCTTGATTGCAGGAAGGGCAACAGCCCGCAAAGGAACGCAAATGGACTTCCTCGCCGCCCTCGACATGCTGCTGGCCCTGTCGCTGATCTACCTCGTCTTCGCGCTGGCGGTGACGTCCCTCAACGAGAGCATCGCCGCTCTGTGGAGCAGCCGCGCCCGGTGGCTGCGCCGGGGCATCGCCAGCCTGCTGTCGGCCGACCCGAAGAAGCTCGACGAAACCGCGGCCGACAAGGTGCTCGACTCGCCCTTCGTCACCTTCCTGGGCACCCCCGGCTGGTTCAAGACCTTCCGGCCCAGCTACCTCCCGGCCTGGACACTGATGCAGGGCGTGCTGTCGACGGTGGAAGGCTACAAGGCCGACGCCTTCGCCAAGGTCGCCGACATCCACGCGCTGGCCGAGAAGCTCCCGCCAAAGTCGCCGATGCGCAGCGTGCTGATCGACCTCTGCGCCCGCGCCGGCGACGACCTGGACAGCTTCCGCAAACTCCTCGACGACTGGTTCGCCACCTTCGAGACACAGCTCACCGCCTGGTATCGCCAGAAAACCCAGTACGTGCTGATCGGCCTGTCGCTTGCCGTGGCGGTGGCGATGAACGTGGACACCCTCGACATCGTCCGGCAGTTCTCGGCCGACCCGAAGGTGCTGCGCGCGGTGGTCGAACAGGCCCGGAGCGCAGCCCAGGACGAGAGCCTGGCCACCTACCTCGACACCTCGGCCCGCGACACCGCCCGCACAGCCCTGGAAGCAGCCGTCAAGGCCACGCGGAACCTTGACGCCTGCAGTGCGGCCGCG
>JAEUNU010000066.1 GCA_016789125.1 Zoogloea sp. | reverse complement strand
CAGGTCTGGATTCCGCCGGGCTTTGCCCACGGCTTTTTGGTCACCAGCGACTCGGCAGATTTTCTCTACAAGACCACCGATTACTATGCGCCGCAGTTCGAGCGCAGCCTCGCCTGGAACGACCCGACGGTGGGCGTCGCGTGGCCGCTGCACCTGCTCGATGGCGCGCCGCTGCTGTCGGCCAAGGATGTGGCGGGCAAGGTGCTGGCGGAGTGTGAGGTGTTTGCCTGATTCGCTTGTGGTTTGCCGCCGATGTGGCGTTTCTGACAATTATTTCTTCCTGCCTGCCATCCGGGGCGCGCGATAATGCGCGCCTGTCATTCTGCCCGTGGAGCCCCGTATGTCCCGTTCCTTGATCTATCTCGTCGCCGGTGCGCGCCCCAACTTCATGAAGATCGCGCCCATCGTGCGCGCGCTGCAGGCCCGTGCCGACCGCTTCGAGTTCAAGATCATCCACACCGGCCAGCACTACGACCGGGAGATGAGTGACGTCTTCTTCGACGAGCTGGGCATCCCCAAGCCCGACTACCATCTCGACGCCGGCGGCGGCAGCCACGCCACCCAGACCGCCAAGATCATGGTGGCCTTTGAAGAGATCTGCCAGAAGGCCCGCCCCGACTGCGTGCTGGTGGTGGGCGACGTGAACTCCACGTTGGCCTGCTCCATCGACGCCAAGAAGCTCGACATTCCGGTGGCCCACGTCGAGGCCGGCCTGCGCAGCGGCGACATGCGGATGCCCGAGGAGATCAACCGCCTCGTCACCGACAGCATCTCCGACTGGTTCTTCTGCACCGAGCCGGCCGGCGTCGACAACCTGCTGCGCGAGGGCAAGAACCCGGCGGCGGTCTTCCACGTCGGGCATGTGATGGTGGACAACCTGCTCTACCAGCGCGACCAGCTCGACGCTGCAGGCGGAGCGGGCCTCGAGACCGAGGCGCTCAAGCAGCAGTTCCCGCGCTACGGCGTGGTCACCCTGCACCGCCCCTCCAACGTGGACGACGAGCAGAACCTCCACGGCATCGCCGGCGCCCTGCGCGACATCGCCGCCGAGCTGCCGCTGATCTTCCCGGTGCACCCGCGCACCCGCGGCAACCTCGAGAAGTTCGGGCTCGACCTCGGCCCCAACGTGCAGCTCATCAAGCCCCAGGGCTACATGTCCTTCCTCAACCTGTGGAAGGACGCCGCGCTGATCCTCACTGACAGCGGCGGCCTGCAGGAAGAGACCACCGCGCTGGGCGTGCCCTGCCTCACCCTGCGCGAGAACACCGAGCGCCCGGTGACCATCGACGAAGGCAGCAACGTGCTGGTCGGTACCGACCCCGCGCGCATCCGCGAGGAAGCCGCCAAGGTGCTCGCCGGCCAGGGCAAGCAGGGCCGCCGCCCGCTGCTTTGGGACGGCAAGGCTGCCGAGCGCATCGTGGCTGAGCTCGACCGGCTGATCCAGGCCTGATTTTTCAAGCCTGAATGAAAACGGCCGCGGGGGCAGATGCCTTCGGCGGCCGTTTTGCTTGTGGCGCTTCGTGTCGGCGCCGCTCCGCCGGGGCGAAACGGGGCAGGAGGGCACTTGCAGCCATCCCCGGAGCCTCCCGGCTTAGCCTCGGAGGGTAACTCATTACCCTCCGGGGGATAAACGCGAGCCTCGGAGGGTCGGTTGAGCCGGCAAGCCGGGGATGGGGCGACGAGGGGCGGCAGGTTCGCCCCCTCTGCAACGGGCTCAGCCCGGCTGGCCGTCCTTGCCCGGGGCGCCGAACAGCGCGTCGACGAACTCCTTGGCGCGGAAGGTCTGCAGGTCGTCGATCTGCTCGCCGACGCCGATGAAACGCAGCGGCTTGGGGCACTGGCGGGCGATCGCCGCCACCACGCCGCCCTTGGCGGTGCCGTCGAGCTTGGTGACCACCAGGCCGGTGACGCCGATGGCGGCGTCGAAGGCCTTGACCTGCTGCAGCGCGTTCTGGCCGATGTTGGCGTCCAGCACCAGCAGCACCTCGTGGGGGCCGCTGGGCTCGGCCTTCTGCACCACCCGGCGGACCTTGGCGATCTCCTCCATCAGGTGCAGCTGGGTGGGCAGGCGGCCGGCGGTATCGGCCAGCACGATGTCGATGTTGCGGGCCTTGGCCGCGTTGATGGCGTCGAACACCACCGCCGCCGGGTCGCCGGACTCCTGGGCGATGACGGCCACGCCGTTGCGCTCGCCCCAGGTCATCAGCTGCTCGCGGGCGGCGGCGCGGAAGGTGTCGCCGGCGGCCAGCAGCACGCTCTTGCCCTGGTTCTGGAAGTGCTTGGCGAGCTTGCCGATGGAGGTCGTCTTGCCCGAGCCGTTAACCCCCGCGATCATGATGATGTAGGGCTTGTGGCCCTTGATCTCGAGGGGCTGCTCGAGGGGCGCGAGGATGGACAGCAGGCCTTCGGCCAGCGCGCCCTGGAGCTGGTCGGCGGTCTCGAGCTTGTCGCGCTTCCAGCGCAGGCGCAGCTCCTTGAGCAGGTGCTGGGTGGCCTCGACGCCGCAGTCGGCCATCAGCAGGGTGGTTTCGAGTTCTTCTAGGAGTTCCTCGTCGATCTTGCGCCGGGAGAACAGGCTGGAGAGCCCGCCGCCGATCTGCTCGCGGGTGCGCGACAGGCCCGCCCGCAGGCGGTCCATCCAGGAGCGCTTTTTGTCGACAGGGGCTGCAGGGGCGGCCGCCACCGGGGCCGCCGCGGCCGGGGCAGGGGAGGCGACCAGGGTTTCCGGCGCAGCGTCGGGGGCGGCCGGGGTGTCGGCCGAGGAGTCAGGGGCGGGCGTGCCGCCTCCCTTGAGGGTTTTCTTCAGGAAACCAAACATGGGGTGCCGGGTCAGAAAGTGGGTCTATGGGGGCGGGCTGGGGGCGATCGTGCCCGTCAGGCCAGCTTGGCCGGCCCGCCGGAATGCCGCTATGATGCCGCGCCACGTGCCGGCCGATGGCCACATCTTTCGAATTTTACCAGATGCTTCAAGAGCCTATGATGAAACGCAGTTTTCGCATCGCCGCCTCGGCGTTCGTCCTGTCGGCGGCCTTCGCCGCGCCGGCACTGGCCAACCCCTTCGAGAGCACCCTGCCCAACGGCATGAAGCTGATCGTCAAGGAAGACCGTCGGGCGCCTTCGGTGGTGCACATGGTGTGGTACAAGGTCGGAGCGATGGACGAGGTGGACGGCACCTCGGGCGTGGCTCACCTCCTCGAGCACATGATGTTCAAGGGCACCAGGAAGGTCGGCCCCGGCGAGTTCAACAAGCGGGTGAGCGCCGCCGGTGGCCGCGACAACGCCTTCACCAGCTACGACTACACCGCCTATTTCCAGCAGGTGCCCAAGGAGGCGCTGCCCGCGATGATGGCCCTCGAGGCCGACCGCATGGCCCACCTGCAGGTCACCGATGAATCCTTCAAGAAGGAGATCGAGGTGGTCAAGGAAGAGCGCCGCCTGCGCACCGACGACAAGGCCCGCTCGCTGGTGATCGAGCAGCTGATGGCCACCGCCTTCCAGGCTCATCCCTACCGCCGCCCCATCATCGGCTGGATGAACGACCTCGACAACATGACCGCCGCCGACGCCCGCGACTGGTACTTGCGTTGGTACGTGCCCAACAACGCCACCCTGGTGGTGGTCGGCGACGTCGATCACCAGGCCGTCTTCCGCGAGGCCGCGCGCACCTACGGCGTCGTCAAGGCGCGGGCGCTGCCGGCCCGCAAGCCCCTCGTCGAGCCAGCCCAGCGTGGCCCGCGCAGCACCGTGGTCAAGGCGCCCGCCGAGCTGCCCTACGTGGCGCTGGCCTGGCGCGTGCCCACGTTGCGCGACGTGAAGGCCGACGGCGATTTCTACGCCCTGCAGGTGCTCGCCGCGGTGCTCGACGGCTACGACGGCGCCCGCTTCGCCAAGAACATCGTGCGCGGCAGCCGCGTCGCGGTGACCGCCGGCGCCGGCTACGACGGCACCGCCCGCGGCGAGTCGCTGTTCGTGGTCGATGGCGCGCCGGCCCAGGGCAAGACCGTCGCCGACGTGGAAGCCGCGCTGCGCGCCGAGATCACCCGTATCCAGACCGATGGCGTCTCCGACGACGAGCTCCGCCGCGTCAAGGCCCAGGCCGTGGCCGGGCAGGTATACAAGCGCGACTCGCTGATGGGCCAGGCGATGGAGATCGGCCAGGGCGAGATGGTCGGCCTGTCGTGGAAGGACGACGCCTACATGCTCGAGCGCATCCGCGCCGTGACCCCCGCCGAGGTGCAGGCCGTCGCCAGAAAGTATTTCGGCGACGAGACCCTCACCATCGCCCGCCTCGACCCGCTGCCGGTCGACCCGCAGGCCCGGGAGCGCGCCGCCGTGCCGCACCGCCACTGACCCGTTGCCGACTTCGAGATCACGATGCCCATTTCGACCCTTCCCCGTTTCAAGCGCCTGGGCCTGGCCCTGGCGCTGACCTTCTCGGCCCTGTCCGCCCACGCCGGCCTGGCGATCCAGAACTGGACGACGCCTTCCGGAAGCAAGGTTTTCTTCGTCGAGAGTCGCGCCCTGCCCATCGTCGATGTACAGGTCGACTTCCGTGCCGCCGGCGCCGAGGTGCCTGCCGGCAAGGCCGGCCTGGCCGGGCTGACCCGCGGCCTCCTCGACGCCGGTGCCGGCGCCCTCGACGAGGAGGCCATCGCCAACCGGGTGGCCGACCTCGGCGCCCAGATCGGCGGTGGTGCCGACATGGACCGCGCTTCCCTCAGCCTGCGCACCCTGAGCAGCCCGGGCGAGCGCGACGGCGCGGTCGAGCTCCTCGCTACCCTGATCCAGCAGCCGCGCTTCCCCGAGGCCGCGCTCGAGCGGGAGAAGGCGCGCAGCATCGCCGGCATCCGCGAATCCGAGACCCAGCCCGACGCGATCCTGGCCCGGCGGTTTGCCGCGGCAGTCTTCCCGGATCACGCCTACGGCCGGCTGCCCACCGCCGACAGCGTCGCCAGCCTCACGCGGGACGAGCTGGTGGCCTTCCATGCCCGCCACTACACCGCCCGGGGTGCCACGGTGAGCATCGTCGGTGATCTTTCGCGGGCCGAGGCCGAGGCTGTCGCCGCCCGCCTCACCGCCGGGCTGCCGGCCGGCGAGGCGCTGCCGGCGAGCACCAACACCACCTTGCCGGCGCGCCAGATGATCCGCGTGCCGCACCCGGCGGCCCAGGCTCACATTGCGGTCGGTCAGCCGGGCATCCGCCGCGGTGACCCGGATTTCTTCCCGCTGCTGGTGGGCAACTACATCCTCGGCGGGGGCGGTTTCGTGTCGCGGCTGACCAGCCAGGTGCGCGAGCAGCGTGGCTACGCCTACAGCGTGTACAGCTACTTTGCGCCCCAGCGCGACGTCGGGCCCTTCCAGATCGGCCTGCAGACCAAGGGCAGCCAGGCCGACGACGCCCTCAGGGTGGTGTCGGCCACCCTCGACGAGTTCCTCGCCAAGGGCCCGACCGAGGCCGAGCTGCAGGCGGCCAAGGACAACCTCATCAACGGCTTCGCGCTGCGCCTCGACTCCAACCGCAAGATGCTCGAGCAGGTGGCGGCGATCGGCAGCTTCGGCCTGCCCCTCGACTACCTCGACACCTGGCGCGACAAGGTGCGCGCGGTAAGCGCCCAGCAGATCCGCGACGCCTTCCGGCGCCATGTGTCGCCGGAGCACCTCGTCACGGTGGTCGTCGGCGGCGACGGTGACAAGGCCGCCTTGCGTAACGGGAGTGCGCCTTGAGCCGCATCCGCATCGTCGGCGGCGAGTGGCGCTCGCGGCTGATCGACGTCAGCACCGTGAAGGGCCTGCGCCCGACCCCCGACCGGGTGCGCGAGACACTCTTCAACTGGCTGGGCCAGGATCTGCGCGGCAAGTGCTGCCTCGACCTCTTCGCCGGCAGTGGTGCGCTGGGTTTCGAGGCCGCCTCCCGCGGGGCCGAAAAGGTGACGATGGTCGAGCAGGACGCGGTGGCCTTCGGGGCCTTGCAGAGCAATGCAAAGACCCTTCAAGCGGCGCGTGTACAGCTTGTGCGGGGCGATGCGCTAAAATTCGCGCGTTCGGCAGGCCCGTCCCACGACGTGGTCTTTCTGGACCCGCCCTACCGGGCGGGCTGGGTCGAAAAGATGGCGCCGTTGCTACCCGGCCTCCTCACCGAAGATGGGGTTGTCTATGTGGAAGCGGAACACGAAATCGAAAACATTGAGCGATTGACGCGGATCAAGCAGGGGCGTGCGGGGCAGGTGTATTACAGCCTCTTTGCAAAAGCCTGACCGCCGCGTCTGGGCGCCGACAGGGAAGGGCTGCACGATGAGGGACGGCATCGCGGTATATCCGGGTACATTCGACCCATTCACCCGGGGGCATGAAGACCTCGTCCGGCGCGCGTCGCGGCTCTTCGACAAGATCATCGTCGGGGTTGCGACCAGCGGCGGCAAGGGGCCGATCTTCGCGATGGACGAGCGGGTCGAGATCGCCCGCGAGGTGCTGGCGCCTTATCCCAACGTCGAAGTGCAAGGTTTTTCCTGTCTTCTGATGGAGTTTCTCCGCCAGAATAATGCGCGCGTGATCCTGCGCGGCCTGCGCGCGGTGTCCGACTTCGAGTACGAGTTCCAGATGGCCGGGATGAACCGCAAGCTTTATCCGGATGTCGAAACGGTGTTTCTCACCCCAGCCGAAGAGTTCATGTTCATCTCCGCCACGATGGTGCGGGAGATCGCCAGACTGGGCGGCGATGTGAGCAAGTTCGTGCAGCCGAGCGTCAACGAGCGGCTGCGTTTGAAGATCAACAAACAGCAAGAGTGACGAGGAAGCAACAAAATGGCCTTGATGATTACCGACGAGTGCATCAACTGCGACGTCTGCGAGCCGGAATGCCCGAATGGCGCCATTTCCCAGGGTGACGAGATCTACATCATCGATCCGAACAAGTGCACCGAGTGCGTCGGCCACTTCGACGAGCCCCAGTGCCAGCAGGTATGCCCGGTCGACTGCATCCCCTTCGACCCGAACCACCCGGAGAACAAGGACGAGCTGATGGAGAAGTTCCTGAAGCTGACTGCCGAAAAGTAAGCCAAGAGTAAGCTCCTGGCGCCTTGCTTCAGGGCGTCTCGTTCCAGCAGAAAGGCCGGCCGCCCCCTTGGGGGCAGCCGGCCTTTTGCCTGGTTGCGGTGCTGTCGTCAGGCGGCCAGCACGGAGCGGGGCGCCGCCTTGCCTGCCGGCATGCCGAGGGCCCGGTCGATGCTGTCGGCCAGGCCGTCGAGCTCCTTGAGCTGGGTGACGAGCTGCTCCTCGGTCTGCTGAAGCTCGCGCACCCGGTCTTCGAGGGTGTCGGTGGCCTGGTGGATGCGCTTCACGCTTTCGAGGCGGCGTTTCAGCTGGAGCTGGTATTCGCGGACCTGGGTTTCGAGGGGGGCCATCACCGCCCGCAGCCACTGCTCGGCGTCGCGGTTGGCGACTTCGAAGGTGCGCCGGGCCTGCACCGCGACGGTTTCGAAGAACTTCTGGGTGAGGGTGTGCTTCTCGGTGGTGACGATGGTCAGCACCGTGTTGAACTGGCTGTTGAAGGCTTCCTCGAGGCGCTCGATCTCCTTCTCGTAGCGCAGGGTCGAGAAGGCAGTGGGGGCGGCCAGCTTGAGGCCGTGCTCGACGGTGAAGCGCTTGTACATGGCGTCGAGCATCTTGGAGATCTCGCCGATCTCATCGGTGGATTTGCGCAGGTTGCCGCGCAGGTGCTGGAAGAAGCCCTTCATGGCCTCCCGCAGCCCGCGGGAGAAGGCGGCATCGAGCATCGCCTCACGAGTGCGGCGGGTCTCGTCGCGCAGGGCGTCGAGGCCGAGGTGGCCGAACAGGTTGTTGGACAGGTTGGAGAACACGCTGCGCACCGCGTAGTACTTCTGCAGGCCCTGCTCGAACTCGTCTTTCTCGGAGCGCACCTTGCGCATCATGTATTCGATGACGTTCTCGTTCTTGCCGCGCAGGTCGGTGAGCTCCTGGAGCTGCTCCCGCAGGCCGCTGAGGCGGGCGTTGAGGAGCTCGCGGGAGCGGTTGATGATGTCGTTCACATCACCATAGGTGTTGTCGCGCACGATGTCGCGCTTGGTGGGCAGGAGCTCGGTGGACAGCGCCTGCTCGAGCCGGACGAGGCGGCTGCGCTCGAGCAGCTCGGCGTCTTCATTGACCTTGGCGACCAGGCCCTTCTGGGCCGACACGGGGTAGACCTGGGCCGGGTCGATCTCGAGGGTGGCGGCCACGCTGGCCACCTGGCCGGTGATCTCGCGCTCGATGTCGGCTTCGCTGCGCAGGCCGTCCCACAGGCCGTCGATCTTGTTGAGGGCGACGATGCGCCCGCGCTGGCGGCGGCCGGCGTTGACGTGCTCGCGCCACACCGCCAGGTCGCTCTGGGTGACGCCGGTGTCGGCGGCCAGGATGAACAGCACCGCGTGGGCGTTGGGCAGCAGGTTGAGAGTGAGCTCGGGCTCGGCGCCGATGGCGTTGAGGCCTGGCGTGTCGAGGATGACGAGACCCTGCTCGAGCAGCGGGTGCGGAAACTGGATGATCGCGTGGCGCCACAGGGGGATCTCGACCCGCCCCTCGGCGTCGGGGCGGATGCCGTGGTCGCCGCTCTCGTCGATCGGGAAGCCCAGCTCCTCGGCCTCGGCCAGGCTGGCCATGCGCGTCTCGCCGACCTGGGCGAGGGCCTGCTGGAGGCTCTCGGCCGAGCTGGTGTCGAGGGGGCGGATCTGCCACTCGTCGGCGTAGCGCTTGAGCTCGGTGATGCTGGCGTTGGTCTTGCGGCTCTCGATGGGCAGCAGGCGGATCTCGGGCTTGTCGCCTTCCTTCCATTGCAGCTCGGTGGGGCACATGGTGGTGCGGCCCGCGCTGGAGGGCAGGATGCGGTTGCCGTAGCCGGCAAAGAACACGGCGTTGATCAGCTCGGACTTGCCCCGCGAGAACTCGGCGACGAAGGCCACGATGAGCTTGTCCTCGCGCAGGCGGTCGAGCAGGTATTGCAGCCGCAGGTCGGACTGGGCGTCGCCGATCTCGTTGTGCTGCAGCCACTTGCGCAACTCCCCGATTCCCGAGGCGACATCCCCGCGCCACTGGGTGTAGGCGGAGAAATGTTCAGCGAGCATGTGTGCGTCTTTCACGGGCTTCATTCCTGGCTGGGGGCGCTACCACAGGCAGCCTAAGTCACAGATATTGATAGCATAAACGGGATCGCGTCCGACCGGAATCGCTTTAGTGCTGGCAGCGGGCGCAAAAGAAGGTGGCGCGCTGGCCCATGATGCGTTTGCGGATCGGCGTGGCGCACTGGCGGCAGGGCTCGCCGTCGCGGCCATACACGAAGTACTGCTGCTGGAAATAGCCCGGCGAGCCGTTGCTGCCGACGAAGTCCCGCAGCGTGCTGCCACCGGCGGCCAGGGCGTCCTGGAGGGTCTCGCGGATGCAGGTTGCCAGGCGGGCGCAGCGTCGCGGGCCCAGCTCGCCCACCGGCACGGTCGGGTCGATGCCGGCGCGGAACAGGCTCTCGGAGGCGTAGATGTTGCCGATGCCCACCACCTGGGTGGCGTCCATCAGCCATAGCTTGACTGGCGTCTTGCGCCCGCGGCTGGCCTGGTGCAGCCAGCGTCCGTCGAAGTCGTCGGACAAGGGCTCGATGCCCAGGTGGGCGAGCAGCGGATGCGGCGTCTCGCCGGCCTGCCACAGCACCAGGCCGAAGCGTCGCGGGTCGCGCAGGCGCAGGGCCCGCGGGCCGAAGACGATGTCGAGGTGGTCGTGCTTCTCGGGGGCGAGCCCGGCCGTCACGATGCGCAGGCTGCCGGACATTCCCAGGTGCACCAGCAGGCTGCCGCCGCCGAAACGGAACAGCAGATACTTGGCGCGCCGCTCGACGGCCTCCAGGCGCTGGCCGGCGAGCGTCGCCTCGAGGTCGGGCGGGATCGGGTAGCGTAGTCGGCCGTTGCGGATCACGACGCCGGTGGCCTGGTGGCCGGTGAGCTCGGGGGCGATGCCGCGGCGGGTGGTTTCGACTTCGGGAAGTTCGGGCATGGGCGGGCGATTCAGGGCAATTCAGGGTGACGGGGGCTTGCTTGCCGGGCTTTCGGAAAGCGCCTAACATCAAGCGAACCCTATTGTAGCGGCGCGATCCAAGGCGGTGTCCCGGCCTGTCTGAGCGCCGTCGCAGGCTCAGACCGCGAGCCCGATGCCTTGTCAGAACCCATCTCCATGAAACCTTATTTCCGCCGCCTGCGCCCGGCCCGCCTGGTCGCCTCGCTGTTTCTTGCCGTCGGGTTGCAGGGCCTGGCCCACGCCGAAGCAGAGCCTGACGCCGCCGCGGCCGGCCCGGCCGAGGCTGCCTACCCGGCCCAGGAGCTGACGCCGCAGATCCTCTACCAGCTGATGCTGGCCGAGGTTGCCGGCGCCCGCGGGCAGGTTTCCCTGGCCGCCCAGTCCTACCTCGACCTGGCCCGGCGCACCCGCGACGCCCGCATCGCGCGGCGGGCTGCCGAGCTGGCGGTGTTCGCGCGCCAGGCCGACCTGGTCACCGAGGCCTCCCGCCTGTGGCTCGACCTCGAGCCGGGCTCCGAGCGTGCCCAGCAGCTCACCGCCGGCGCGATGACCAGCGCAGCGCGCATCGACGAGCTGCAGGCGCAGCTGGCGAAGGCGCTCGCCAGCCAGGGCGAGCGGGTCGGCGGCGCGCTGCTCGGCCTCAATCGCGGCCTTGGGCGGATCCCCGACAAGGTGCTCATCCGCCGCCTTGTGAATCAGCTCACTGAGCCCTACCTGGATCACCCGGAAGCCCATTTTGCCCGCGCCAACGCGGCCTACGTGGCAGGCGATCCGGCGGGCGCCTCGGCGGCCATCGACGGCGCCCTGGCGCTCCGCCCCGACTGGGAGCAGGCCGTGATCCTGCGCGCCCAGCTGCAGCAGGAGCAAAGCCCGGGTGCCGGCGTCGGCGTCCTGCGTGACTACCTCGCGGTGCATCCCGAGGCGCGGGAGCCGCGGCTCACCCTCGCGCGTTTGCTGGTGGCCGGGCGCCAGTTCGGCCCGGCCCGCGAGCAGTTCGAGATCCTCCTCCAGCGCAGCCCCGACGACCGCGACGTGGTGCATGCGGTGGCGCTGCTGGCCATGCAGCAGGGCGACTGGGCGGTGGCCGAAAAACAGTTCAAGCGCCTCCTCGAGCTTGGCCACCCCGAGCCCGACACCCTGCGCATGTACCTCGGGCAGATCGCCGACCAGGCCAAACGGCCCGACGACGCCATCGCCTGGTACAAGGCCGTCGGCCCGGGCGGGCAGTATGTGCTGGCCCAGGGGCGCGTCGCCCAGCTCCTAGCTGCGGGCGGCAAGATGGCCGAGGCTCGCCAGCACCTGCAGGCGGCAGCCCGCGAAACGCCGGGAGAGCGGGCCCAGTACGCGCTGCTCGAATCCCAGCTGCTGCGCGACGGAAATCGCAATCAGGACGCCTTCGACGTGCTCGACGCAGCCCTGCGCGCCGAGCCGGAGAACCCCGAGCTGCTGTATGAGTCCGCCTTGATGGCCGAGCGTATCGGGCGCATCGAGGTGATGGAAGGGCGCCTGCGCAAGCTCATCGCCCTCAAGCCCGACCATGCCCATGCCTACAACGCCCTCGGCTACTCGCTGGCCGATCGCAAGCAGCGCCTCGACGAAGCCGAGGCGCTGGTCCGCAAGGGCCTGGCGCTGACGCCCGAAGACCCCTTCATCATCGACAGCCTGGGCTGGGTGCTGTACCGGCGCGGCGAGCTGGCCGGGGCGCTGGAGCAGCTGCAGAAGGCCTTCGGCCTGCGGGCCGACCCCGAGATTGCCGCCCATCTGGGCGAGGTGCTGTGGATGCTCGGCCGCCGCGACGAAGCCGTCCGCGTCTGGAAGGACGCCGCCAAGGCCAATCCGGACAACCCCGTGCTGGCCGACGTCATCAAGAAGTTCAAGCCTTGAAGCCCGTTCTCCTGGCCGTTGCCGTTGCCTGCCTCGCCGGCTGCGCCACCCCGGCGGTCGTGCCGGCTCCCGCCTTGCGCGCCCTCCTGCCGCTAGAGCGCTTCGGTCTCGAGGGCCGCCTGCAGGTTCGCGACGGCGAGCGCAGCGCGGCGGTCGGCGTCGACTGGCAGCATGGCCCGGCGCGGGACGAGTGGCTGTTCACCGGCCCGCTCGGGCAGGGCCTGGCGCGCATCGAGGCTGACGCTACCGGCGCACACATGCTGCTTGCCGACGGACGCCGCTCCGAGGCCGCCTCCGCCGGTGAACTCGCCGAAGCCCTCCTGGGTGTGAGCGCGCCCTTCGAGGCGTTGCCGCGGTGGGTGACGGCCCGGCCGGCCGCGACGGCGCAGGTCCGCCAGCTCGACGCGCTCGGGCGCCCGCTGCAGCTGGTCGACCAGGGCTGGACCATCGATTACCTCGAATACGCTGGCGAAGCCCCGGATTCGCCGCCGCGCAAGATCGACGTGCAGCGTGGCGACACCCGCCTGCGCCTGATCGTCGATAGCTGGAACCCCTGACATGACGCTCCCTGACCTCGATCTGGCGCAGCCCCTGCGCGTGCCCGCGCCGGCCAAGATCAACCTCTTCCTGCACATCGTCGGGCGTCGCCCGGACGGCTACCATCTCTTGCAGACCGCCTTCCGGATGCTCGACTGGGGCGACGAGATCACCCTGCGGCGGCGCGACGATGGCCTGATCCTGCGCACCACCGACGTACCCGGGGTGCCGGCCGAGGCTGACCTCGTGGTGCGCGCCGCGCGGGCGCTGCAGGCGGCCAGCGGTAGCGCCTTCGGTGCCGAGATCGGGGTTCTCAAGCGGATTCCCATGGGCGGCGGGTTGGGCGGTGGCAGCTCGGATGCGGCAAGCGTGCTGCTGGCTCTCAATCGCCTGTGGGGCTGCGGCCTGTCGCGCCGGGCCCTGCAGGAGATTGGCCTGAAGCTGGGGGCCGACGTGCCCTTCTTCGTCTTTGGTGAAACGGCTTTTGCCGAGGGTGTCGGCGAGGCCTTGAGCCCGCTCGTGGTACCGCCGGCCTGGTACGTGATGGTCGCGCCGCCGGTCTCGGTGCCGACCGCTGAAATTTTTTCGGCAAAAGAGTTGACACGCGATACTGAAATCCTAATAATGCAGGGCTTCGCAGCACACAAAACACGAAACGACATGCAGGCGGTTGTCTGTGTGAAGTATCCGGAAGTGGCTGAGTCGCTCGAGTGGTTGTCGCAGTATGGTGACGCCAGGATGAGTGGGTCAGGTGCCTGTTTGTTTGCTCCTTTCGATACGGAAGGGCAGGCGCGGCAGGTGGTGGCAAGTGCCCCGTTGGGGTGGAAGGTCTGGGTAGCTCAAGGGCTGGACAGGCATCCGCTGAAAAATTGGGTTGCTGGCTAGTTGTGTGCAGGGCGAAAACGATTTCTTGGGGAGTCGCCAAGTTGGTCAAGGCACCGGATTTTGATTCCGGCATTCGAAGGTTCGAATCCTTCTTCCCCAGCCAAACCGAGCGGGCAGGTCAAAAACCTGCCCGTTTTTGCTTTAAACGTTCTTCAGTGCAGTAACGAGAGGTGATCATGGCTTCGGGCAGCCTGATGGTTTTCACCGGCAACGCCAACCCTAAACTGGCCGCAGATGTGGTGCGGCGTCTGGGGATGTCTCTGGGGTCCGCCACAGTGGGGCGTTTCTCCGACGGCGAAGTCAATGTCGAACTCCTGGAGAACGTACGCGGCAAGGACGTCTTCGTCCTCCAGCCGACCTGCGTTCCCACCAACGACAACATCATGGAATTGCTGATCATGGTGGATGCGCTGAAGCGGGCTTCCGCTGGCCGCATCACCGCAGCGATTCCCTATTTCGGCTACGCACGGCAGGATCGCCGGCCGCGTTCGGCCCGCGTGCCGATCACCGCCAAGCTGGTTGCCAACATGCTCCAGGCCGCCGGCGTGCAGCGTGTGCTCACCGTCGATCTCCATGCCGACCAGATCCAGGGTTTCTTCGACATTCCGGTGGAC
>JAEUNU010000055.1 GCA_016789125.1 Zoogloea sp. | reverse complement strand
GGGCGACAGCGTTTCCTTCTTCCGGCCTTTGACTTTGGCGAGTTCGGACCGGAATTGGAGGAGTTCTTCCCGCAGGAGGCTTCCGACATCCCGCGCCCCAAAACGGGGCAGCAGATGCTTGGTGACGATGTCGCTGACGGTACGCTGGTAGGAGCGCCGCCAGGTCACTTGGTTTTCCAGCTGCCAGGTTTCAGCGAAAGCGCTGATGGTCGGGCGAGCGGTGGAAGCCGCAAGAGAAGGGGGCGGTGGAGGAGCAGAGATCACCGCAGGGCTGTCCACCTGAGGCGCGGGCTGACCGAGGTCGATCTCCCGAGTCACCTCACTTCCGGCGATCGCAAAAGTCGCGGCAAGCTTGCTGCCGGGGAAGAAGGCCGAGTAGTCGAAAACGCCTTGGTGAATCTCCAGCTCGATACGCTGCAAGACCTTTTCCAGCCGACGCCGGTTCGCGGGCGTGTCATCCAACAGAGTTTGTTCTCTGCAACGCGTTCCTCGAAAGCGGAAGTCGAAGAACAGTTTTCCGGAGTCTGCCCGGGCTCTGATACTAGCCATGGCGAGCCTCCTTCTGTGCGGCCTGGGCCCGCAGGTGTTGTCCAGACTTCCGGGGTGACCCCGGAATCGTTGCAACCCGGCACGCCACCCCGCTGGCCATGGGAATCGTGACTGCACGGGCGTGCTCTGGCTGGCCGCGAGTCGGCGCTGCGGCTTGGACAAGCCCCGCATCCAGAGACTCGAGAGCCATGTCTTTCTCGATCTGCTCCCATACGTAAAGGATCTTCCGACCCCCGAATGGGCGGATGTAATGCACACCCTCAAGCAGAACCGAGTCCTTCAGACGTTCGCGGATGGTCCGGACGTCGTACTTGATCCGAGCAGCAAGCTCCTCGGTTGTTAGGTAGGTGTTAGCGGACATGATGACTTCTCCGTAGAATTGATCTCTCAGTAGGATGTTTTGCTGCTCAATGGCTTCAAAACGATCTACTGGAGACCATTCTACACAAAAAGAAGACCTGTCAAAGCCCTTTTTGATCTTTTGGAGATCATTTTTTATTTTTGGAGCGCAACGTGATCAAGTGCCACCTATCCCGCCTCCTTGGCGAGCGGAAGCTGAAGATCAGCGATGTCACACGGGACACGGGCATCAACCGGGGAACGCTGACCCGCCTGTATCACGAGACCGCCGAGCGAGTGGAGCTCGACGTCCTGGATGCCCTGTGCACCTACCTGAACTGCGGGCTGCCTGACTTGTTGGAGTATCAAAAGAGCGAGCAGGCCTCTCCACCCCCAACTCCCTGACCCAACGGATAGGCTGAGGGCGGGTGTGACGCACGTATCGGGGGCTGTGCCCAAGGGGCACGGTGCCTGAAGGTCAAACCAGCCATGGTTCGCAAAAAGCGGGATTTTGTCCGGGCACAGAACGGGCACGGTTTGGGCACTGGGTGGGCACAGACTGTGACTCGAGCCCGAAAAGCAAAAAAGCCCAAGCACGTAAATGCTTGAGCCTTAAAGCTTTTGTTTGGTTGCGGGGGCAGGATTTGAACCTGCGACCTTCGGGTTATGAGCCCGACGAGCTGCCAGACTGCTCCACCCCGCGTCCGTGTGTGCTGCGACTTGCATCTTCCGGCGATCCACCCCGAGGGGTGCTGGAGCGGCAGAAGAGTCTCGAACTCTCGACCTCAACCTTGGCAAGGTTGCGCTCTACCAACTGAGCTACTGCCGCTTTGTTCCGGAACTTCCACGTTGCGTCTGGAACGCCTCGGGAAGGGCGCGAATTATACGTCGGACGGCCGGGTTTGCAATAGCTTTTCGTGTTTATTTGTGTGGCCTGGCAGGGGCGGATGGGGCGGGGCTTCGATGGGCGCCGGCTTCTGATGTGAATTGACGGGTCTGCTTGCGCCGGTTTTTGCCCGGTGCTAGCGTGATCCGGCAAACAAGAACAAGAACACACATCTGTGTGCAGCGGGGGGCTGCCATGCCTGTTTCCAACGGTTCCTGGCTCGATCTGCCAACATCCCAGGCGATCTTCGAGCACATGCTGAACGGTGTCGCCTATTGTCGGGTGATCTTCGATCGCGGTCGTGCGGTTGATTTTGTCTTCCATTACACCAACCCGGCCTTCTCCACCCTGACCGGTCTCGACGATGTCTGTGGCCGTCGTGTCGTCGAGTGCTTGCCGCGTCTCCGCGAGAGCGATCCCGAGATCTTCGATTTCTACGGCCGTGTCGCCGTGACGGGCGTCGCCGAGCGGGCCGAACTCGAGGTGAATGCGCTGGGGCAATGGTTCGCGATCTCGGCCTATTGCCCGCGGCCAGGCTATTTCGTGGGGGTCTTCGACGTGATCACCCGGCGCAAGCTCGCCGAGCGGGCGATGGCCGAGAGCGAGGCCCGGTTCCGGCATTTTGCGGCGATGACCAGCGATGTCTTCTATGCCTGCCGGCGCGGCGCGGACGGCCTGTTTCGCGTCGAATGGCTGGGGGGCTGCGTGGAGCGGGTGTTCGGGCTGACGCCGGAGGCCTTCATGGCCCTGGGCTGCTGGCGCACGCTGCTGGTGGAGGAGGACCGGCCCCTGTTCGATCGCCACATCACCCGGTTGGCGCCGGGGCAGTCGAGCGATCTGATCCTGCGTGCCCGGCACCAGGATGGCTCGCTACGCCACCTGCGCAGTTGTGCCGTCGTCGACCGTGGCGAGGCGGGCCACGGCGCTGGCCGGCTCTACGGCGCCCTGCAGGACGTGAGCGAGTCTGTCCGCGCCGAGGCCGCGTTGCGGGAGACGCTGGCCGAGGCCGAACGCTTTCGCGTGGCCCTCGACCACGCTCCTTCGTACGTCTATATCAAGGATGCGCAGGGGCGTTATGTGTATGGCAATCGGGCTACCCTCGAGCTCTTCGGCTGCACGGGCGAGGCGCTGGCGGGGCGCGACGACCGCAGCTTCTTCGCGCCGGAGACCGCGGCGCGCATCCGCGCGATCGACAGGCGGGTGCTGGCCGGCGAGACGACCCGTGAGGAGCTGGAGGTCCGGGGCGGCGGCCTGGCCGACGGGCGGGTCTTCTGGCAGGAGAAGGCCCCCATCTACGCCGACACGGCGCGGCGCGTGGTGTGGGGGCTGTGCGGCGTGTCCACCGACATCACCGCCCGCAAGCGCCTGGAGCGGGCACTGGAGCTGCAGGCCAACACCGATTCGCTCACCGGGCTCGACAGCCGGGCGCATTTCCTCGACGTGGCGGGCAAGGCGCTCGCCCGCCTGCGCCGCCACCCGGCGCCGATGGCCCTGGTGATGCTCGATCTCGATCACTTCAAGCGCGTCAACGACCGCTACGGGCACGAGGTGGGCGACCGGGTGCTGGTGGCCTTTGCCCGGGTCTGCCGGCAGAACCTGCGCGAGATCGACCTGATGGGGCGACTGGGAGGCGAGGAGTTTGCGGTGCTTCTGCCGGATACCGGCGGCGCTCAGGCGCGGGAGGTGGTGGAGCGACTGCTGGGGGCGGTCGCCGCGGTCGAGCTGCGGGTTGATGGCCGGCCGCCGATCCGTATGACGGCCTCGGCCGGGCTGGCGATCTGCGGCGAGGGTGACGCCAACATGGACGCGCTGCTCAACCGCGCCGACGCGGCGCTCTACGAGGCCAAGCGGCTGGGCCGCAACCGTCTGGTCGTGGCAGCGGGGGCGTGAGGGCCGGGGCCTTCAGCCCGGGCCGCCGAGGATTCGCCCGCCCGAATTGACGCAGCAGCGGTCGCGCCCGCCGCGTTTGGCGGCGTAGAGCGCCGCGTCGGCGGTGGCGATCAGGTTGTCCTCGTCGGGCGTGGAGGGCTCGCGGCTCGAGATGCCGACGCTGATGCTGGTGTGGATCACCCGCTCGCCGACCCGGATCGGCGCCTCCCTTACCTTCAGGCGCAGCCTTTCGGCGGCCTGCAGGGTGGCGCGGAGGTCGCTGTTCTGGCAGATCACCAGGAACTCCTCGCCGCCCATCCGGATCACGTGGTCGTCGCGGCGGGCGGTGCCGCGCAGCAGCTGGCCCACCTCGGCCAGCACCCGGTCGCCCACCGCGTGGCCGTGGGTGTCGTTGATGGCCTTGAAGCGGTCGATGTCGATCATCATCACCGTCAGCCCCTGCCGCGAGCGGGAGGCGGCGCTCCAGGCCTGGCCCAGGATCTCCATGCCGGCGCGCCGGTTGGGCAGGCCGGTGAGCAGGTCGGTGAGGGCGTAGTGTTCGAGCTTGCGGTTGCTGATCGCCAGCTCCGAGGCGAACTGCTTGAGCTGGGCCCGGTCGCGCTCCCAGCTCTCGAGGAGCTGCACGTAATGCTGGGCCGCCCGCATGCGGGCCGACAGGGCGCGCATCTTGACGGGCTTGGTCACGTAGTCGTCGACGCCGGCCTCGAAGGCTTCGACGATTTCATCTTCGGCGTCCATCCCGGTGAGCATGATCACGTACATCGACTGGCCCCAGTCGGTGGCGCGCAGGGCCCGGCAGAACTCCAGGCCGTCCATGACCGGCATCATCCAGTCGGTGACGACGATGTGGGGCATCACCTTGACGGCCAGCGCGAGGGCTTCCTCGCCGTTGGCCGCGCAATGGATCTCGGGCCCGGCGAGGCTGCGCAGCTGGGCTTCTAGGAGCACCCGGGAGGTGGGCTCGTCCTCGACCAGCAGCACCCGCATCGCCAGCTTCCGGGGTTCGGCGGCCTTGGGGGCCGGGGCCTCGGCCATGCTGGCAAAAAGCGGCAGGCGGCGGGAGGGGACCTTCAGCAGCTCGCCCCACTCGCGCCAGCGGGCCAGGATGCGGTCGACGAGCTCGCCGACCTCGGTGCCGTCCAGGCCGAGCCGGCCGCCCAGCAGGAAGAGCTCGGAGATGAGTTCGCCGCGTTCGTCCTCGGGGGCCAGGCCCATGTCGGCGATGCGCCGGGCGTGGTGGAACAGCTGGACCAGCTGGTAGGGCCGCGAGCCTTCGGCAAAACCGGCCGCGTCGGGCGCTTCGTGATGACAGACAGGCTCGGCGAGGGCGCCGGGGATGCCACTGTCGGCCAGGATGACGGCGGTGAAGGCGTTGTGATCGGTCTGCAGGCGCTCCCGCTCGAGGGCGATGAGCTGGCTGTCGTCCTCACATTCCTCGAGCAGGCGGCCGTATTCGACGGGGTGTACCGTAGCCAGCGCGAGGCAGCCGATGCGGGCCATCAGGCCGCAGGCGAACAGCTCGTCCGGCGAGCCGATGCGGCTCTGGCTCGCCAGGGCCTGACAAGCGACCGCCATCAGCAGGGCGTGGGACCAGAAATGTGCGTAGTCGAAGGCCTCGCAGGGGCCGCCCTGGTACTGGTCCACCATCGAGAACCCCACCGCCAGCTGGCGCACGGTGGTCATGCCGAGGCGTACCACGGCCTCGGCGACCGACACGAAGGGGCGCCCCGAGCCGTTGGCCGCGGCGGTGTTGGCCAGCTGCAGCAGGCGGCTGGTGAGGGCCGGATCGGTCTGCACGACGCGGGCGATCTCGCCGATGGTGGCGTCGTCCCGGCCGCAGATTTCCATGATCGCCAGCGCCACGCCCTTCGGGCTCGGCAACTGGCCGTTGAAGCGGAGTTGTTCGAGCGGCATGTCGTGGGCCTGGCCAGGCCCGCCGTGCGGGCCGGTTTCGGTCGGGGAGGTCGTCATCGGGTTTCCTTCGGGAGCGCTCAAGCCCGCGGTGCGTTTTGGAGACCGCGACACTCGGCGGCTTTCTTTTTATTTATATCGGTTTTGTGCCGGAAAAATTCAGGGCCCCGTCGGCATTTTTTCGGTGGGCGCCCGCGGGGCCGGCCTTGCCCCCGGGCGCCGGGATCAGGCGGTTTCGTCGAGCAGGGCGCGGACTTCGGCGATCAGCTGGTCGTATTCGGCCCGGGCGGGCCCGATGCGAAGGGCAGCCTCGTCGAGCCGGCCGGCCTTGGCGAGGGCTTCGAGCTCGCGGAAATGCTCGACGGCGCGCTGCCCGCCGATGTTGGCGCTGCTGGACTTGAGGGCGTGGGCCGCTTCGCGGGCGGCGCCGGCGTCGCCGGCCGGGATGGCCTGCTCCAGCTTGTGGGTGAGCGGGGGCGAGCTGTCGAGGTACACCTGCAGCAGACGCCGGGTGAGGCCCCAGCCGCCGTCGGGGTCGAGCTTGCGGTAGGGTTCAAGCAGCTGGCGGTCGATGGCCGTGCCGGCAGTCGGGGCCGCGCCGGGGGTGTCCGAGGGCTCCGCGGGTGCCGCCGCGGGGGCGGGGCGGCTCGGCAGCCAGCGCTGCAGGGTGGCCTGGAGCTGGGCGGTGGTGTAGGGCTTGGCGAGGTAGTCGTCCATGCCGGCGGCGAGGCACAGGTCGCGGTCGCCCTCCATGGCGTTGGCGGTCAGGGCGATCACCGGCAGGTGCCCGCCGCCCTGGGCTTCCCGGGCGCGCAGCTGGGCCGTCGCCCGGTAGCCGTCCATCACCGGCATCTGGCAGTCCATCAGGATGGCGTCGAAGGCTTGCCCGGCGGCCAGGGCGAGGGCTTCCTCGCCGTGCTGGGCGATCTCCACCGTGAGGCCGAGCTTCTGCAGCATGGCGCGGGCGAGCTCCTGGTTGACCGGGTTGTCCTCGGCCAGCAGCACGTGGCCGTGGAGCTCGCTCGCAGTGGCGGCATCGGAGGCGGCCGGGGGCGGGGCGGCCGCCTTGCCGGCGCCCAGGGCCCAGCTGACGACGCCGTGGAGCTCGGACTGGCGCACGGGCTTGCTGACACAGCGCAGGATGCCGGCCGCTTCGCGCTCGCGGGCGCTGCCGGCGACGAAGGTGGAGGTGAGCATGATCAGCCGGGTCGGGGCGAGGGCCGGGTCGGCGTGGATGGCGCGGGCGAGGGCCAGGCCGTCCGTCCCGGGCATGTGCATGTCGAGGATGGCGAGCGCGAAGGGCTGGCCGCGCCCGGCTGCTTCGCGGAGTGCCTCGAGGGCCTGGCCGCCGCTCTCGGCGGCGCTCACCTGCATGCCCCAGCCGCCCAGCTGCAGGCGCAGGATGTCGAGGTTGGTCAGGTTGTCGTCCACCACCAGCACCGGCACGCCGTCGAGCCGGGTGGTGACGGGTTCGGGCGAGGCTGCGGGGCTCGCGGCGCGCGGCAGCTGCAGTTCGATGTAGAAGCGGGAGCCCTTGCCGACCTCGCTGTCGACGCCGATGCGGCCGCCCATCAGCTCGACGAGCCGCCGGCTGATCGCCAGCCCCAGCCCGGTGCCGCCGAATTCGCGGGTGGTGGAGCCGTCGGCCTGGGAGAAGTGCTCGAAGATCTTCTGCCGCGCTTCGGCGGAGATGCCGACGCCGGTGTCCTCGACGCTCAGCCCCACCTGCAGCTGCTCGCCGTCCGGAACCACGTGGGCGCGCACCACCACCTCGCCGTGGCGGGTGAACTTGATGGCGTTGCTGAGCAGGTTGGCCAGCACCTGGCGCAGCCGGAAGGCGTCGCCGCGCATGCGCAGGGCGACGTTGGGCGGGCTGAGCTGGCTGGCCAGCTCGAGGCCCTTCTCGGCGGCCGGCTGGGCGAACATGGCGACGCTGTCTTCGACGAGTTCGCCCAGGTCGAAGTCGATGGCCTCGAGCTCGATGTGGCCCGACTCGATCTTCGAGAAATCCAGGATGTCGTTGATGATGCCCAGCAGGTGGCGCCCCGACTGCTGGACCAGCTCGGCGTAGCGCTGCTGGGCGGGGTCGAGCCGGGAGCCGAGGAGCAGCTCGGTCATGCCGAGCACGCCGTTCATCGGGGTGCGGATCTCGTGGCTCATCGTGGCGAGGAACTCGCTCTTGGCCTGGCTGGCGGCCTCGGCCTGCTCCTTGGCGGCGCGCAGCTCGGCGGTGCGCCCCTCGACCAGCTCTTCCAGGTGCTCCCGGTGCAGGCGCAGGCTCTCGTCGCGGGCGCGGAGCTCGCCCAGCATGTGGTTGAAGCTGTCCACCAGCCGGCCGATCTCGTCCTCGCCGCTGCGCGGAATGTGGAGGTCGTAGCGCTGGGTTTCGGCCACCTCGCGGGCGGCCGCGGCGAGGCGCAGCACCGGCTCGCTGATGCGGTGCTGCAGGCGCTGGGCAGCCAGCACCGCCAGCAGCAGCACGAGCGTGCCGAGTCCGGCGGTGGTGAGGGCGTCGCGGCCGATCTGCTGCCACATGCCGGACGGGTCGACCACCATCGACAGGGTGCCCAGGGTTTCGGCGGCGTCGAGGCCGGTGGTGGTGGCGTGCAGCAGGTGGTCGAAGCGCAGGGGCTCGGTCGACAGGGGCAGGCCTGCCTCGAAGCCCTTGGGCGCGAGCCGGGCGAACACGGCCGGGTCGGTTCCGGCGGGATAGGCGGCCAGCAGGCGCCCGTCGGGCAGCACGATGCGTGCGGCCACCACCTCGGGGTGCTCGCGCAGGCTCGCCAGATTGACGGACGCGGCCTTCTCGTCGCCGAACACCACCGCGGCCTCGGCGTTGGCGGCCACCACGTGGGCCAGGCCGCGCAGCTGGGACATCATGGAGCCCTGCTGGCGCAGGACGCCGGCGACGGTGAAGATGACGAGGGCCAGCGAGAGCACCGCGAAGGCCATGCCGGCCAGCATCAGCAGCAGGCGCCGGCGCAGGGACGAGGCTTTCCAGTTCATGGCGCCACCCGCCGGGCCGGCGCATCTGGTTCGGGGGGGCGCACCGCGCCGGACATTTCGGAGGGGCCGCCGCCAAGGGGCTTGTCGACGGGGGCATGCAGGCAGGGGCGACGGGGCATGGGCTGGGCTCGGGTTCGGTGATGTCCGCCGGCGCTTCGCGGCGCGCAGCC
>JAEUNU010000032.1 GCA_016789125.1 Zoogloea sp. | reverse complement strand
GGAATAACGGCCCGCCGCTGGCAGCCTTGAGGGCTCGACCCAGTCGATACCTGCAGGCGCCTACTCGGCCAGGCCGTGCTTGAGCCCGTAGTGGGTGAGCTCGGCGTTGTTGCGCAGGTTCATCTTCTCGAGGAGGCGGGCGCGGTAGACGCTGACCGTCTTGACGCTGAGGTTGAGGGCTTCGGCAATCTCGGTGGGGGTCTTGCCGGAGGCGATCATGCAGAGCGTCTGGTATTCGCGGTCGGAGAGCTTTTCGTGGGGCGGCCGCTCGCTGTCGTCGCCGATGGCGTTGGCGAGCTCTTCGGCCAGCGACGGGCTGACGTATTTCTTGCCGCTGGCGACCTGGCGGATCGCGGTGACCAGCAGCTCGGGGGCGCTCTGCTTGGTCAGATAGCCCGCGGCGCCGGCCTTGAGGGCACGGATGGCGTATTGCTCCTCGGGGTACATGCTGAGGATCAGCACGGGCAGGCGGGGGAATTCCTTCTTGATCAGCTTGAGGGCGTCGATGCCGTTGCGGTCGGGCATGGAGACATCCATCAGTACGACATCCCACTCGCCGGCACGCACCATCTGCACGGCCTGGACGCCGTTCTCGGCCTCGCCGGACACGGTGAGGTCGGGCGTGTCGGAGAGGATCTGGCGCAGCCCTTGCCGGACGATCGCGTGATCGTCGGCTATCAGGACCCGGATGGGCTTCTTCATGTCTGCTGACTCCGGTGAGGGTTCGGGTGTTCGTCTGCCGTCGCGGGCAGGAGGGCCGCGCGCAGGGTGAGGCGCGTGCCCTGGGGGGCGACCGGGCTCAGGTCGAGACGCCCGCCGAGGCTGGTCAGGCGCTCGCGGATGCCGCGCAGGCCGAAGGAGCGGGGCTTGCGCAGATCGGCGGGGGCGAGGCCGCAGCCATTGTCGGAGATCTCGAGGACGACCTCGTCGCCTTCCTGCATCAGGCGGACGCCGACCGCGGTGGCGCGGGCGTGCTTGCTGACGTTGGTGAGCGCCTCCTGGAAGACCCGGAACAGGGCCAGCGAGGTGTCATAGTCGGGGTTGAGGTCGTGGTCGGTGCATAGAATGTTACAGGCTATGCCGGTGCGCTGGGCGAAGTCCTCGCCCTGGGACTCGATCGCCGCCGCGAGGCCGAAGTCTTTGAGGATGCCAGGGCGCAGCTCGCGGGTCACCCGGCCGACGGTGGCGATCGCGTCGTCCACCATGCGCCCGACGTTGCGGGCGCGTTCGCGGGACTGGGCGGGGTTGGCTTCGAGCTTGGCTTCGAGCAGCGACATCTCGAACTTCATGGCGACGAGGGTGCCGCCCAGCACGTCGTGGACGTCGCGGGCGATGCGCTCGCGTTCTTCCTCCTTGATCCGCTGGAGGTGGTTGGAGAGGGCCGCCAGCTGGCTGCGGGATTCCCGCAGGTCGGCCTCCACGCGCTTGCTGTGGGTGATGTTCCACATCACGCCTTCCCACACCACCGCCCCGGCCTCGGAAAGCCGGGGCGAGCTGCGCAGGTTGATCCATTTCAGTTCGCCGCTGGCGAGCTGGATGCGGCCCTCCCAGTTGAGGGTGGACAGGTTGTCGGACGAGACCCGCGCGGCCTCGATGAAACCCGGCACGTCCTCGGCCAGCAGCCAGTTCATCCAGCCGGCCGAGCCGCTGATCAGCTCGTCGGCCGGCGTCCCGAAGAGCATCGCCGCCGCCTCGCTGAGGTACTGGAACCCGAGCATGCCCTCGGGCGTGTAGCTCATCTGGAAGACCACGCCGGGGATGTTGTCGGTGAGGGCCCGCAGGCGGGCTTCGCTCTGGCGCAGGGTCTGCTCGGCCTGGCGCTTCTCGCGGCGGTTACCGGCCTCCCGCAGCTCCCGTTCGACGGCCGGGATCAGGCGGTCGAGCTTGTTCTTGCTGAGGTAGTCGTGGGCGCCGGCGCGCATCGCGGCGATCGCCTCGTCTTCCTGCATCACGCCGGAGACGATGATGAAGGGCAGGTCGAGGGCCAGGTCCTGCAGCAGGCGTAGCGCCGCCTGGGCGCTGAAGCCGGGCAGGTTGTGGTCGCACAGGATCAGGTCCCAGTGCTCCTCGGAGAGGGCCTCGTGCATCTCTGCCTCCGACATCACCTGGCGGTAGGTCGGCGCGTAGCCCGCATCGCGGAAGCGATGGAGGAGCAGGATCACGTCATTTTCCGAATCCTCGATGAACAGGAGCCGGATCGGAGGCTTGGCTTTCGCGCGCGCTGCCGCGTCGGCGGCGGGCTTCAGGGCTGCAGGCATGCACATTCCCGGGCTGCGTTATTGGAGCGGTTCTGTTTATAATCGCGGCCTTGCTCGGGCGCGTTCTGTCGTGAAGGATAGAGCAGCCCGCGCGCTCCCGTCCATGCCGAGAGGTGCCAGAAGGGCTTCAAGGGGCGGAGCCACGGTTTGCCGGTGTAGCTCAGTTGGTAGAGCAGCGCACTTGTAATGCGAAGGTCGAGGGTTCGATTCCTTTCACCGGCACCATACATATCAAGCACTTGGGCCAATCCGCGAGGGTTGGCCTTTTTGCTGGCCATCGCCGGCCGCGTGATTTGCCCCAAATTCATCCGGTAAGACATGCAGGGATTGATCGGTTACATCATCATCGGCGTCTGTGTCTGCGTGGCCGTCGTTGCGGCGGCCCTGTTCGTGCGGGACGTCCGCAGCAGTGGCCGCGCCGCCGAGAAGCGTCGCCGCCTGGTGTCCAGGCTGGTGGGAAAGTAGCGTTCCGTGACTTCGGTTGCAGGCTGCGAGGCCGCTTTTTTATGGTGCGCTGCAAATAAACCTTGACGCCCCTCTTTGGGTTGTCTAATATCCGGTTTCTCCAGACGCGGGGTGGAGCAGTCTGGCAGCTCGTCGGGCTCATAACCCGAAGGTCGCAGGTTCAAATCCTGCCCCCGCAACCAGATACAAGCAAAAAGCCTGAACAGTAAAACGTTCGGGCTTTTTGCTTTTCGGCTTCCGAACGACTTCCCGCACCAATGCTGCGTCGCACAAAATTCATTTGACGTCTTGGCGCTGGCGGCTAGAATCGGGCTAGTCGCCGGGCGGCGCCCGGCTGTCGATCCTCCGCAGACATCAAACAGGACATCCCCATGAGCTTCAAGAACCCCGAGCAGTTCTATGCCGTCAACAAGGTCACCGTCGAGGCTGCGCTGCGTCTCGCCAACAGCGCCCTGGCCCGGGCCGAACGCCTGGCGGCACTGAACCTCAACACCGCATCGGCCCTGCTGCAGGGCGGCGCGGGCGGCTCCCAGGCGCTGACGACCGTGAACAGCCCCGAGGCGCTGGCCGAGCTGCAGTCGGCGCTCACCCAGCCCATCGTCGAGCAGGCCGTGGCCTACGCCCGCAGCGTCAACGAGATCGTGGTCGAGGGCCAGCAGGAGATCTCCCGCCTGTTCGAAACCCAGCTCGCCGAGCTGCACAAGACCTTCACCGCCGCGCTGGAGCATGCCGCCAAGTCGGCTCCGGCCGGTTCCGAGCCCGCCTTTGCGGCGGTCAAGTCGGCGATGGAAACGGCCACCAGCGTCTATGAAAACGCCACCCACTCGGTGCAGCAGCTGGCCGAAGCGAACGCCGCCAAGGCCGCCGAAGTCACCGAGGCGGCTGTCAAGGCGCTGGCCGCCGGCAAGGCCGACTGATCACGGCCTGTAGTGCCCAGCGCAAAGCCGTCCGGAGCGATCCGGGCGGCTTTTTTTACGCCTGTCGTTGGCGCGCTACAGGGCCAGCGGGACGACCTTGACGGCTTCCCGCCGCCACTCCGCCTTCCGCGTCACCGACACCCGCCGGGCCTTGGGCACGGCCAGTGGTTTGGCGAGGGTCACCTCGGCCCGTTTCACCGGAAAGCTGTCGCCCAGTGTGTCGAGCACGGCCTGGCTCAGGTGTTCGAGCAGATGGAAGTGCCGGCTGGCGAGGAGCGTTTCGAGGCTGTCAACCACCTGGTCGTAGTCCACCGTGTGGCGGATGTCGTCGCTGCGTGCGGCGAGGGCGCCGTCGATGGTGAGCTGCAGGTCGATCTCGAGGGGCTGGCGGGCGGCGAGTTCGTGGGGGTAGATGCCGATCGAGGCTTCGAGGCACAGCCCTTCGAGGCGGATGAGGCAGTCGTGGTCCATGTCAGGCTCCCTTGAGGACGGGGGCTTCCCAATCCTGGTAGTCGTCGCTGTCTCGCACATGCAGGGCGCGCTCGGCGGAGCGCAGGGTGTTCTCGATGAGCATGGTGACGGTCATCGGCCCCACGCCGCCGGGGACGGGGGTAATCCAGCTGGCCTTCTCCTTGACGCCCTCGAAATCCACGTCACCGACGATCTTGCCATCAGGGAGGCGGTTGATGCCCACGTCGATCACGATGGCGCCCTGCTTGACCATCTGCGGCACGATCAGGCCCGGCCTGCCTGCGGCGACGATGAGGATGTCGGCGAGGATGGTGTGCTGGGCGAGGTCGCGGGTTTTCGCGTGGCAGATCGTCACGGTGGCCTCGCGCTGGAGGAGCATCAGGGCCATCGGCTTGCCGACGATGTTGCTGGCGCCCACCACC
>JAEUNU010000030.1 GCA_016789125.1 Zoogloea sp. | reverse complement strand
GCCTTCGATGCCGTCGGTAACGGCGGTAGCGCCGCGGTCGAAGCCGTCGCTGCCGGCCCGGACCTCGGCCAGAGCAAGCTGGTCGGCCGCGAGCTCACCAAGTCGGCCCGCCCCGAACTGGGCGCCGCCAAGATCATCGTTTCCGGAGGTCGTGGCATGGGCAGCGGAGAGAACTACAAGCAGGTGCTCGAGCCCCTCGCCGACAAGATCGGCGCCGCCCTCGGTGCCAGCCGTGCGGCGGTCGATGCCGGCTATGTGCCCAACGATTACCAGGTCGGCCAGACCGGCAAGATCGTCGCGCCGCAGCTGTACATCGCGGTGGGCATCTCCGGCGCCATCCAGCACCTGGCCGGCATGAAGGATTCCAAGGTGATCGTCGCGATCAACAAGGACCCCGAAGCGCCGATCTTCCAGGTGGCCGACTACGGCCTGGTGGCCGACCTGTTCGAAGCCGTGCCGCAGCTCACCGCCGCGGTCTGACAGCAAGGGTGGTGGACGCCGCGGGACTGTCCGAATGAACTTCGCACCCGACCTCTTTTCCCTGGCGTGGCACATCAGTGCCGTCATCGTCGGGGTCGGGGTCGCGGTGTGGGTTGTGCGGACGGCGCCGTGGCCCCGTCTTCGGGATGGGCATCAGCTGAACGCGCTGTTCGGCGCGGCAGTCATCCTGACCCTGCTCTGGAGCCTGAATGCCGGGGTCTATCCCGGGCTCAACCTCCATCTGCTCGGTGCCATGGCGACGACGCTCATCTTCGGGCCGCAACTGGCCCTGGTCGTCATGGCGCTTGCGCTTGCCGGCGTTACGCTCAACGGGAGCACCGAGTGGTCGGCTTATCCGGTCAATCTGGTGGCGATGGCGGTTATTCCGGTGGCCGTCAGTGCAGCTTATTCCCGCATCGTGGGGCGCTGGCTGCCCAAGCACTTCTTTGTTTATATCTTCGTCAATGCCTTCATTGGCGCCGCGTTCATCGTCCTCATCCAGGGCTGCGTGGCGTCGCTGGGCCTGGCCGCTGCCGGGGCTTACCCGGTGGATCTGCTGTTGTCCGACTACCTCCCGTTCTTCCTGTTGCTGGGTTTTGCCGAGGCCTGGCTGTCCGGCATGACCCTCACGCTGCTGGTCGTCTACTGCCCTGAATGGGTGGCGAGCTTTGACGATCGGAGCTACCTCATGAACAAATGAGGTGCAAGGAAAGGTGAGGCAGTTCGGAATGTCGTGTCGTAAAAATCTAAAACAATATTAGTGGAGAAAAAACAATGAGCAACTACAACGCACCGATTCGTGACATGCAGTTCGTGATGCGGGAACTCGCCGGCCTGGACGCCGTTGCGGCGCTGCCGGGCTGTGAGGATGCCTCGCCCGACGTCGTCGACGCGATCCTCGAGGAAGCCGGCAAGTTTGCCGGTGGCGTGCTCGCCCCCCTCAACTGGACCGGCGACCAGGAAGGTGCCCGCTGGGACAACGGCGTGGTGCATACCGCGACCGGCTGGAAAGAGGCTTACAAGCAGTTCGCCGAGGCCGGCTGGACGGCGCTGGCGTGCGAGCCCGAGTTTGGCGGTCAGGGGCTGCCCAAGCTGGTGTCCACGGCGGTGATGGAAATGTGGAAGTCCGCCAACATGGCCTTCTCCCTCTGCCCGATGCTCACCAACGGCGCGATCGAATCCATCAAGCTGCGCGGCACTGACGAACAGAAGGCCGCCTACCTGCCCAAGATGGTCAGCGGCGAGTGGACCGGCACCATGAACCTGACCGAGCCCCAGGCCGGTTCCGACCTCGCCGCGGTGCGCACCCGCGCCGTGCCCCAGGGTGATGGCACCTACAAGATCTTCGGCCAGAAGATCTTCATCACCTACGGCGAGCACGACATGACCGACAACATCATCCATTTGGTGTTGGCCCGCCTGCCGGATGCCCCCGAGGGTGTGAAGGGCATTTCGCTGTTCGTGGTGCCGAAGTTTCTGCTCAAGGCCGACGGTACGCCGGGCGAGCGCAACGATGTGCATTGCGTTTCCATCGAACATAAGCTCGGCATCCACGCCAGCCCGACGGCCGTGCTGGCCTTCGGCGACAAGGGCGGCGCCATCGGCACGCTGGTCGGCGAAGCCAACCGCGGTCTTGAGTACATGTTCATCATGATGAACGAGGCCCGCTTTGCGGTCGGCATGGAGGGTCTGGCGCTGTCCGAACGGGCCTATCAACATGCCCTGGCCTACGCCAAGGAC
>JAEUNU010000182.1 GCA_016789125.1 Zoogloea sp. | reverse complement strand
GGCGGACGGCGACCGCGTCGAGGTATGCGCCCGGTGGGCCGCCGACCTGCACGCAGCCCACGCCCTGCGCCACTGGCCGGCGCCGGAGGCGATGCGCTTCGTCGCCGACGCCCACCTGGGGCGGATGGGGCGGATGCTGGATGGCGCCTGAGCCGGTGGAGCAGGGCGCGCACGCCGCTCAGCCCGGCCTGTCCGCGTCCGGCACCCGGGCGTCCCGCCCCGCCAGCGTACCGAGCACGGCGATCAGTAGCGTCAGCGCCAGGCACAGCGCCAGCGGCAGGCCCCAGCCCCCGGAGGTGTCGCGGAGCAGGCCGATGAGCGGCGGGCCGGAGGCCGCCAGCAGGTAGCCCACGCTCTGGGCCATCCCCGACAGGGCCGCCGCCTGCGCCGGGCTGTGGGTGCGCAGCCCCATGAAGCTCAGGCTGAGGATGATGCAGGCGCCAGACCCGAACCCGAAGCACGCCACCCACAGGGCCGCCCAGGCCGGCAGCCGCAGCAGCCCAAAAAAGGCGAGCGACAGGAGCAGGGAAGCCCCCAGGGCCACCGCCCGCTGGTCCTTGAGGCGCGGGACGATCGCCCCCAGCAGGAGGCCGGGCAAGGCCGAGGCCAGCTGCATTGCTCCGTGCAGCGAGCCGGCCTGGGCCGCCGAATGGCCACTGCTCGTGAGGATGGACGGCAGCCAGCCGATCATCACGTAGTAGATGAAGGAGTTGAAGCCCATGAACAGCGTCACCTGCCAGGCCAGCGCCGAGCGCCAGATCGGCCGGCCGCGGGCGCTGGCCGCAGCCGGCGGCGCGCCGGCAGGCCGCCCGAGCTGCGGCCACCATACGGCCAGGGCCGCCACCGGCAGCACCAGGACCGCCGCCAATGCGCCCGGCCAGCCAAGGCCATACCGGCTGGCCAGCGGAAACACGGTGTACGAGGTAATGGCGGCGGCGAGCCCCGTCGTCAGGGCAAATGCGCTGGTGACCGGGGCGATCCGCGCCGGGAAATCCCGCTTCAGCAGGCTGGGCAACAGCACGTTGCCCACCGCGATGCCGGCGCCGATCAACGCCGTTCCACCATAAAGGCAGGCCACCGGCCCGGCGGAGCGGATCGCGACGCCGCCGCCGATCAGCACCAGCGCCGCCAGCAGCGCGCGCTCCAGCCCGATGCGCTGCGCCAGCAGCGGCGCCACCGGCGAGAGCAGCGCGAAGGCCAGCAGCGGCAGCGTGGTGAGGATGCCTGCCTGCACGGTGCCGAGGCCGAAGTCTGCCTGGATCATCGCCAGCACCGGCGCGAGGCCGGTGATCGGCGCCCGCAGATTGGCGGCGATCAGCAGGATGCCGGCCAGGAGCAGGGCGCCCGGCAGGGCCCGGGCAGGCGTGTTCTGTCGATGGGTCATGGGCTCCGTTCCGATTCAAGGCGCGCCGGGGTCGAGATTAGTGATTTACCCAGCGCTTGTGGCCGGAAATCGCCGGCAGCCCGCCGCCGCCCGGGCATGCCGCGGCCCCGGCTCACGGGCTATAATTCGCAATTAACGTTTTCACCCTGTGGAACCCACTGTGCACAAGAAAATCCTGATCCTCGATTTCGGCTCCCAGGTCACCCAGCTCATCGCCCGCCGCGTGCGCGAGCAGCAGGTGTACTGCGAAATCCACCCCTTCGACGTCTCCGACGACTTCGTGCGCAGCTTTGCGCCCGAAGGCATCATCCTGTCCGGCGGGCCGAACTCGGTCTATGCGGGCGAGGAGTGGAAGGCGCCGATGGCCGTCTTCGAGATCGGGGTGCCGGTGCTGGGCATCTGCTACGGCATGCAGACCATGGCCGCCCAGCTGGGTGGCAAGGTCGAGAGCTCCGGCAAGCGCGAGTTCGGCTACGCCGAGATCCGCGCCCGCGGCCACTCCGAGCTCTTCCGCAACATCCAGGACCGCAGCAACGACGAAGGCCACGGCCTGCTCGACGTGTGGATGAGCCACGGCGACAAGGTCACCGAGCTGCCGGCGGGCTTCAAGGTGATCGCCTCCAACGAGTCCACGCCCATCGCCGCGATGGCCGACGAGTCGCGCAAGTTCTACGCGGTGCAGTTCCACCCTGAGGTGACGCACACCATCAAGGGCAAGGAGATGATCGCCCGCTTCGTGCACGACATCTGCGGCTGCCAGCACGACTGGAACATGCCCGACTATGTGAACGAAGCCATCGCCAAGGTGCGCGCCCAGGTGGGCAGCGACGAGGTCATCCTGGGCCTCTCCGGCGGCGTCGATTCGTCGGTGGTGGCGGCGCTGCTGCACAAGGCGATCGGCGACCAGCTCACCTGCGTGTTCGTCGACAACGGCCTCCTGCGCCTCAACGAGGGCGAGATGGTCATGCAGATGTTCGCCCGCAACCTGGGCGTCAAGGTCATCCACGTGGACGCCACCGAGCAGTTCATGGGCCACCTGAAGGGCGTCTCCGACCCCGAGGCCAAGCGCAAGATCATCGGCCGCGAGTTCGTCGAGGTCTTCCAGGCCGAGGCCGCCAAGCTGCCCAGCGCCAAGTGGCTGGCCCAGGGCACCATCTACCCGGACGTGATCGAGTCGGCCGGCGCCAAGACGGGCAAGGCCCACGCCATCAAGAGCCACCACAACGTCGGCGGCCTGCCCGAGACCCTCAACCTCAAGCTGCTCGAGCCGCTGCGCGAGCTGTTCAAGGACGAAGTCCGCGAACTGGGCATCGCGCTGGGCCTGCCCCACGAGATGGTCTATCGCCATCCGTTCCCGGGCCCGGGCCTGGGGGTGCGCATCCTCGGCGAGGTCAAGAAGGACTACGCCGATCTGCTGCGCCGTGCCGACGCGATCTTCATCGACGAGCTGCGCGCCGCCGACTGGTACGACAAGACCAGCCAGGCCTTCGCGGTCTTCCTGCCGGTCAAGAGCGTCGGCGTGATGGGCGATGGCCGCACCTACGAATACGTGGTGGCCCTGCGCGCCGTGCAGACGCAAGACTTCATGACCGCCCACTGGGCCGAGCTGCCCCACAGCCTGCTCGGCAAGGTGAGCAACCGGATCATCAACGAAGTGCGCGGCATCAAACGGGTGGTGTACGACATCAGCGGCAAGCCGCCGGCAACGATCGAATGGGAGTAACCCCCGGCTGGTTGCCACGGCAGGCAGCCCATGGCAAGACCCCAACCCCGGCCACGGCCGGGGTTTCAGACTGCTGACGAACCCCCGGTTTTTCCGGGGGTTCGTGCTTTCTGAAGCCCTCTCAGACGACAGGAAACGCCTGATAGCGGCCTGAGCCCGTGGCGCTCCTCTGGAGAAAGAGGACGTGTTGGCGGCGTAGAGCGCC
>JAEUNU010000181.1 GCA_016789125.1 Zoogloea sp. | reverse complement strand
GCGTCCCTGGCCATCGCCATGCAAGCCACCCTGCGCGACGCCGGGATTACCGATGGCCTGACGCTCGAACTGCGTATCGGCATCGCCTCGGGCCCGGTGGTGGCGGGAGTGGTCGGACGGGGAAAGTTCATCTATGACCTGTGGGGCGACACGGTCAACCTGGCCTACCGCCTGTGCACGGAAGGCGAACCCAGCGTGATCCAATGCGATGGGCGCATGTTCGAACGACTGCGCAATGCCTTCGTCTTTGCCAAGCCCCTGCTGCTCTTCCTCAAGGGCAAAGGCTATGTCCCGGTCTATCGCCTGAAAAGCCCGCGCGTGTTTTCCGTCAGCCCGGCAAGCCGCCGACACGCCACGGAAGCGGCGTGAGCCGGGCGCTGGCGCCCGTCAGTAGTGGGGCGGGATTTCATCCCGCAGATCCCTTGCCTCCGCCGACGGTGTGGACGACTGAAGCTGCCGTGCCAACGCCGCGAGCTGGCGCTGCAGGGCGTCAATCTGCTCCTGCTGCCGGTGCACGGTGAGGTTGAGGGTATCCACCAGGTCTTCGGTGAGGGCGAGCTTGATCTCGATTTCGGTGAGTCGGGATTCCATGGCGTGCGCCGTTGAAGTTTGAGAAGCGCGGATTGTTCCAGCCCGCGGCCCAGGCGCCAAGCCTGGCGTGCTCAGCGGATCACCAAGTGCTCGCCTTCGCGGGCCACCGGCATCGCAAAATCGAAGCGGTCCACGTTGGCGGCGAGCTCCAGGTCGGCCAGCGGCAGGTTGGGCCAGGTGCCGGCCACGAAGCGCCGGCCGAAGTCGGAGTCGCGCACCCGGCGGGCGAAATCCGCGGGGGGCGCCGGCTCGCCGCGCAGCAGCGCCTCGATGTAGTCGGCGCAGGCCACGTCCTCGTCGCCGTCCCGGTCGACCCACTCGCCGGTGATCACGAAGCACACCTCGTCGGCACCCGCCGCGCGGATCGCCTCGGCGGTGGCGCGGGCGCACACCAGGCTGGCGGCGAAGAGCCTGCGGGCATCGCGAAAACGTTGCAAGCCGCGCACGCCCGCCGCTGTGCTCATCACCACGCGGCGTCCGGCCAGATCGGCCTCCAGCAGCGCCGCGGGCGAATTGCCGTACTCGAAGCCCGGCGCCGGGTCGCCACCGGCGATCGCCCCCACCGACACGGCGTTGTCCAGCAAACCCGTCAGCACAATGCCCGCCGAGACGCCCTCCACCGGGTAAATCGCCGCCGCGCCCCGGTCCAGCGCCACCGCGGCGGTGGTGAAGGAGCGCAGCACGTCGATGACGACGACGGTGTCGTGGGCGGTAGGCTGGTTCTGCAGGCGATTGAGGAAGAAGCGGGAGAATTTCATGATGGGCGGATGGATTCGGGTGAAGGAGAAGTCGCCGGAGAGGCCCGTGCTTGCTTGATTTGACGCCCGGGTGCGGGCCGGGTTCCGCCGGAAGCTAGCCCGCCGGACGCATCCGGGCAAGACGCGGCGCAGCATCACGGGCGGTCGCTCGCCGGGCAAAAAAAGAGCCTTGACCGGGCGCGCGGGGCCGTCTAATCTGTAATCGTCCCAAGGGGGAGTAGCTCTTCGCCGCGGTGTCGTCAGTTCGGAACAGCTGGCCAGTCCAGTTCTTCCCGGCACCCCGGGCAGTCGTCATCAGGCGGCTGCGAGCAAGACCTTTGCCGCGATGGCAGAGGTTTCCCCGTTCGGAAAAGCGGCCCTCTGTCCTCGCTGGACAAGGGCCGTTTCGTTTGCTGCCCCGGCCGCGCGAAACGGAAAGCTGATCCGACAAGGAGGACTCTTCAATGGAAACAATCGGAACGTGGTGGATGTGGGCGGGCTTCTTCGTCATCGTCCTGGCCATGCTGGCGGTGGACCTGTTCGCCACCGGCGGCGGCAAATCCCACCGGGTGGGCTTTCGCGAGGCGGCCGGCTGGTCGGCGGTGTGGGTGGGCGTGTCGCTGGGCTTCGCAGCGGCACTGTGGTTCTACCTCGACGGCGCGGTGGGGCGCGAAGTGGCCAACGCCAAGGCACTGGAGTTCCTCACCGGCTACCTGATCGAAAAATCCCTGGTGGTGGATAACGTCTTCGTGTGGCTGATGCTGTTCAGCTTTTTCGCGATCCCCCTCGAGCTGCAGAAGCGTGTGCTGATCTACGGCGTGCTAGGCGCGATCGTGCTGCGCACGGTGATGATCTTTGCCGGCGTGTGGCTGATCAGCCAGTTCCACTGGCTGCTGTACGTGTTCGGCGCCTTCCTGCTGATCACCGGCGTCAAGATGTGGTGGTTCGCCGAGCAGACACCCGACCTCGCCAACAACCCGGTGATCCGCTGGATCCGCAAGCACATGAACGTGAGCGACGAACTCCACGGCGAGCGTTTCTTCGTCACCCGCGAGGTGGCCGGCAAGGCGGTGCGCTACGTGACGCCGCTGTTCCTGGTGCTGGTGCTGGTCGAGCTCTCCGACGTGATCTTCGCGGTCGATTCGATCCCGGCGATCTTCGCGATCACCACCGACCCGTTCATCGTGCTCACCTCCAACATCTTCGCGATCCTGGGCCTGCGGGCGATGTACTTCATGCTGGCCGGCATGGCCGACCGCTTCTCGCTGCTCAAGTACGGCCTGGCGCTGGTGCTGGTCTTCATCGGCACCAAGATGTTGCTGATCGACATCTACCCGATCCCGGTGCCGTTCTCCCTGGGCGTGGTGGCGGTGATCATCACCACCTCCATCGTGCTGTCCCTGCGCCGCGACGCCCGCCAGCGCGCCGCCGAGCCCGTGAAGCAGAGCTGAGCCTGCCGGCACATCCCTCGACGCCCCCCGGGCGTCGGGGGATAATGGCGGGTTGCACAAGCTGCCGTCCGAGCAGCCCGCCCCATTGGGCACCCCCTGGAGAGTACCGGCATGATCCACACCCGCAAGCAGCTCGAACTCCTGGCCCCGGCCAAGAACGCCGACATCGGCATCGAGGCCATCAACCACGGCGCCGACGCCATCTACATCGGCGGCCCCGCCTTTGGCGCCCGCGCCAACGCCGAGAACACCGTCGCCGACATCGAGCGCCTGGCCCGCCACGCCCACCGCTTCGGCGCACGGGTCTTCGTGACCTGCAACACCATCCTGTTCGACGAGGAAGTCGCCAGCGCCGAGCGCCTGATCCGCCAGCTCCACGAAGCCGGCGCCGACGCGCTGATCGTCCAGGACATGGGCCTCCTCGAGCTCGACCTGCCGCCGATCCAGCTCCACGCCAGCACCCAGACCGACATCCGCCACCCCGAAAAAGCCCGCTTTCTGCAGGATGTCGGCTTCTCGCAGATCGTGCTGGCCCGCGAGATGACCCTCACCGAAATCCGCAAGGTCGCCGCCGCCACCGACTGCACGCTGGAGTTCTTCATCCACGGCGCCCTGTGCGTGGCCTTTTCCGGCCAGTGCTACATCAGCCACGCCCACACCGGCCGCAGTGCCAACCGCGGCGAATGCTCCCAGGCCTGCCGCCTGCCCTACGACCTCACCGACAAAGACGGCAACCTGGTCGCCAGCAACCAGCACCTGCTGTCGATGAAGGACAACAACCAGAGCGCCAACCTGCGCGCCCTGGCCGACGCGGGCATCAGCAGCTTCAAGATCGAAGGCCGCTATAAAGACATGGCCTACGTCAAGAACATCACCGCCCACTACCGCCTGCTCCTCGACCAGATCATGGAGGACACGCCGGAATACACCCGCACCTCTTCCGGGCGCAGCACCTTCCTGTTCCAGCCACTGGCCGACAAAACCTTCAACCGCGGCGCCACCGATTACTTTGTTAATGGCCGCACGGCCGACATCGGCGCCTTCGACTCGCCCAAGTTCGTCGGCGAGCCGGTGGGCAGCGTGATCCGCGTCGACGGCAAGCAGCGCCGCCACTTCGACACCACCAGCGCCGTCGAACTGCACAACGGCGACGGTCTCAGCTTCTACGACCGCAAGGGCGAACTCGTCGGCCTGCGCGTCAACCGCGCCGAGAAGATCGGCGAGGATTTCCGCGTGCACACCGCCGACCAGATCCCCGCCGAGCTCTTCCCGGGCAGCGGCATCTTCCGCAACCACGACCACGAGTTCGAGCGCATGCTCGACAAGAAATCCGCCGAGCGCCGCATCGCCGTGGACGTGCTGCTGAGCGAAACCCCCGACGGCTTCGCCCTCACCCTCACCGACGAGACCGGCGTGTCGGCCCGCGCCGAGCTGGCCCACGCCAAGGAGCCCGCCAAGGACACCGAGCGCGCCCTCGCCAGCCTGCGCGACGGCGTCGCCAAGCTCGGCGCGACGATCTTCAGCGCCCGCAACGTGGCGCTGCAGCTCGAGCAGCCCTGGTTCCTGCCGGCCGGTGCCGTCAATGCCCTGCGCCGCGACGCTGCCGACCAGCTGGAAGCCGCGCGCATCAAGGCGCTCCCGCCGCTGCCCCGCCGCGCCGCCGTCGAACCGCCGGTGCCCTACCCCGAGACCGAGCTCAGCTACCTCGCCAACGTGCTCAACCAGAAGGCGCGCGACTTCTATCACCGCCACGGCGTACAGCTCATCGAGGCCGCCTACGAGGCCAACGAGCACACCGACGACGCCTCGCTGATGATCACCAAGCACTGCCTGCGCTACAGCTTCAACCTGTGCCCGAAGGAAGTGAAGGGCATCAAGCCCGACCCGATGACCCTCATCAACGGCAAGGAAAAGCTCACCCTCAAGTTCGACTGCAAGCGCTGCGAGATGCACGTGATCGGCCGCATCCGCAAGTCGGTGCTCGACATGCCGGCGGTGCCCATCCAGTTCCACGCCAGCCGGCCGGCGCAGTTCCAGGCCCCGCACTAAGCTCACCACTCCATGAAGATCGCCCTCGCCATCGTCGTCGCCGCCCTCGCCATCCTGCTCGGCCCGGTGGTCTGGCAGTTCACCCACTACCAGCCCCAGGACGTGCCGAGCAGCGGCCTGCCCTGGCAGATCGAGACCCTGCCCGGCGGCGAGGCGCAGGTCTTCGGCCTCACCCTCGGCAAGAGCACCCTCGCCGACGCCCGCACCCGCTTCGGCCCCGAGATGCAGCTCGCGGTGATCGCCGAACCCAACGAGCGCGGCAACGTGGAAGGCTATTACGAAGGTGTCACCGCCGGCTTCGTGGCTGGCAAGCTCATCGTAACCGCCGACCTCCCGCCCGAGACCATCGACGGCATGCGCGAGCGCGCCCCCAAAACCCAGTACATGCAGAGCACCACCCGCCGGGCCACCCTCGCCCCGGCCGACGAAGCCGCCGCCCTCGCCGCGCCGATCCGCGGTCTCGCCTTCATCCCCAGCGCCCAGCTCGACGAGGCCGTCATCCTCGAACGCTTCGGCCAGCCCGCCGAACGCATCCGCGTGAACGACCACCAGGAACACCTGCTCTACCCCGCCAAGGGTCTCGACCTCGTGCTCGACAGCAAAGGCCGCGAGCTGCTGCAATACGTTGCCCCGGCCCGCTTCGACGCCCTGCGCGCGCCGCTCCTGGCCCAGGCCGCCGGCCGCACGCCCGGCAAACCCTGAGGCCGCCCGGAGGCCTGACACGTGGCCAGCCAGCCCGTCGAACGCCGCCGCTGCCTCAGCTGCAACCGCTGGGGTGGCGCCCGCACCCCGGGCCCCGAACCCGAAACCGTGTCCTACGACGAAGACAACGACCGCGGCGACTGCCAGGACGGCCCCTGGCACGGCACCAGCCGCCGCGGCCCGCGCAACGCCTGCGGCCAGTGGATACGCTGGGTCGCCCTCGGCCCCGCCCCCGACGACAGCAAATGACCACCGCCCACCCCGAGTTCCTCGTCGCCTGCCTGTGCGCCGCCTGGTGCGGCACCTGCCGCGACTACCGCGCCGGCTTCGACGCCCTCGCCGCCCGCTTTCCCGAGGCCCGCTTCCTGTGGCTCGACGTGGAGGACGACGCCGAACTCCTCGACGACTACGAGGTCGAGACCTTCCCGACCCTGCTCATCCAGCGCCACGAGGCCGTGCTCTTCTTCGGCGCGATGCTGCCCCACCACGACCTGCTCCAGCGCACCCTCGAGACCTTCCACGCCCAGACCCCCGACGAGAGCCGGCACTACGCCCACGCCGACAGCCTGCGCCGCAGCTGGCAGAATGAGCGCAACCTGCGCCAGGCCCTTGCCCGGCGCGGCGACACGCCCACTCGCTAACCCCGCCCCACCGGAGACACCCATGGACGACTGCATCTTCTGCCGCCTCGTGCGCGGCGAACTGCCCATCTCGAAGATCGCCGAGGACGAGCACACCCTCTCCTTCCTCAACATCGTGGCGGCCCACCCGGGCCACGGCCTGGTCATCGTCAAGCCCCACGTCGAGAACATCTACGGCCTCGACGACACCCTCGCCGCGGCCGTCTTCCAGGCCACCACCCGGCTCGCCAAGGCCGTCAAGGCGGCCACCGGCTGCGACGGCGTGACCCTCTTCCAGGCCAACGAAGTCGCCGGCGGGCAGACCGTCTTCCACTTCCACATCCACGTGCTGCCGCGCTACAAGGGCGACGAGCTGCTCCCCTTCTGGCCCGCCACCGCCCCCACCCGGGAGGCCCTCGACGAGATGGCCGCCCGCCTGCAGAGCGCCCTCTGACCCGCTCCATGCAGCTCCCCTACCTCAGCCCGGAAGCCCCCTTCGCGATCCTGCTGATGCTGGCCGCGGCGGCGATGATCTTCAAGCCGCTGCGCGCCTGGCGCCGCTCGCTGGTGAACACCGGCGTGTTCTTTGCCGCCTGCCTCGTCGGTGACCTGCTGGCCGGGCTGCTCGACGGCCTGCTGGCACCCACCGCGCTGCGCTGGCTCCGCGAGCTCGCCGTCTTCGGCGAAGGCCTGGCCGTCATCCGCTACGCCGGCCTGGCCCTGTTCGAGGTCGTGCTGCCGCGCCTGCGCATGCACATCTCGGGCATCCTCGCCGACATCCTGGTGATCGTCGGCTACATCGCCTGGGGCTTTCTGCGGCTCAACCTGGCCGGGGTCGAGTTCACCCACCTCTTCGCCACCTCGGCGGTGCTCACCGCGGTGCTCGCCATCTCGATGCAGGACACCCTCGGCAATCTGCTGGGCGGCCTCGCGCTGCAGATGGACAACTCCCTCGAGATCGGCGACTGGATCGAGATCGGTGACGTGTCGGGCAGGGTCAGCGACATCCAGTGGCGCTACACCGCCATCGTCACCCGCAACGGCGAGCGGGTGGTGATCCCCAACAGCCAGCTCATGAAGAACCGCTACGTGGTGGTGTGCAACCCGCGCCAGGCGGTGCCCCAACAGCGCCGGCTGATCGACTTCAACGTCGACCTCTCGGTGCCGCCAGCCCGCGTCACCCGCGCCGTGCTCGACGACATCCAGACCGCCCGCATCGCCAACGTCAGCCCGAGCCCCGCCCCCATCTGCCTGCTCCACGCCTTCGGCGACGGCTACGCCCAGTACCAGCTGCGCTACTGGCTGATCGACCCGGGCCCCGACGACATCACCGACTCCGACGTCCGCCACCACGTGCTCGCCTCGCTGCAGCGCGAGGGCATCCGCCTCGCGGTGGGCGACCAGACCATCCACCTTGTCCAGGAAAACAAGGCCCACCGCGAGGAGGTGCGCAACCGCGAGCTCAAGCGCCGGATCGGCGCCATCAGCCGTATCGACCTCTTCGCCCGGCTCTCCGAGGCCGAGCAGGAAGACCTCGCCCGCCGCCTCATCAACGCGCCCTTCGCCAAGGGCGACGTGCTGTTCCGCCAGGGCGACGTGGCCCACTGGCTCTACATCATCGCCAGCGGCGAGGCCGAGGCCTGGTGGACGCCCCCCGACGGCGGGCCCCAGCGCCTCATCGACACCCGCGGTCCCGGCAACGTCTTCGGCGAACTCGGCCTGATGACTGGCGCACCGCGCCGCTCCACCGTCATCGCCGTCACCGACGTCGAAGCCTATCGCCTCGACAAGGCCAGCCTTGAACACATCCTGCGCGCCCGCCCCGAACTCGCCGAGGGCATCTCGGTGATCCTCGAGCAGCGCCGCAGCCGCTTTGCCGCCCTCGAACAGGGCCACGCCGACGGCAGCCTCGACCGGCGCAACTCAGTGCGCGCCGACGCCAGCGCCCTCGGCAAGAAAATCCGAGAATTCTTCGGCCTGTAGTCGTTTCACCTCCCGCCTCCGGAACCTCCATGCCCGACACCACCGCCCTGCTCCCCGCCCTCGACGCCGCCCTCCAGGCCCGCCGCGCCCTCATCGCCCGCCTCGAAGCCGAGCAGACCGACGCCTACCGGCTCTTCCACGGCACCGTCGAAGGGCAGCCCGGCCTCACCGTCGACCGCTACGGCAGCCTGATCCTGGCACAGAGCTTCCACGGCCCCCTCGCCGCGGCCCAGCTGGAAGCGCTGCAGGCCTTCTACGCCAGCGCCTTCCCCGGGCTCGACCTGGTTTACAACGACCGCAGCGCCGCCAACTCCCGCATCGCCAACCCGCTCCCCGCCGACGAGCTCGAGAAAGCCGAACGCCGCCGCGAGTTCTCCGAGATGGGCGTCAAATACTGGGTCCAGGCCCGCCACGCCGGGCAGGACCCGTGGCTCTTCCTCGACCTGCGCGCCGCCCGCCGCCGCATCATGGCCGAAGCGCCCGGCAAGTCGCTGCTCAACGTCTTCGCCTACACCTGCGGGGTCGGCATCGCCGCCGCCAAGGCCGGCGCCCGGCATGTGGTCAACGTGGATTTTGCCGAGTCCAGCCTCGCCGTCGGCAAGGACAACGCCAAGCTCAACGAGCTGCCGATCCGCGTCCGCTTCGTCAAGAGCGACGCCTTCGCCGCCCTGCGCCAGCTCTCCGGCATCGGCCAGCCCAAGCTGGTGCGCGGCAAGCGCATGCCCCCCTTCCCCGAGCTCGAGAAGCACAGCTTCGACCTGGTCTTCCTCGACCCGCCCCGCTACGCCAAGAGCCCCTTCGGCGTCGTCGACCTGGTCAACGACTACCCGGCCCTGTTCAAGCCCGCACTGCTATCCACCAACGAGGGCGGCACCCTGGTGTGCTGCAACAACGTCGCCCAGGTGGACCGCCAGGCCTGGGCCGACCAGCTCGAACGCAGCGCCAGGAAAGCCGGGCGGACCATCCGGGAAATGGAATGGATCACCCCCGAGGAAGACTTCCCCAGCCCCGACGGCAACCCGCCCCTCAAGACCCTGCTGCTGCGGGTGTGAGCCTCACCAACGCCACCGCCCGGTGGCGTTTTGCTGGGCACTGCAAACCCAGGCCGAGCCGCGCAAAGAACAACGGCGAAGCCCGGAAGCCTCGCCGCTCTGATGCGCTCTCCCCTTGTCAGGGGAGAGCTTTGGACACGCGACCGGCTCGAACACCGCCCGCATGCCCCCACCTCACTCCACCGGCGGCACCTCGTCCGGCGCCGCGTTGTCCACCTCGCCGGCCGCCTTCGCTGCGGCCTTGGCGGCCACTTCGGCGGCGTGGGCTGCCATCATCGCCTGGCGGGTCGTCGGGGTTTCGAGGCTGACGCGGCCGATCGCCCCGTCGCGGTAATCCTGCAGCAGCACCAGCGAGGCCTTCTCGATGTCGAGCCCGCCGCCCTTGACCAGGCAACCGCGCCGGCGCGCCACGGCCTCGACGAGCGCCGGGCCATCGAGGCCGGTGACGTCGATCTTGTAGCGCGCCGCCACCAGCGCCGGGTAGCGCTCGAGCAGCAGCCCACCCAGAAAATTGGCCACCGCCTCGTCGATCACCGCGTTGCGGCCGATGGCGTGGCTGGCGGCCAGCATGTAGCCGTCGGAGTCGTGCTCGATCTTCGGCCACATCATGCCCGGGGTGTCGATCAGCGACGCGGTGGGCGACAGGTCGATGGCCTGCTGGCTCTTGGTGACGGCCGGCTCGTCGCCCACCTTGGCCACGCGCTTTTTCAGCAGCGCGTTCATCAGCGTTGATTTGCCCACGTTGGGGATGCCCATGATCATCATCCGCAGCGGCTTCAGGCGGTCGTTGCGGTGCGGCGCCAGCGGGCGGCACAGGCCGACCACCTTGGCCACGTCGCTGGGCTTCTTGCACGACAGGGCCACCGCGGTGACGCCTTTCTGGGCGTTGTAATAGGCGAGCCACTGGGCCGTGACGGCCGGGTCGGCCAGGTCGGCCTTGTTGAGGATCTTCAGGCAGGGCCGCTGGCGGTGCAGGCGCAGCTCGCGGATCATCGGGTTGCTGCTCGCTTCGGGCAGGCGCGCGTCGAGCACCTCGATGACGACGTCGATGCGCTCCATGCTCTCCGCCGCCTTCTTGCGGGCGGAGGTCATGTGACCGGGAAACCACTGGATGGACATGGGCGTGCGTTGAATCAATGAAAGCGCGTCATTATCAGGGCAAAATGGCAGCCCTCGAAGGAATCCGCCGAAAAGGCCCGCAACATGAACCACGAAGAAGTCATCGCCGCCACCCGCGAGTGGATCGAAAAGGCCGTCATCGGCCTCAACCTGTGCCCCTTTGCCAAGTCGGTGTACGTGAAGAACCAGGTCCGCATCGTGGTGAGCAGCGCCCGCCACATCGACGGCTTCCTCGAAGACCTCGACCGTGAGCTCGACCACCTGGCCGAGGTCGATCCCGAAGTCACCGACACCACGCTCTTGATCCACCCCACCCTGTTCCCCGACTTCCTCGACTTCAACGACGTGCACCAGATCGCCGACGAAGCCGTGGTCGAGCACGACCTGGAAGGCGTGATCCAGATCGCCAGCTTCCACCCACAGTACCAGTTCGAGGGCACCGAGCCGGACGACATCACCAACTACACCAACCGCGCGCCCTTCCCCACCCTGCACCTGATCCGCGAGGAGAGCCTCGACCGGGCCGTCGAGGCCTTCCCCGAGGCAGAGACGATCTACGAGCGCAACATGGAAACCCTGCGCAAACTGGGCCTCGCCGGCTGGCTGGCCCTCGGCCTCCACGCCCCCAAGCGCGGCACGAGCGACGATGGCCAAGCGTAAGCCCGGCGCTGCCGCCTCAGCCGGCGCGCCAGCCGTTCACCCCGAGCTGCGCCCGGGCCAGTCGGTTGAGCTGCTGAAAGAGCTCCACATCCTCACCCGCGACGGCCAGCTCAACCAGGACAGCCGGCGCAAGCTCAAGCAGGTCTATCACCTGTATCAGTTCATCGAGCCGCTGCTGGCCGAGGTGCTCGCCGGCCGCGGTGACGTCAGCCTGGCCGACCACGGCGCCGGCAAGTCCTACCTCGGCTTCATCCTCTACGACCTGTTCCTGAAGGCGCGCGAGGTGGGCACGGTGTATGGCATCGAGACCCGCCGCGAGCTGGTCGAGCACTCCCGCGAACTCGCCGGCCGGCTGGGCTTCGGGCGCATGAACTTCCTGGACGTATCGGTAGAGGAATCCACCCGCTCCGAGGCGCTGCCCGAGCGCATCGACGTGGTCACCGCGCTCCACGCCTGCAACACCGCCACCGACGACGCGATCCAGTTTGCGCTGGCCAAACAGGCCCAGTTCGTGGTGCTGGTGCCCTGCTGCCAGGCCGAGGTGGCCAGCGTGCTGCGCAAGAACAAGAACGCCAGCTTCGGCCTCACGCCTCTGTCCGAGATCTGGCGCCACCCCATCCACACCCGCGAATTCGGCAGCCAGCTCACCAACGCCCTGCGCTGCCTGCAGCTCGAAGCCCATGGCTACCAGCTCACGGTGACCGAACTGGTCGGCTGGGAACACTCGATGAAGAACGAGCTCATCATCGCCCGCCGCACCGACACGCCGCGCAAGAACGCCATGGAGCGCATCGAGGCGATCCTCACCGAGCTCAACCTGTCTGAGCTGCGGAGCCGCTTCGCGTGCTGAGCACCAGCCTCGCCACCGTCGCCCTCGGGCTGCTAGCCATCGCCCCGCGCCTGCCGCGCCTCGCCCGACGCTACGATGCCGCCGCCCTGGCGCCCATCGACGGCCCGCCCGCCGACGCCGCCGACTCGCCCCTGCTCCACCGGCTCGACGCCTGGGTGGCCAAGGGCACCGGCCACGGCGCCACGCTGTTACCCTGGTCGCGGCCGGCGGTACCGATCCCGCTCGCCGTCGCCTTCACGCCGGCCAGCCATGCCCGTGCAGTGCGCCATTTCGGCTACCACCTGGCCGGCTACCACCAGCTCACCCGGCGCAGCCGCGTCGGCGGCATCCTCTACCGGATCGGCGTGCAGTTGCGGCCGCTGGCGTGGTTCCTGCCCCGCCGCCCCGACGAACCCTGGGACGACGCCTGGCTCGCCCGCGCCGATGCAGCACGGCTCGAAGCCCTGGCGCGCTGGCTGCCGCGCCGCCCGACCCTGATCGTTCTCGAGGGCGAAGCGGCCGAAAGCGCCGATCGCGTGGCCCAGGCCCTCGATTACGCCGCAAAAAACGGAGACCAGCCGGTGCGCCTGCTGATCCTCGGCAAGAAGCCGGCACACCCACCCGCTGGCCTCCCGCTTACGCCACTTTAAAACCGGCCTCGCTCAGCGGATGGGCGGATAGCCGCGCATCTGCGCCGAGCGGGTCTCGTCGACAGGCTTGGTGGGCTTCGGTGGCTGCGGGGCGGGATGGGGGTGATAAGGCACCAGCGGGGCGGGGCGAATCACCAGCAGGCGCTGGGACTCCTCCTGGGCAGCCTGCCGCTGCGCTTCGCGCTGGGCGCGACGCTGCTGCTCCGCCTCGGCGGCCTGTTCCATCTCGACGCGCCGGCGCCGCTCCGCGGCCTCGTAGGCCTGGCGGGTTTCGATGCGGTTCACGTCCTGCACCATCTGCTCGGCTCGCCGGCGAGCCTCGATCTGGTCCCGCACGCTCGGTGGCGGCAGGGTATTCACCCGCGCCCCCTGGCTGCCATCTCCACAGGAGCCGTCGGTATAGGTCACCCGCCCATCGGCCCCCACGCATTTATTGACCGCCCACGCCTGCCCCACCGGCGCCAGCAGGAAAACGGCAGCCAGAACACACCTCAAGTCACGAATCCCACGCATCCACCCTCTCCCACCGTCCGATGAGCCCATATCGCCCGAAGCTTAGGCCGACGACGCACAAAATGCGAGATGCCGCCTCGCCCCCCTGCCCACGTGTCCGCCCTGCACCGCGGCCACAAGGCCCCCCGCCCTGCAAGGTGTTGTATTCCAGCCGCGTTCCAGCGTGAAATTTTGCGTTTTACGCAACTAAGACACAGGCAACACCGGAAGGGCGCGCTAATCTGGCATAAGCGATCCGACCAAGCTGAACCCAGCCCTCGAATACGTCCAAACGCGCCCCGCGCATCCGCCGGGCTGCGTACATCATCAAACTCCACTCCGGAGACCGATCATGTTGACGAGCAAACCGATTCTCGACACCACCGACTACCTCTTGAAGGCCCAGATCCTCCCCCTCGGAATGGCGAGCTACGCCGCGACCATCTGGTTTGCCTGGATGCTCAAGCCGTGGCCGGGGATCGAGTCCGAGCGCAAGTAGGCCCGGCCGGCGGCGCCCCGGCCGAAAAGCAAAAAGCCCTGACACGTCAGGGCTTCAGACTGCTGACGAACCCCCGGTTTTTCCGGGGGTTCGTGCTTTCTGAAGCCCTCTCAGACGACAGGAAACGCCTGATAGCGGCCTGAGCCCGTGGCGCTCCTCTGGAGAAAGAGGACGTGTTGGCGGCGTAGAGCGCC
>JAEUNU010000283.1 GCA_016789125.1 Zoogloea sp. | reverse complement strand
AGGGCAACACCCGCATCGACGCGATCCAGTTCAACCACGCCGACCCTGCCAGCCCCAGCATCCACGCGGCTTTCCGGCTGGCGGTGAATGAATACAACGGCGTCGCCGGCATTCAGCTGATGCTGGAACATTTCGAGACGGCCTGACGCACCTTAAGGCATGGACGCAAAAAAACCCGCGCAAGCGGGTTTTTGTGCCGATTTTTGTGCTCATGAGACTCAGGGCATCCCGGGGCACCAGACGGGGCCGGCAGGCCCCGGGGTCAAGGCATCCGGGCGGGCGTTGAACGATCAGTAACGACCGCCTCCGCCATAACCACCACCACCGCCGCCACTGCCACCGCCGGGCCCGCGTCGGCCACCACCTCCACCGAAACCGCCGCCGCCCGGGCCGCGCCGGCCACCGCCGCCGCCAAAGCCACCACTCCGCGGCTCCTGCGGGCGGGCTTCATTAACCGTGAGATTGCGGCCATCCATGCTCTTGCCGTTGAGGGCGGCGATGGCCGCCTGCGCCTCCTGGTCCGAACCCATCTCTACGAAACCGAAACCCTTCGAACGGTTGGTTTCTCGATCCATGATCACCTGAGCCGAAACCACGGCGCCAAAATCGGCGAACATCTCTTCAAGGCGACTCTTGTCGACACTGTAGGCAAGGTTGCCCACATAAAGCTTAGTACCCAATTGACGCGCTCCATTCGTGAAAGGCGGCCAGAAAGAGGTCCGCTAAATCACACAATAGCAAGGCATTTCGCGCGCGTCGAATGTTTTTATCCCTTTTGACAAGGGTCTCGGAAGCCTCCCGTCACACCGCCAGCCAGCTGGCGCCGCCGGCCACCAGAATGAGCACCGGCACCACCACGAAATACAGGCGCATCACGCTGCGCAGGCGCGAACCTTCCTCGACCAGCCCCATGTAATGACGGATCACCAGCAGCCCCTTTGCGGCCACGATCAGCGCCACCACCAGCGCGGTGACCAGCACCGGCCAGCCCTCCTCGCCCAGCCAGGCGCTGCCGAGGGTCAGGGCCACCAGGGCCAGCCACACCAGGGTGACGTTTCTTTCCTGCGTGTTCATGGTCGCCCCCTTCAGCGCAACACGTAGAGCAGTGGGAAGATCACGATCCAGGCCAGGTCGGTGGCGTGCCAGTAGAGCGTGGCGGCCTCGAGGCCCTCGTGGTCTTCTGCGCTGTAGGCGCCGAACTCGTTGCGCAGGATCACCCAGATCAGGCCCAGGCAGCCCCACACCACATGCACCAGGTGGTTGAAGGTGAGGTAGTAGTACATGGCCACGAAGCTGTTGCCGGTGCCAACGACGCCGTGGTCGATGTTCCAGCTGAACTCCCAGGCCTTGATGCCAAGGAAGGCCAGCCCGCCAATCAGGGTGCCGATCAGCCAGTTGCGGGCGCTGCGCCGGTCGTTGCGCTGGATGGCCAGCAGCGCGCGCACGGCAAAGTAGCCGCTGGTCAGCATCGTCACGGTGTTGGCCACGCCGCAGGCGGTGTAGAGCATGGCCGGCCCGCGGTGAAAGTCTGCGGGGTGGGTGTATTTGAACCAGGCGTAGGCCAGGAACATCAGCGCGAACTCGGACAGCTCGCACAAGATGCCCACCCAGATGCCCCGGTTGCCGGGAACCGTGCCCTTGAGCTCGGTCGATGGCGGCACCATCGAACCCATTGCGCCCATCGACTTCATCGCCAGCTCCATCGTGCATGCTCCTGTAGATGGCGCCCGCAAAGACCACGAAGCGCCCATCCCGCACCCTACAGGCTTATCGCTGCGTGCAGCGCTGCAAATTATTCCGACGATTGACAGCCATCAAGGATCGACCCCGCGGCCCCGGAGCCCGGCCTACTTCTTCGCGTGGGGGTTGAGGAAACCCCGCATCCAGCGGGTGAGGCGCGGCATCACCCCCCAGGTCATGGTCATCACGATCAGCGCCGTGAGCAACGCCGTGCGGGGCAGGAAGGGCAGGCCCTGCAGATAGGGCGCCACGAAGTACAAAAAGAAGGACACCGTCGGGAAGATCCCCAGCCAGGTCACCAACGCCATGCGGGCCCGCGGCGGGTGCATCGAAGCTGGCACCACCGCCGGCGCAAACCAGGCCTCCAGGCCCGACAGGCTGCGGTAGTCGGGCTCAGCCTCGGCCACCTCGCGCATCCGCGCGTGGATGGCAGCCCGCGCCGGGCAGGCGTCCCAGGCGGCGAGATCGGCTTCGGAGGCGAAGTTGACCACCACCTGGTAGTCGCCGCCGGGGGCTTCCGGCGGCAGCAGGTCGGCGGCGAGGAAGCCCTTGCTGGCCCGCATCTGGCCGAACATCTCGCGGACGAGCGCCTCGTAGGCCGCTTCGTGGCCCGGCCTGGCGCGACGGCGGGCAATGCGGGTCACATGGCCGGGCATGGCCGGTGCGCTGGCAGAGATGTTCTGGGTGGCTTGCATTTTGGGCTTTCCTGATCAAACAAGGCGGAGGCCGGCCCGCCGGACGTCGGCGGGCCGGAGAGACTTACACGTTCGCGATCGACACCGCGCGGCTGTTGAGGTAGGCCTCCAGGGCCTCCGGGCCGCCCTCCGAGCCGTAGCCGGAATCCTTGACGCCGCCGAAGGGCATCTCGGGCAGCGGCAGCGCGGGCTGGTTGACCCACAGCATGCCGGCCTCGATGCGCTGGCTGAGCAGGTGGGCGTTCTTCAGCGAACGGGTGAAGGCGTAGGCGGCGAGGCCGTAGGGCAGGCGATTGGCTTCGGCGATGGCCTCTTCGAGGGTGTTGAAGGCGCGGATCGCCGCCACCGGGCCGAAGGGCTCGTCGTTGAAGACCTTGGCGTCCAGCGGAACGTCGGTGAGCACCGTGGGGGCGAAGAAGTTGCCCGCCTCGCCGATGCGCGCGCCGCCGGTGGCCACCGTCGCGCCGCGCTCGACGGCGTCTTCCATCAGGCTGGTCATCGCGACGACGCGGCGCGGGTTGGCCAGCGGGCCCATCTGGGTGCCTTCGGCGAGGCCGTCGCCCACCTTCAGAGCCTGGGCGTGGCGGGCCAGCGCCGCGGCGAAGTCGTTGCGGACGCTCTCGTGCACCAGAAAACGGGTCGGCGAGATGCACACCTGGCCGGCGTTGCGGAACTTGGCCGCGCCGGAGCTCTTGACGGCCAGCTCGAGGTCGGCGTCCTCGGCGACGATCACCGGGGCGTGGCCGCCCAGCTCCATCGTCACGCGCTTCATGTGCTGGCCGGCCAGCGCGGCAAGCTGCTTGCCGACCACCGTCGAGCCGGTGAAGCTGATCTTGCGAATCACCGGGTGGGGGATCAGATAGCCGGAAATCTCGGCCGGGGTGCCATACACCAGGCCGACCACGCCGGCCGGCACGCCCGCATCGACGAAGGCGCGCAGCAGCGCCGCCGGTGCCGCCGGGGTCTCTTCGGGCGCCTTGACGATGATCGAGCAGCCGGTGGTGAGCGCCGCCGACACCTTGCGCACCGCCTGGTTGATCGGGAAGTTCCACGGCGTGAAGGCCGCCACCGGGCCCACCGGGTCCTTGATCACCAGCTGGCGCACAGCCGGGTTGCGGCTCGGCACGATGCGGCCATAAACACGCATGCCCTCGTCGGCGAACCACTCGATGATGTCGGCGGCGGCCATCGTCTCGATCTTCGCCTCGGCCAACGGCTTGCCGTTCTCCTGGGTGAGGATGGCGGCGATGCCGTCGGCCCGCTCGCGCATCAGGCCGGCCGCCCGCCGCATGATGCGGCCGCGCTCGATGGCCGGCACGTCGCGCCAGGCCTCGAAGCCCTTCTGGGCCGCCGCCAGCGCCCGGTCGAGGTCGGCGATGCCGGCGTGGGCGACACGGCCGATCTCGGCGCCGGTGGCCGGGTTCAAGACAGGCAGCGTGCGGCCATCGGCGGCGTCCTGCCATTGACCATCGATCAGCAGCTGGGTGTTCGGGTAGCTCATTCGGCAATCCTTTTCGGTTGGGGGGGTCAGCAGCGGGCGATTGTCGGGCAACACTCGCCGGCCGGTCCAGCACAACGCGGCGCCCCGGGTTCAGGCTGGGCAGCCGCTGCGGCCCTGGCGCAGCTGGCCGAGGGATTTCTTGAGCCCGCCGATGACCTCGCTCAGCACGCGGTGCTGGGCGTGCCAGATCGGCGCCGCGGCGATCGCCTGGTCGGCCGACTTGAGCGCCCGGCGGAACAGCTCGTTCTCGACGCGCAGACGCTCGATCTCGTCCGCCGCCTGGTCGCGCAGGGCATTGTGCTCGGGGTTCACACGAAGGGTTTCGACGATGTCCATTTTGCTATCCTCTCTTGCCGGGGCCGCCGCACTCCCGGGTTCGGGAGACAGGCGCGGCCCTCTGATGGATTGCAGTCTAGGGCGCCGCAACCCATGTTTGAAATTTATAATCTGCATTTGACCCATAATCAAAGCAGATCACTCATGGACACCCACCCCACCGACCTGCGCCGCATCGACCTCAACCTGCTCGTCTCGTTGGACGCGCTGCTGGCCGAATGCAACGTCACCCGCGCCGCCGAGCGCCTCCACCTCAGCCAGCCGGCCCTGTCGGCCCAGCTCGCCAAGCTGCGCCAGATCTTCGGCGACCCGCTGCTGCTGCCCGCCGAGACCGGCCGCGGCATGACGCCCACCGCCCGCGCGCTGGCCCTCGGCGCCCCGCTGCGCTCGGCGCTGAAGGACCTGGAGGCGGTGGTCTGCCACCAGCCGAGCTTCGACCCCTTCGACGACGTGCGCACCTTCCAGATCGCCGCCAACGACAACGCGATGACGGTGATCGGCCTGCCGCTCATCGAGAAGCTCGCGGCCCACGCCGGCCCCGGCGTGCGCATCGCCTTCCGCACCCCCGAGGTGGCGCTGATCGCCAGCCAGATGGAGCGTGGCGAGGTCGACCTGCTGATCGCCACCGAGCGCCTGGTGCCCGGCAACATGAAGACCCGCCCGCTCATCGACGGCCGCTTCGTGATGGCCCAGCGCAAAGGCCACCCCCGCGGCACCGGCCCCCTCGACCTCGACGCCTACTGCACGCTTCAGCACGTGCTCGTCGCCGAGATCGGCGGGCGCCTGAGTGGCTACGTGGACGAGGCCCTCGACAAGCTCGGGCGCCGCCGCAACGTGGTGCTTTCAGTCGAAAAATTCATGCTTGTGCCCGAGATCCTGCGCAACTCCGACTACGTCTGCACCCTGCCCGCCACCCTGATCACCCGCTTCGCCGGGGCCCTCGACATGTTCGAGCTGCCCTACGACGACAAGGGCTTCCGCCTCGGCATGGCATGGCACCCGCGCAACCACGCCGACCCGGCCGTCAGCTGGCTGCGCGAGCTGGTGCTGGGGCTCGTGCAGGGGTGAAGCCGGCCCACCGGACGATACCCGAAGCAGGTAGCGAAACAAAATTCAACAAATCATGATGAGTTCATCAATAATGCCGCCTTGGCCGTCGGTGGCCCCCGGCCACTCCCCATGATCCACACATAGAGAAGACACAGCGTGCAGCTTCACGACACTCTCGATGCAAGGCCCACCCGGGGCCACACCGCCCCGTTGGGCTCCGCCCGTTTCCAGCCCTGGCTGCGCCGTCCGCTCGCCGCGCTGGCCCTCTTCCTCGGCGCCGCCGGCCCCGTCGTCGCGGCCGATGACTACATCTACGTGGTGCAGGCGGGCGACAGCCCCTGGAACATCACCACCCGCTACCTCAAGTCCATCGACCACTGGCCGCAGCTCCAGCAGTACAACCGCATCATCAGCCCGGAAGCCATCCCGCCCGGCACCCAGCTGCGCATCCCCGTCGGCTGGCTGCGCAGCCGCGGCCGCCCGGTGCGGATCACCGACCTCCAGGGCCAGGTCGAGGTGCTCAACCGCGGCGTCGCGCAGATGCTCGAGCGCGGCATGACCATCGTCGAAGGCAGCCTGCTGCGCACCGGCGCCAACGGCAGCCTCACCCTGCTTCTGCCCGACGGCAGCCGCAGCCTCGTCGGCCCCGACACCGAGCTGCGCCTCAGCGCCGCCCGCCAGGTCGCAGCCTCCGGCGGTGGGCAGATCAAGATGGAACTGCTGCGTGGCTACGTCGAGAACAAGGTCACCGACAAACGCAAGAGCGGCGGGCGCTTCGTCATCGACACTCCGTCCGGCGTCACCGCGGTGCGCGGCACCCGCTTCCGCGTCACCGAAGCCGGCCAGGTGCTGCGCACCGAAACCCTCGAAGGCGAGGTCGAGCTGCGCAACCGCGCCGGCCGCCGCATCATGAAGGCCGGCACCGGCATCAGCGCCCCGGCGGGCCAGCCCCCTGGCACCGCCCAGGCCCTGTTGCCGGCACCCCGCCTCGACGCCCTGCCGGAGCACATCGACCGCCTGCCGGTCAGCCTCGAGCTCCCGGCCGTCGCCGGCGCCGTGCGCTACCGCACCCAGTTCGCTCCAGACGCCAGCTTCTCGGTGATCGAATCCGACCAGCTCGCCAGCCAGCCCCAGGCCCGCGCCCCGGCCGAGCTCCCCGACGGCGTGCACCGCATCCGCGTGCGGGCGGTGGCCGAGAACGGCCTGGAAGGCTTCGACGCCGAGCGCAGCATCGTCATCGACGCCCGCCCCGAGCCGCCCTTCCCCAGCCAGCCAGCCGGGGGCAGCGTCGTCACTGACGACGCCCCCAGCTTCCGCTGGGCCAAGGTCGCCGACGCCACCCGGTACCACTTCCAGCTCGCCACCGACGCCGGCTTCCAGCAGCGCGTCGCCGAGCAGGACGGCCTGGCCGAAGCCCAGTTCACGCTGCCCGACGGCCTCGCCCCCGGCGCCTACTTCTGGCGCGTCGCCGTCACCACCGCCGCCGAGGGCCGCGGCCCCTTCTCCGACCCGCAGGGTTTCCGGCGGCCGCCCCCCGGCCCCCAGGCCGAGCCGCCCCGCCTCGGCGTCGGCGGCCTCGAGCTCCGCTGGCGGGCCAGCGGCGCCGACCATCGCTACCAGGTCCAGCTGAGCACCGACCCGGCCTTCGCCACGCCCGAGCACGACCTCCAGACCGACGGCCCGGCCCTGTCGATGGCCACGCCGGCCCCCGGCGTGCACCACGTGCGCATCCGCAGCCTCGAGCCCGGCAACCCGCCGGGGCCCTGGGGCAAGCCGCAGCAGATCGAGATCCCGCGCGACTACTGGAAAACCCTCCTGCTCGTGCTGCCCGCGCTCTTCCTCGTGCTGTGAGTTCGAAGTCTTCGATCCGCCGGTGCTTGCAGGCGCGTGCGGGCTGGCTTCTGGTGATCGTCCCGACCGCCCTGGCGGTGCTCGCCAACCCGGGCCCGCTGGAGCGCCTCGACCTCCTGCTGTATGACGCCATCGAACCCCTGGTGGCCCCCGCCCCGGCGGCGGAATCCCAGGCGGTGATCGTCGCCATCGACGAGCGCAGCATCGCCGCCCTCGGCCGCTGGCCGTGGGACCGCGACGTCCACGGCCGGCTGCTTGACCGGCTCGGCGAGGCCGGGGTCGCGGCGGTCGGCATGTCCATCCTGTTCACCGAGCCCGGCGCCGGCGACGCCCGGCTGGCCGCCGCCCTCGCCCGTTCCGGCCGGGTAAGCCTGCCGGTGGCGCCGGCCGTGGCCGATATCGGCCACGGCATGCAGGCCCTCCTGCCGCTGCCGGCCCTCGCGGCCAGCGCCGCCGCCCTCGGCCACGTGGATGTCGAGCTCGACGCCGACGCCCTCGCCCGCCGCACCTTCCGCCACGCCGGCCTGGGCAGCGCCCGCTGGCCGGCACTGGCCGTCGCCGTCGCCGAAGCCGCCCGGCAAGCATCCCCCGGCACGCCGGGCCCCATCACCGCGCCCTCCCGGTGGGTGCGCGACGGCGAGATGCTGCTGCCCTACCCCCGGCAAGGCGACGCCCCGCCGGTTTACTCCTACATCGACGTCCTGCAGGGCCCATCCCTGGACGCCCGGCTGGCCGGCAAGGCTGTCTTCGTGGGCTCGGTGGCGGCCGGGCTGGACGCCGGGATCGCCACCCCCGACGCCACCAACGGGCACCCGATGCCCGCCGTCGAGTTCCACGCCCGCGCCTACCAGGCCCTGGTGGACGGGCGCGTCCACGGCACGGCCAGCGTGGCCCTCACCCTTGCCACCACGCTGCTCCTGGTGCTGTCGGCGATGGTCTTCCGATCGGAGCGCCGGGCGATGCAGCTCCCCCTCGCCGCCGGTGGGCTGATGCTGCCCTTCGCGGCCAGCGGTGTGCTGCTGCGCGAGGCGCAGCTGTGGCTGCCGCCCGGCGCCGCCGTGGGGGGCATCGTGGCCGGGCATCTGCTGTCGCTGGTGCTGCGCCTGGTCGACGCCCGGCGCAGCCTGCGCCAGGCACACCGGCAGGCCGACGCCACCCTGCGCGCGATCGCCGACGGGGTGGTCTCGGTCGATCGCGGCGGCGGCATCGTGTTCATGAACCCGGTGGCCGAGGCGCTGCTCGGCGCCGGCTTCGCCGAGCTCGGCGGGCGGCCCGTCGCGCCCCTGCTGGCACACTTCACCGCCGACGCGCCGCGGATCGAGGCGCTCATCCAGCGCTGCATCGCCAGCGGCCGGCAGTTCCAGTTGGCCGGCCCGCTGGCCTGGAACCGCAGCGACGGCGCCCGCCACATGCTCACCGTCAGCCTCACCCCCATCGACGGCGGCCAAGGTGGCGCCGTGCTGGCCTTCCACGACGTCACCGAGAGCGTCGCCTCCACCACCCGCCTGATCCACGAGGCCACCCACGACCCCCTCACCGGCCTGCCCAACCGCAACCTGCTGCTCGACCGCCTGCACCAGGCCATCGCCCGCAGCGCCCGCGCCGGCAGCGTGGTGGCGGTGCTGTTCATCGACCTCGACCGCTTCAAGCGCATCAACGACAGCCTCGGCCACCACTGCGGCGACCTGGTGCTGCAGGACGTCGCCCGGCGCCTGCTCGCCGCGGTGCGGGCCGAGGACACCGTGTCGCGCTGGGGCGGCGACGAGTTCATCATCCTCCTCGACGGCGTGGCCGACCGCCACTCGGTGGCCGCCATCGCCGGCAAGATCCTCGACCTGCTCGACCGGGAGATCGACGGCGTCGGCGTGCGCGGCCTCTTCCTGGC
>JAEUNU010000249.1 GCA_016789125.1 Zoogloea sp. | reverse complement strand
GACCTCCTCGACCGGGCCGAGGGTGATCAGCTTCTCGGTGTTGATCACCACCGAGCGGGCATCCAGCGGCACGGCACCGCCGGTGTAGCCGGTGCCACCCCCGCGCGGAATGATGGTCAGGCCGAGCTCGATGCAGCTCTTCACGAGCGGCGCCATCTCGTCCTCGGTGTCGGGGTAGAGCACCACGAAGGGGTACTCGACGCGCCAGTCGGTGGCGTCGGTGACGTGGGCGACCCGGGCGTGGCCGTCGAAGCAGATGTTGTCCTTGCGGGTGTGGCGCACCAGCTCGTGCTGAACGCGCTTGCGCAGGTCGTAGGTGTCTTCGAAGAAGGCCTTGAAACGATCCACCGCCCCCTGGGCCGCGACCACCAGGCTGGCCACCTTGGCGCTGCGCTCCGGGTCTTCGGCGCTGGCCTCGCGGCGGCGCTTCTCGACCTCGTCGAGGCGGTGCCGCAGGGCCTCGATCAGCGCGCCGCGGCGGTCGCGGTTGGCCAGCAGGTCGTCCTGCAGGTAGGGGTTGCGCTGGACGACCCACACGTCTCCCAGCACCTCGTAGAGCATCCGCGCGGATCGGCCGGTCACCCGCTCGCTGCGCAGGGCGTCGAGGGTTTGCCAGGCTTCGGCGCCGAGCAGACGGATGACGATCTCCCGGTCGGAGAACGAGGTGTAGTTGTATGGGATTTCGCGCAGGCGTTGGGTCATTGCAGTACGTGTATCTTTGGCGGCAAAGAACCTGCCATTTTAGCCGAGGGTGTAGAGCTGTCCAGAAATTCAAGACCTTGCTGGTGACGCGGACTTCGGGAAAGGCAGCTCGTACAGGTTCGGACAAGCCAGCCCCAGGAAAGTTGTGCCCCGGCGCACGCCCCGCCCAAAAATGAAAAACCCGCCGGGGAAGGCGGGCTTTTCGGGGGCGCGGAGACCGCTCAATTGCGGGCGCGGCGACGGCCCATGAAGCCCATCAGGCCAAGCGCGGTGAGGGTCAGCGCCCAGCCCGCGGGCTCCGGCACCAGCTGGGCGTAGATCGTGCGGGCAGCCCAGTCGTGCAGCACGGCGGACGGGTGCTCCATGTCGTAGTAAAGGTACTCGCCCTCGTTGGCGCACTCGGTCACGGTGGCATTGCCGGGGGTCGGCGAACCGTCCACCTGGCCGTCGTAACAGGCGGTGGTGACGTTGGTGAGGCCGTAGGCGGCAGGGTTGGCGGTCATCGCCGTCTGCAGCGCGAAGGCATCGAAGATCGTCACGCTGGCGGTGGGCAGCGTGTAGAGCGGGAGGCTGGAGGCCAGGGTCGCATTGAAGCCGGCGCTGGCGCCCCGGAACAGGGTCTCGACGCCCGAACCGTAGAGGGCCGCCAGATCGCGCGCGGCGGGAGTCAGGCTGAGGTCGGGCGAATTGCCGATCAGGAAGTTCCGGGCGCCGAGGGTTTCGAGGGTCACGAAGGCGGTGACGATGTCGCCGACGGTCTGGCTGATCTCATCGACGACCGGCGTCAGGTCACCGCCGAGCATCAGCGATTTGGCGAGGGCGTCGGCCATGTCGTTGGCACCGATCCACAGTACGTACAGGGCATTGGGGTCCATCACGCCACCGGAGCTGGCCAGGTAGCTGCCGATCTGCTCGTTGAAGCTCTGCGCCTTGTAAAGCGCCAGGTCCGGCCTCACATATTCGCTGCGCGCCCCGCCGTGGGCGTAGTTGTTGCCGCCGCTCACCGAGGGGGTCAGGGTCAGCCCGAAGCTGGCGGCAAGCTGGTCGACATAGTTGAGACCATTGGTGAAGCGACCGGTGTTGGTGCCATCGGTGTAGTACGCGGATGCCGGCAGATCGGCAGGCGGGAGGAGCGTAGCGGGGTCAGGGTTGGCGAGGCGAACGAAGTCGTTCCCCGAATCCGACAGGCTGTCGCCGAACACATACATGTTGGAATACGCCGCCGCACCCTGCGCGGCGAAGGCGGTGAGGCTCAGACACAGGGCGGCACAGCCGCGGCTCAGTTGCGTGGTCCAGGACATGGGTTTCTTCTCCTAAGGGCAAATCGATACGATCTGGCGGAAGCACCTGCCCGAAGCCCTGAGAGCCTTGGGGAACCGGGCGGCTTTCCGTTTGCGAAAGGCGCCGGAGACGGGCGATTACCCATTTTTGTTTCTCCAGAACCACTTCGGGCGGCGTATGCAAGGAAAATGCCAAACACAAAAACCGTATGCCCCGTCAAATGCTTAGGTGTGGAAGATTTCACACAGACCAAAAAAGTGTAAAAATTTTCGACACTCACACACTGCGGCGCCCGATCAGCGCTCCACCGCCGCCTGCACGGCGATCTCCACCCGCCAGCCCGGGCTCGCCAGGCGGCCCACCTGCACGCAGGCCCGGGCCGGCGCGGTGCCGGCCGGCACCCAGGCGTCCCACACCGCGTTCACGGCGTCGTAATCGGCCATGTCCACCAGATAGAGGGTGGCCAGCAGCAGGCGATGCTTGCCGCTCCCCGCGCGTTCGAGCAGCGCCTCGAGGCTGGCCAGCATCTGTGCGGTCTGGGTGGCGATGTCGGCGCTCTCGTCGGGCGGCACCTCGACGCAGTACACGACGCCCTGATGAACGGTGAAATCGGAATAGCGCGGCGTGGTGCCGGCCCGCTGGATCTCGCTCATGGAAGCCTCTCCGGGTCAAAAGCCCGTATGTTGCAGTGCGGCCGCTCCGGCTGCTACCCTCATATGCTTCCCCAGCCGACACACAGGTCAAGCCATGAGCGCGCAGCACCCCGACTACCTGCAGAAGATCCTCACCGCCCAGGTGTACGACGTGGCCATCGAGACGCCCCTCGACCCTGCACCCAACCTGTCGGCGCGCATTCACAACCCGATCTTCCTGAAGCGCGAGGACATGCAGCCGGTGTTCAGCTTCAAGCTGCGCGGGGCCTACAACAAGATGGCCAACCTCGGCCCGGCGGCGCTCAAGCGCGGGGTCATCTGCGCCTCCGCCGGTAACCACGCCCAGGGCGTCGCCCTGTCGGCCAAGCGGCTCGGCGTGCGCGCCGTCATCGTCATGCCGACCACCACCCCGGCGATCAAGATCGACGCGGTCAAGCGCCACGGCGGCGAAGTGGTGCTGGCCGGTGAGAGCTATTCCGACGCCTATGGCCACGCCAAGGAGCTCGAGAAGGCCGAGAAGCTCACCTTCGTCCACCCCTACGACGACCCCGACGTGATCGCCGGCCAGGGCACCATCGCGATGGAGATCCTTCGCCAGCACCCCAAGCCGATCCACGCCATCTTCTGCTGCGTCGGCGGCGGCGGCCTGCTGGCCGGCGTGGCGGCCTACGTCAAGCGGGTGCGCCCCGACATCAAGGTGATCGGCGTCGAGACCGTGGACGCCAACGCCATGACCCAGTCGCTGGCCGCCGGCAAGCGCATCGAGCTCGACACCGTAGGCCTCTTCGCCGACGGCGCGGCGGTCAAGCTGGTGGGCGCCGAAACCTTCCGCCTGTGCCAGGAATACGTGGACGAGATGATCCTCGTCGACAACGACGCCATCTGCGCGGCGATCAAGGACGTCTTCGAGGACACCCGCTCCATCCTCGAGCCCGCCGGCGCCCTGTCGCTGGCCGGTGCCAAGGAATACGCCAAGCGCCACCACCTGCGTGACAAGACCCTGGTGGCCATCGGCTCCGGCGCCAACATGAACTTCGACCGCCTGCGCTTCGTGGCCGAGCGGGCCGAGGTGGGCGAGAAGCGCGAGGCCGTGCTGGCCGTCACCATCCCCGAGAAACCCGGCTCCTTCAAGAAGTTCTGCAAGCTGCTCGGCAGCCGCAACATCACCGAGTTCAACTACCGCTACGCCGACGCGGCCCAGGCCCACATCTTCGCCGGCGTCGGCGTGCATAACCGCGACGAGGGCGTCCGCCTCGCCGAGATGCTCCAGCGCCACGAGCTGCCCTGCCTCGACCTCACCGACGACGAAATGGCCAAGAGCCACATCCGCTACATGGTCGGCGGCCACGCCCCCCAGGCCGAAAACGAGGTGCTCTACCGCTTCGAGTTCCCCGAGCGCCCGGGCGCCCTGCTCAACTTCCTGGAAACCCTGCGCTCCGACTGGAACATCAGCCTGTTCCACTACCGCAACCACGGCGCCGACTTCGGCCGCGTGCTGGTGGGCATGCAGGTGCCGCCAGCCGACCGCAGCGCCTTCGACGAATTCCTGGCCCGGCTCGGCTACGAATACGTCGACGAAACCGCCAACCCGGCCTACAAGATGTTCCTCGGCTGAAACCCCGCGCCGCGCCCCAACGGCGGCGCGGCCTCAGCTCTCCAGCACCTTCTCGTTGATGGCCTGCTGGCGCTTGCTCATGAAGGGCCTCTCGGCCCAGCGATGGAAGAGCGCGCAGAGGGCGAGGGTCAGCAGCACGCAGATCAGCGGATTCAGCGGGTTCGACGGCTCAATCACCTGACGCACCACCATCGCCGGCAGCTGCACCAGCTTGCCGTGCAGCAGATACACCGAGTACGAGATCACGCCCAGGTAGGCCGCCGGCTTGAGCAGCCAGCGCAGCAGCGGATGGCCCCCGTCCCGATGGGCTTCCAGGGCGCTTCCCGACGGCGCCGCGAGCCACAGCAGCAGCGCGCAGACCACCGCAAAACCCAGCTCGACCGACGGAAAGACCGCCAGCAGCACCTGCCCCAGCGTACCTCGGTAAGCCAGCACCAGTACCCCCAGCAACACCCCGCCCGCCAGCGCCGCGGCAACACCCCGCGCGCGCCACGGCACGAAACGCTCGACCCCCCAGCCCGCCGCCAGCATGTATTGCAGCGCGATGCCCACCGAGAACATCGGCCAGTAGCGAATGAACCAGCCCGCATCCAGCGGCAAGGGCCGCAGCAACAGCAACAGACTCACCCCCGTGACCAGCCCGATCAACAGGTGGAAATACTGCCGCGCCAGGAGCGCCAGGTACATGCACAGGTAAAACTGAAACTCGATCGCCAGCGTCCAATAGACCGAATTCACCGGGCTGAAGGCCGCCTGCAGGTCGCCGTCGGGCGTCCCGAAGACCCTCAGCAGGGTCGCCAGCCATAGCCAATCGCCGCCGGTCAGGCTGAGAAAGCGCGGATCGGGCATCTCGAACACCCCGCTCTTCAGGGACGACACGGCCGCGATCACGTAAGGCACCGCGACGACCACCGCGATGGATAGCCAGAACGGCGGAAAAATCCGCATGAAGCGCCGCTTCAGGAAGGAGGCCGAAGTCTCCGAGCGCCGCAGCGTGGCCTCCGCCGAAGCCGATATCACGTAGCCCGAGATCACAAAGAACATCGGCACTCCCAGGCTGCCGAAGCTCACCATGGCCGCAAGCACGGGCAGGGGCTCGACGAGGGCATCGCGGATATGGAACAGAAAGACCAGCAACGCGGCCGCACCGCGCGCAATGTCCAGCAGCAGGTTCATCGAAAAGCCTTTCATGCACGCCCGACCGGGGCGGCGTTGGCGCCGATTGTCGCATGGGCCCGCCCGGACACCAGACGCCCGCGCAGACTCAACCCAGCGGACCGTGTAACGACACACGCCGGGCCCATCGCCCCGTTTAATGATATTCGGGCATAAGCTCACCCCATCGATGGCCGTGCAGATTTCCACGTACAGCCTCGCCGCCCGGCCTCGTGGTTAAATCCAGGCCATGACCACCCGCCCCGCCCCCTCATCCCGCGAACCCGCCTGGGCCGACTACGCCGTGCTGGTCGTCGACGACGAAGCCGGCGTGCGCAACTTCCTGCAGCGCGCGCTGCAGGCCCGCGGCTGCCGGGTGGACATCGCCGGCTCCGCCGAGGAAGGCGCCGAACGCCTCGTCGAGCACCACTTCGACGCCATCGTACTCGACATCGCGCTGCCCGGCCGCTCCGGCATGGACTGGCTGCGCAGCCTCAAGAACGGCGGCTTCGCCGGCGACGTGATCCTGATCACCGCCTTCGCCGACATCGAGACCGCCATCGACGCGCTGCGGGCCGGCGCCTCCGACTTCGTGCTCAAACCCTTCCGGGTGGACCAGATCGTCAATTCGCTGCAGCGCTGCTTCGAGCGGGCCCGCCTCGACCGGGAAAACTTCGTGCTGCAGCGCCAGGTGGCCGGGCTGGGCGGGCAGGTGGAAGGCCTGGTCGGCCACTCAGGGCCGATGTGCCGCCTGTCCGACCTGATCCGCCGCGTCGCGCCGACCCCCTCCACGGTGCTGATCCTGGGCGAATCCGGCGTCGGCAAGGAGGTCGCTGCCCGCGCACTGCACCAGGTCAGCCCGCGCGCCGAGCGCTCCTTCGTGCCCCTCAACTGCGCCACGGTGTCGGCCGAGCTGATGGAGAGCGAGCTCTTCGGCCATGTGCGCGGCGCCTTCACCGGCGCCCGCGAGGCCCGCCGCGGCCTGTTCCACTATGCCAACGGCGGCACCCTGTTCCTCGACGAGATCGGCGAACTCCCGCTCACGCTGCAGACCAAGCTGCTGCGGGCGCTCGAGGAGCGACGCATCCGCCCGGTCGGCAGCGAGGCCGAGGTGCCCGTCGACGTGCGCGTCGTCGCCGCCACCAACCGCGACCTGCGGGCCGAGGTGGCCGCCGGGCGCTTCCGCCAGGACCTGTTCTACCGGCTCGAGGTCGTCACCCTCCCCATCCCGCCGCTGCGCGAACGCCGCGAGGACATCGCCGAGCTGGCGCTGCACTTCAACGCCCAGCTGTCGGCCCGCCTCGGCCTGCCGCCGCTGGTGTTCACCCCGGCCGACCTGGCGCGCCTGTCGGCCTACGCCTGGCCCGGCAACGTGCGCGAGCTGCGCAACCTGGTCGAACGCTCGCTGATCCTCGGCGGCCTGCCCGCCGCCGGCGAGGCGCCCGGCTTTGCCGAACCGCTGCCACTCTCGCTGGCCGACGTCGAGAAGCGCCACATCCTCGCCGTGCTCGACCAGTGTGGCGGCAACCGCGCCCGCGCCGCCGCGCTGCTCGGCGTCTCGCGCAAGACCATCGACCGCAAGGCCGCCGAATGGGGCCTGGCCTGATCCGCCAAAGCCTGGGGGCCCTCGCCGGGCGCCTGCGCCGCTCGGTGCGCGCCAAGCTGCTGGCGATGGTGCTGGCGCCGCTCCTCCTCGGCGTGCCGATCCTGCTCGGCCTGGTGTGGCTGTGGGGCAACGAGGGCTACCACCGGCTGGTGAACTACAAGGTCGGCTCCGACCTCGTCACCGCCCACGAATACTTCGGCCGGATGCGCCAGACCGTCGCCGTCGACCTGGCCGCCCTCGCCGGCAGCCAGCGCCTCGCCAAGGCCATGGCCCACGGCACGCCGGAACAGCTTGCCGCCTACCTCGAAGACGCCCGCCGACAGGCCGGGCTGGATTTCCTGTTCCTCCTCGGCCCCGACGGCCGCATCCTGGCCAGCCCACCCACCCACGCCCTGCCCGCCGCCAGCCCCCACGCGGCGCGCAGCCGCTGGCCGGTGGTCGACGCCGCGCTGGCGGGCGAGGGCGACACGGCCATCGATGTTTTCGAGGCCGGGCATCTGGCCGCCATCGACCCCCGCCTCGCCGAACGCACCCGGCTGGCCCTGGTGCCCACCCCCAACGCCGCCCCCGACCCGCGCAGCGAGGAAACCCGCGGCCTCCTCATCCACTCCGCCACGCCGGTGCGCGACGAGGCCCAGCGCCGGGTGGCGGTGCTCGAAGGCGGCGTGCTGCTCAACGGCAACAGCGAGCTGGTGGACCGCCTCAACGCCATCATCTACCGCGACGGCACCCTGCCGCTGGGCAGCAAGGGCACCGCCACGCTGTTCCTCGGCGACACCCGCATCGCCACCAACGTGCGCCTGTTCGCCGGCGAGCGCGCCCTAGGCACCCGCGCCTCCCAGGTCGTGCGCGAGCACGTGCTGGACCAGGGCAAGGTGTGGCTCGATACCGCCTTCGTGGTGAACGACTACTACGTCTCCGGCTACGAGCCGGTGGTGGACAGCCACGGCGAGCGGGTCGGGATGCTCTACGTGGGCTTTCTCGAGGCACCCTTCAGCGACGCCATGCAGGGCGCGCTGCTGACCCTGTTCGCCATCTTCGTCACCGTCAGCGTGGCCGGCTGCGTGCTGTCGCTGTCGTGGGCGCGCAGCGTCTTCAAGCCGCTCGAGAAGCTCAGCGCGACGATCCGCCGGGTCGGCGCCGGCGACCACGCGGCGCGGGTCGGGCAGGTCGCCAGCCGCGACGAGATCGGCCAGCTCGCCGCCGCCTTCGACGAGCTCCTCGACAACCTGGCCGCCCGCCGGATGGAGCTCCAGCGCTGGGGCGACGAGCTCGACCGCAAGGTCGCCGAACGCAGCCGCGAGCTCGAAGAGGCCAACGCCACCCTCGACCAGGCCCGCCGCCACCTGGCGATGACCGAAAAACTCGCCGCCATCGGCGAGCTCACCGCCGGCGTCGCCCACGAGATCAACAACCCGGTGGCCGTCATCCAGGGCAACCTCGACGTGCTGCAGGAAATCCTCGGCCCCGCCGCCGCCCCGGTGCGCGAGGAGATTCGCCTGATCCACGAGCAGACCCACCGCATCTGGCTGATCGTCACCAAGCTGCTGCAGTTTGCCCGGCCGGGCGAGTTCGCCGGCTACACCGAGGGCGTCGACCCGGCACAGGCGCTCACCGACTGCCTGGTGCTGACGCGCCACAACCTCGAACGCCGCCACATCGAGGTGCGCGTCGACAACAGCGCCAGCTGCCGCGTCGAGGTGAACCTGAGCGAGCTGCAGCAGGTGCTCATCAACCTCATCGTGAATGCCCTCCAGGCCATGCCCGACGGCGGACGGCTGACCCTCGCCAGCCGCGACTGGCTGGAGGCGGGCCGCTGCGTGGGCGCCGAGATCACCGTCTGCGACACCGGCCAGGGCATCGCCGCCGAAGACCTGTCACGCATCTTCGACCCCTTCTTCACCACCAAGAAGGGCTCCGGCACCGGCCTCGGCCTGTCGATCAGCTACGCCATCGTCGAGCGCTACGGCGGCCACATCAGCGTCACCAGCCAGCCCGGCGACGGCGCCTGCTTCACCGTGCACCTGCGCAGCGAGGCCCGCTACACCGACGCCCCCACCGCGCCGGGGTTTGCAGCGCGCTGGAGCGCTCCGGCCATCGAGAAGCAAGAGTAAGACAGGGCAACCGGCCGGCGTAGCCTCAGCGCCCGCCGCGCCACACCGACACCAGCACCCACAGCCCGCACAGCACCGCGCCGACGAAACCCAGCAGGCCCAGCGTGGCCACGCCGCCACCCCGGTCGACGGTCATCACGATCGACGATCCTACGATCAGCGCCGCGGTGACGATGGCCATCGTCAGCCGGCTGGCCGCCCTGTCGAGCCGATCGCCGAAGGACTTGAGGGCCGGCACGTCCACCTCGAGCTGCAGCTTGCCGCGACGGGCCGCGCGGAGCAGACGGCCGAGATCCTGGGGCAGGCCGGCGAGCATCTGCACGCCGCCGAGCAGCGCCTCCCAGCCGCGCCGGGCGATCGCCCGCGGCGCCAGGTGGGCCAGCAGCACCTCGCGCAGGAAGGGCGCCGCCTCGCCGGCGATGGCGAAATCCGGGTCGAGCTGGCGGCCCATGCCCTCCAGGGTGATGAAGGCCTTGATCATCAGCGCCAGGTCGGGCGGCAGCGCCAGGCCGTGCTCGCGCAGGATCGCCACCACGTCGGCCAGCAGGGCGCCCAGGTCGAGCTTCTTGAGCGCCACCCCGTGGTAGTCGTCGACGAAGGCCTCGATCTCGCTGCGCAGGGCCTCGGCGTCACCATTGGAATCGGCACTCCAGTCGAGCAGCACGTCAGCCACCTTGCGGGCGTCGCGCTCCACCAGGCCGTGCATCAGGGTCGCCACCTCGAAGCGGCGCGCCTCGGGCAGCCGCCCGACCATGCCGAAATCGATGAAGGCGATGCGGTTGGCGGGCAGGTAGAAGACATTGCCCTGGTGCGGGTCGGCATGGAAGAAACCCGCCTCGAGGATCATCCGCAGCACCGCGTCGGCCCCCCGCCGGGCCAGCAGGCGGCGGTCGAAGCCGTCGGGCAGCGCCGCCGCCTGGCGGCCGGGAACGCCCTCGATGAAGTCCTGCACGTTGAGCCGCTCGCCGGTCCATTGCCAGTGGATGCGCGGCACCACGATCTCGGGCGTATCGGCGAACAGCGCCGCGATGCGCTCGGCGTTGCGCCCCTCGGCCGAGAAATCCAGCTCGCGGCGCAGGGAATGGGCGAACTGGCGGATTACCTCCCGCGGGCGGTAGCGGGCCAGCTCGGGCATCTCCTTCTCGATGATTTCGGCGAGCCGGTCGAGCAGGCGCAGGTCGGCCTCGATCACCGGCCGGATGCCCGGCCGCCGAACCTTGAGCACCACCGCCGTGCCGTCGGCCAGCCGGGCGCGGTGCACCTGGGCCAGGCTGGCAGCCGCCAGCGGCAGCGGGTCGAGCTCGGGGAACACCGCCTCGGGTGCCTCGCCCAGGTCTTCGGCGAGTTGCCCGCGCAGCGCGTCGAAGGGCAGCGCCGGCGCCGCGTCCTGCAGCTTGCCGAACTCGGCGATCCACTCGGGCGGGAACAGATCGCCGCGGGTCGCCAGGATCTGCCCCAGCTTGACGAAGGTCGGCCCAAGCTCCTCGAGCACCCGGCGCACCCGGGCCGGCGGTTCGAGCCGGGCCAGGTCTTCGGGCTCGCGCCAGTGCAGCGCCTTGCCGGCCCGCTCGAGGGCGCTCGCCATCCCGATCCGCTGGACCAGGCCGCCGAAGCCGTAACGCACCAGCACCGCAGCGATCTGGTGCACACGCCCCAGATCGCGGGCGGCGCCGAGGGCTTCCCACAGCATCAGCCGGGCCCTCCAGCGGGCTTGCGAAGCATGTCGGCTTCAATCGGGGCAGGATCGGGCTTGGCCATGTCAGGTGTCATTGAGGACTTCGATGAGGGTAACCCGGACACGCCGGGACGAAAAGCATACCCGCCGCGGAGAAGCACGGCCTGCGCCCTGGGACATTCACCGACGACTCTAAAAGAAGCGCCGCGTGCAAAACCACACAGTCAAAAACCCAGGAAACATGCCTCGCAATAAAGGCTAAGTAACTGTTTTGTCGATAAATTTTACACCAATCCAAAGATTGTTAAATTTATCACATTCTTTTTTGTCATGAATAATCCGGCCAAACAACTGATTGTTTTTATCTTTTTAACAAATAAATGGATTTTGTCGATTTTTGGCACTTCTCTTGCTTTATCTGGCGGGAGCAGCACTTGCACGCAAGCAACGATAACGAAAGAGAAAGAATCATCATGAAAAAGATCAACAAGCTCCTGTCCGGCACCGCCCTGGCGCTGGCCCTTGCCGCGGGCTTCGGCTCCGCCCACGCCGACGTCTCCACGTCCGGCAACTTCAACGCCGCCGGTTATGCGGTTCTCGGCTTCAACACCGTCGGTGGCGTGGTCGACATCCAGTTCGGCGGCGGTTACAGCGACGCGACCTTCTCGCTGTTCAACGCCGCTGGCGCCCACCTCGTGTCCAACGACGACAGCAACGGCAGCCTGAACCCGCGCCTCACCCAGTTCCTGTCGGCGGGCAACTACTCGCTGCTGGTGAGCTACTGCTGTCAGTCGATCTACGGCTACGCCCAGAACAACGGCGGCAGCTTCGCCAACACCGACGGCTACAACTCGGGCAGCTACGTGCTCGGCGGCAGCGGCACCCTCGCCGGCATGGAAGCCTACCTGGATACCCAGAACCCCTACAGCGCCACCAACGCCAGCTATGGCGTGAACATCACCACCGCGACCCCCGGCACCGCGATTCCGGAACCCGCCTCCCTGGCCCTCGCTGCCCTGGGCCTGGCCGGCCTCGGCATCACCCGCCGCAAGCGCGCCTGAGCACGCAGAACCCACAAAAAACCCCGCTACGGCGGTAATGCCGTTCAGTTAGCACTGAACGGCATTTTCATTTTTTACTAAGTTGTTGTAAACAATAAACAAGCCTGTTAACCTCGGACTCAATGCTATCGAGTCCGCTTCATGCTTTGTCGGAAGTTCTGCCGCTGGCCGG
>JAEUNU010000244.1 GCA_016789125.1 Zoogloea sp. | reverse complement strand
GAGATCGGCACGATGATGGCAATGGGCGTGCGCAGGCACTCCGTGCTTCGGCTGTTCATTTTTGAAGGCCTGATGCTCGGCGTGATCGGGAGCGTGCTGGGGATATTAATAGGCTGGCTGTTGTCGCTCGCCATCTCCGCGGTCGGGATCCCGATGCCGCCGCCGCCGGGCATGGAGAGCGATTTCACCGGTGAGATCACCGTGACCCTCGGCCTGGCGCTCGACGCGCTGGGGCTGGGCGCGATAGTGACACTCATTGCAAGTGTCCTGCCTGCCTGGAAGGCGTCTCGCATGGTCATCGTCGATGCGCTGCGCAGCCAGCGATGAGCAGGGTTTCGATGTCGGTTGGTGGTCTGGAGTGCCGTGGGGCACTCGAGTGCTCGGGAGGAATTCGCGATGAAGTCCAGCTTCACTGATTTTCTTGTATGCGGCGGAGTGCTCTCCCTGATCGTGGCGCTCGCCTGGCTGATCGTGGGGGTCGGCATCTCACCATACTCCCAGGCCTTTTTTGGCGACTATTACGTCATCGTCAATGTCCTGCTGTTCATGCTGGCCTACGGGATCATTTCCGGCCTCGTGCTGCAGCTGATGCTCAAGATCAAGCCGCTGCCTTGCGGAGAGTTCTCGATGGACTCACCGGTGTTCACCTACTGGAAGCTGCTCTCCGTGGTCTTCCTGCTGGCACAGGAGGTGATGATCCCGTTCACCTCGATCTTCACGAAGCCCCTCGTGTGGCGGCTTTTCGGTGCCAAGGTCGGCTCGGATGTGGCTCTCGGCGGGGCTGTCGGCGAGCCTTTCATGGTGACCATCGAGGATGGTGCGGTGCTGGGCTTCGGTTCCGTCGTAGCCGGCAGCGTCATCGCGGACGGCAAGATCACCCTGGGTAATGTGCGCATCGGCAAGGGTGCGACACTGGGCGTCTATGCGCTGGCGATGGGGGGCATCGATATCGGCGACAACGCGAAGGTGGTTGGCGGTTCGATGCTGATCCCCGGTTCGAAGATCCCCGACGGTGAGATCTGGCGCGGAAATCCGGCCCGAAAGTGGAGCGTGATCGGCGCTGCCCCCAAGGCGGGGGATTCGGCCGGCTGAGCCTGGCGCTTTGAATCAGCAGGGCCCGGCCGGGAGCGGCTAGAGACCGGGCTGCAGTCGCTCGAGTGCCCGGCGCAGGCGCGCATGGGGCCGGTAGTGGCTTGCGCATTGTGCAAATGCGCGCGCAGCGTCGCGAACACCCGCCTCGCCCAGCAGTCGGCCAGCCGCCGCCGTCACCGCGGTGGCTGACAGCTGCGTGCCGCGCATCACCATGCCGAGGCCGGCCTTTTCCAGGTAATGCATGTTGAGGTATTGGTCGAGGTTGCCCGGGATGCCCAGCACCGGTGCGCCACGTATCAGGGCCTGGTAGGCGGTCGGGCTGCCACCATTGCAGATGACCAGGTCGGCCAGCTCCGCTGCGGTGCCGCCGGGAAGGTAGTCGGCGCAAAAGATCCTGCCGTCGGTTTGGGGCAGCGGCGCGCCAGCGGTCGAGACGATCACCTGCGCATCGATCTGCCGCAAGCCCTCCAGTACCGGCACGAGAAGTTCGTTGGCGCCAGAACTGCCGAGGGTCACGTAGATGACCGGGCGCGTCTTGTCTATCTCGCCCCACCAGGGGGGCAGTGGAAGGTCGGGCGACCAGTCGATCGGCCCCAGGAACATCCCCCCGTGCTCGCTGTCCGGCGGCAACCCATATATTTCAGGTACGTCGCTGAAGAGGGCCAGGTCGGCATCGGTGTAGATGCGGCGCAGGTCGTGCCCCAGGCTGTCAAGGCCGTAGTGGCGGCGGAGCCGGTTCATCGGGTGGGCGTGCACGGCAAACGCAAGTGGCCGGACGAGATCGAAGATCGCCTGGGACAGGCCGACACCGAGGATGGGGACCATCGGCAGGTTCGGCACCACGAAGTGCGGCGTGAAGGCCGGGCTCCAGTAGGCGTTGGTGATGGTCGCGTAGGGCACTTGCCGGCGCCGGGCCGAGATCGACAGGGTGATGCGGAAGTCGCCGATGACCAGGTCGGGGCGCAGGGCTGCGAGGAGCGCTTCGTCTTCCTCGGTGAAGCGCTTCAGCGTGTCGAAGTCGAACACCGGCCGGCCCTTGGCCAGGTTGTCGATGAAGCGTGCCTTGCCGGTGGGGGCGAGCGTGTGCACCCGTGCGGGAAAGTTCTTCAGGAAGCGTGAAGACTCGGCCGAGGCGGCGAGGGTGACGTCGTGGCCGTCGGCGATCAGGCCTTCGGCGAGCTGGAGCGGGCGGCCCAGGTGCGCCAGGGTGACGTCGTGGGCCATCAGCAGGATTTTCTTGGGCGTCATGACCGTTCCGGAGGAGGCTCCAGCCTTGATTCTGCAGAGCGCGGGGCGGCCTGTCCATGGCCGCAGGGTTTCAGGGGGCAGGGGGGAGTTGCAGGAAGAGCCAGTCGATCTCGCAATCGATGGCGAGGGCTGGTGCGTCGGCGGCCTCCGTGGGCTGGCTGGGGGCCAGCCGGCAGCGGCGCGGCAGAAAGAGCCCGGCGCTCGCGCTGCCCGGCCGGTCGATCAGCGCGAGCAGCTGCCCTTCATGGGCGATTTCTCCCTTCAGATGCAGGGTGCTGACGTGCAGGGCCGAGGGCTGTGCGGTCGAGGGGGCGTTGTCCTGGCGGGCTGCGGGGGCGAACGGGCCGAGTTCCCATTCGAGCTTGCCCAGCTGGAGTCTGCCCCGGAGAGCGAGCAGGTGCGCTTGCCAGGCCCGGCGGTCGGGCGTGTCCAGCAGGCCCTGGCCACGCAGCACCTCGATCTGGCGAAGGCCCTCGCGGGCGGCGGTGTCGGTTTCGCGGGCGGCCTGGTGCATCGCCCTGGCCTGGGTCAGGCGGGTCGTGTGCTGGCGGAGGCTGGCCTCGGCGTTGTCGCGTTCGGCCTGGCTCCAGAGCATGAGAGCGGCGCCTGCGGCGGCGAGGGCGCCCGCGATCAGCGGCAGCCGCAGGCGGATCAGGGATGGGGCCAGGGGCATCATGGAGCGCGGAGGGTGAGTTCGACGCGGAGGGTCTGCCGCGTGCCCGCGTCGCCCTGCCCGCCGGGCGAGCGGAGCGGGCTCTGGTCGTCGGGAGTGCCTGCCGCCTGCGCGTTGGCAGCGCTTCCGGTGTGGTGATGAAGCGTGGTGATGATGTGCCGGGCGAGGTCGGGGCGGGCCTTCGGGCCGGCTGGCAGCCGCAGCTCGACGATCGCAAGGGCGTGGGTTTGCGGCGTATCGGGGGAAAGGGACCATTCGAGCCAAGACAGTTCGACGCCGGGCAGGGTGTCCAGGGCGTCTGCCAGGCGGTGCAGGAAGCTGCTCAGGCCGGTGCTGAAGGCTTGCAGCGAGGCGAGCCGGGCGAGATCCGCCTGGAGCACGTCGGCGGGACGAGGCAGACGGGGTGTGCTGCCCTGCAGGCTGCGGGCCCGGGCTTCTTCGGCGAGGCTTTCGGCGAGGGCCGCGTCGGCCTGCTGGCGCAGCCGGCGTGCCTCGAGCAGGTTGTGGGCGCTGACGACCAGGCTGACCGCCAGCACGGAGGCGGCAAGTGCGCCAAGGAGGGTGCTGGCGTCGAGACGCTGGTGTGGCCGGCGCAGCGCAGCCGGGGCGAGTTGCGGCAGTTGCCGGCTGCGGCTGGCGGTGTGAAGGAGCAGGGGGAGACTGTCGGAATCCTCGATCGGGCTGCGGAGGCCGCAGCGCCTGGCGAGCCCCGGCAGGTCGACGGCCTGGAAGCGGAGTTCGCCGCTGTCGGGGCAGGCGCTGCCCAGTGCTGCGTGGTCTTGTGGGTGGGCGAGCACATACACCGGCGTGGTCTGGGTCCGGTCGATGGCACGCTGGCCGACGAGGTATTGGTGGGTGCGTCGGGCTTCGTCGTGACAGGTCTGCCAGAGCCCGATGCTCGCAAAGGTGCTTGCCGGGGTGAGGCGGCTGAAGCGTAGCCGGCCGCCATCGAGACAGGACACCCGCAGGCCGGCGGGGCTTGCCCAGACCAGCAGGGCCAGGGGCGGGAGGTCGGGCAGTTGAGGAGCGAGGGCTGCGGCGAGGTGGGACGCCAGATGCACGCCGTCGAGGGCGCGTGGGCCCTGCTCGAATGCGGTGAGCCAGGTCTGCAGGGCGGCTGGGCGGTTGAGCGCGGCGAACAGGATCTTTTCCTGGGGTGGGCCGCCGGCCCGGGTGTCGACGGATTGGCCAAGGGGCTGGTGGGTGATGTAGGGCGTGTCCAGCCCCAGCTGGGCCTGGCGGCGGGCGATGAGCTGGCGGCGGTCGCGCGGGCCCACGACGGGCAGGGTGTCGAGCTGGTAGGTTTCGTCGGGCAGGTCGACGAGCAGGGTGCAGCGGGCCTGGGGATGGCCCCGCAGCCAGGCAGCCAGCGCCGGCGGGCCGTCGGCAGCCGTGAAATGGTCCGTGAGGCCGACCTGCCCGCGATGAACTCGGGAGGCCCGGAGGCCGGCGCTGTCGAGGTGGAGGAAGTGGCGCTCGGCCATGCTCAGAGCTTCATGCGGCTGACGATGTCGTAGATGGGCAGCATCACGGCGCTCATCACGGCCAGCAGGAGCAGGCCGAGGATGACGGTGAGGGCCGGTTCGATACTGGCCTGGAGGCGCTCGATGGCCTCGCGGACGTCGCGCTCATAAAAGTAACTGACGTTGGATAGGGCCTGGTCGAGGGCGCCGGTGCTCTCGCCGACGCGCAGCATGCGGGTGACGAGGGGCGGGAAGAGCTCGACCCCGGCGAAGGCCTCGGAGAGCCGGGCGCCTTGCTCGATGCGCCGGCCGGCTTGCTGCAGGCCGGCCTTGAGGGCGGTGTTGCCGACCACGTCTTCGGCGGCCCGGAGGGCGTCGATGATGGTGATGCCGGAGGCGTACATCATGGAGAAGAGGCCGGTGAAGCGCGCGAGGATGAGCTTGCGGCGGACTTCGCCGAGGAGCGGCAGGCGCAGCTTGAGGGCGTCGATGTCGTGCCGGAGGCTGGGCCGGGTGGCGAGGGCGTGGCGAAAGACGAGGCCGGCGGCGAAGAGCGCAAGGGCGAGCAGCCAGCCGTAGCCGCGCACGAAGCCGGAGAGGGCGATGAGGATGCGGGTCTGCAGCGGCAGGGCCTGGCCGACGGTCTGGAACAGGCGGGCGAGCTCGGGCACCACGTAGATCAGGGCGACGCCGATGGCGGCAAGGATCACGGCGCAGACGATGAGCGGGTAGATGGCGATGCGCCGGGTGAAGGCGGCGAGTTCGTCGTCGCGCTTGAGGGCGGTGGCGAGGGCGCGCAGCACGCGTGGGAGTTCGCCGGCCTGCTCGCCGGCCCGGACGAGGCTGCAGAAGACGCCGTCGAAAATCTGCGGGTGCTGGAGCAGGGCCTCGGAAAGGCTCTGGCCGCCTTCGATGGCGGTGATGAGCTGGGCAACGACGGGGCGGAAGCGAGGGTGCTCGAGGGAGTCGCGCAGGTCGGCGAGGCTGTCGAGGATGGGGACGCCGGCTTGCAGGAATTGTTCGAGGTGAAAGCAGAAGTTGATCAGCTCGCGCCGGGGGATGCCACGGCGGGCTTGCCACTGCAGCACGAGGGCCGGCCTGCCCCGGAGGAGTTCGAGGCCGAGCCGGGCCAGCCGGCGTTCGAGGTCGGGCAGGTCGCGGGCGTCGAGCCGACCGCGGACGATCTGTCCGCCGGAGCTGACGGCCCGGTAGGCGTAGGGTGTCATGGGGACATGCGGTCGGTGAGGTTCACCACCCGGCACAGCTCGTCGAGGGTGGTGGCGCCCTCGAGCACGCGCCGGGCACCGTCGTCGGCGAGGGGGCGGAAGCCCTTGCGGCTGGCGGCTTCGCGGATCTCGCGGGCGGTGGCCCGGCGGGCGACGAGTTCGTCGAGCTCCGGGTCCATGCGCAGGAGTTCCATGATCGCCATGCGGCCCCGGTAGCCCTGGAAGTCGCACTGGGGGCAGCCGCGGGCTTCGTGGAGGATGGGGCGTTCGGATGCTGCGGGGAGGCCGAGCAGGCGCATTTCGTAGTCGTGGGCCGGGCGGGCTTCACGGCAGGCCGGGCAGAGGCAGCGCACGAGGCGCTGGGCGACGATGCCGATGACGTTGCCGGCCAGGATGTCGGGCAGGATGCCGATGTCGAGCAGGCGCGGGATGGCGCCGATGGCCGAGCTGGTGTGCAGCGTGGAGTAGACCTGGTGGCCGGTCATGGCGGCCTGGAAGGCCATGCGGGCAGTGTCCTCGTCCCGGATCTCGCCGACCAGAATGACGTCCGGGTCCTGGCGCAGCATGGCCCGCACGCCGTTGGCGAAGTCGAGGCGGGCGGCGTCGGCGACGGCGGTCTGGCGGATCATCGGCATCGGGTATTCGACCGGGTCCTCGAGGGTCATGATGTTGATGCCCTCGGCGTTGATGTGGCCGAGGATGGAGTAGAGGGTGGTGGTCTTGCCGCTGCCGGTGGGGCCGGTGACGAGGATCAGGCCTTCGGGGCGGGCGATCATGAGCTTGAGGAGATCGAGCTGTGGGTCGGTGAGGCCGAGGGCGTCGAGGTCGACGATGCCTTTCTGGCGGTCGAGAATGCGCAGGACGATGTTCTCGCCGTGGATGGTGGGCTGGGTGGAGACGCGGAAATCCACCGGCCGGCCGCTGACCTGCAGCGAGATGCGGCCGTCCTGGGGGTTGCGGGTTTCGGCGATGTTGAGGCCGGCCATCACCTTGAGGCGCACCGCCATCGCCGGCCAGCAGGATTTGTGCAACGCGCGGATCTGGCGCAGCAGGCCGTCGATGCGGTAGCGGATGCGCAGGAAGGCGGCTTCGGGCTCGAAGTGCAGGTCGGAGGCGCCGCGCTTGACGGCATCGGTGAGCAGGGCGTCGATGAGGCGGACCACCGGCTGGGCGTATTCGCTACCGCGGGCGGGCTGGCCGAAGGGGTCGGACTCCCCGCTCTCGATCTCGTTGAGGATTCCGTCGATGGAGAGCTCGTGACCGTAGAGCTGGTCGCTGGCCTGGGCGACCTCTGCTTCGCCGGCGAGGAGGATGTCCACCTGCGTGCCGGGGGGCAGGTTGTTGCGGAGCTGGTCGAGGGCGACGATGTTGTCGACGTCGCTGGAGGCGATGACGAGATGGCGCTGGCTTGCGTCGTAGCTGAGGGGGATGAGGTGCAGGCGTTTGGCGAGCGGCCTCGGGACGAGGGCGAGGGCTTCGGCGTCGGGGAGCAGCTTGGAGAGGTCGGCGCAGGGGCGGCCGAGGCTCCGGGCGAGGGCGTCGCGTAGGGTGGTTTCGGACAGAAAGCCGAGGCGCACGAGCTGGCGGCCGAGGATTTCGCCGCTGCGGCCCTGTTCGCGCAGGGCGATGTGGAGCTGGTCCTTGCTGATCAGGCCCAGGTGGATGAGGGTTTGGCCGATGGGCGTGGCGTTGGGGGTCATGGGCTGGGGTCCTGGGCCTGCAGCGTGCGCAGGCGGGTTTCACATTGAGGGCGGGAGAAGCGTGCGGGGTGGCGCTCGGCGAGTAGGAGGGCCTGGCGGTAGAAGCTGGCCGCGGGCCGGCGCTGGCCGAGGTGGTCGAGGGCCACCGCCAGGTTGTAAGCGATGTCGGGGTGGTCCGGGGCGAGGCTGTGGGCCTGGAAGTAGGCTTGCTGCGCTTCGGCCCAGCGCTGCTGGGTGGCCAGGGTGTCGCCGAGGGCGAGGTGGGTGGCGCTTGCGTCGGGCTGGCTGACGAGGCTGTCCTTGAGGCGGCTCTCGGTCTGCATCGGATCGTGGCCTTCGGTGCGGGTGAGGCCGGCCAGGGCTGTCGGGTCGAGGGGGTGGGCCAGCAGGGCGCGGCGGAAGAATTGGCGGGCCCGTTCGTGCTGCCCAGCCTGCAGAGCGATGGCGCCGAGGCCGTCTAGGGCGTCCGGGTCGTCGGGCGCGCTGGCCAGGGCTTCCCGGTAGCGGGCCTCGGCGAGGGGCAGGTCGCCCGCGCCGTAGGCTTCATGGGCGGCGCTGAGGACGGCGGCGAAGGGGGCGGCCTCCGGCGGGTTTCGATCGAAATGGATCGGCGTGCCGGACGGTGCCGGATGGCTGGGAGGTGGTGTCGCGCCAGAAGGCTTGCTGGTGGTGGACCGGTGTGGCCTTGGAGGCGGGGCCACCACCGGTGCTGCGACGGGGGGCGGCGGCGGGGCCGCTTCAGCCGGGGCGGGTGAGGGCGCCGAAGTCGGGTAGGCCGGGGCCGAGGCGGCGGGGGTGGGTGCCAGCCACAGCCAGGCCAGCGTGGCCAGGGCCGACATGCCGGCGGACAGGCCGACATGGCGCCAGCGAGGGGTATCGGCCTGTGTCGGCCGCCCTGCGGAAGGCTCTGCCACCGTGGTGGCGGGTGTCGGGGTGTGGTGGTGCTGTGCCGACGGTGCAGGGGTAGGGCGGGCCCGCATGGGGGCGGGCTCGGCCAGGGGCTCCAGCTCCAGGCGCGCGGGCACAGGGGAGGCTTCCCTGCGCTGGGTGGGTGGTGCCGTTGTGCCAGACTCGGCCCTGCGCAGGATGTCGATCAGCAGGCTCATGGGGAGGCGCCTCCGGGGGCCGCGGCGGGCAGTCCAGGGGGCGGGAAGTTGCGGCTGCCGGGAACGGGTTTGTCGGTGAAGAAGTCGGCCCTTGGCAAGTGTTCGCGCAGGTGGGGCGTGCTGGCGACGAGGTTGGGTTCGCGCACGACGACCGGGCGCAGGAAGATCACAAGCTCGGTTTTTTGCACCGTGTTGTCACGGTTGGTGAAGGCTTCGCCGAGGATGGGCAGGGCGCCGATGAGGGGCACGCGGCCGGTCTTGTAGTCGATGCGGTCTTCCATCAGGCCGCCGAGGATGGCGGTCTCGCCGCTGCCCACGCGCAGGATGGACTCGATCTCGCGGGTACGGATCTGCGGGACGAGGTTGGGAATGCCGGGGGGAATGTTGGGGTTCGGGTCGCGGCGGAAGTCGGCGATGCTGGAGATGGTGGGGCGGACGTTGAGGATGATCTCGTCGTGGGGGCTGACCTGCGGCGTGACGGTCATGACGAGGCCGACCGACACGGCCTGGGGCGTGGTGGTGACGGTGGTGAGCGCGCCGGCGTTGGTGGTCTGGGTGGTGTCGGCCTTGACGCTGAAGTAGACGTACTCTTCGACCACCTTGATGACCGCGGTCTGGTTGTTGAGCACCGACAGCTTGGGGCTCGACAGCACCTTGACGGTGCCGAAGCCTTCGAGCAGGCGGATCGTGGAGTCGATGCCGCCGGCGCTGCTGTAGGCGAGGCTGAAGGGGGTGACGGCGTTGCCTGCACCGGTGCCGAGGCTGGGGCCGGTGATGCCGAAACGGGTGCCGCTGGGCAGGAGCCGGCTCCATTCGATGCCCTGCCGGTAGGTGTCGGACAGGCCGACCTCGAGGATGGTGGCTTCGATGAGCACCTGGCGGCGGGCCGAGGCCATCACCTGGTCGATGAATTCACGCACCTTCTCGTGCTGGCGGCCGGTGGCGCGGACGGTGACGACGCCGGTCTCGCGGTTGGCGATCACCGAGGCGGCTTCGCGGAAGGTGGCCTTGTGGACGGTAGTGGTCGTGTTGTTCTGGCTCGCTGCTGGGCTGGCTGTGCCGGCGAGGCCGCCCGGATAGGCCGGGCCGTGCCGGTCGCGGCGGTTCGGCGTCGTGGCGGGCACGATGCTGCTGCCCGTGGTGCTGGTGTTCTCGACGCTCTCGATGATGGTGTCGCTGGAGCCCTCGGGCAGGATCTTGTCGGTCTCGCGCAGCAGGTCGCGGATGTTTTTCTCGACGGATTCCCAGAACTGGTTGCGGGAGGCGTTCTCGATGCGCGTCGCGGAGACGTTGCCGCCGCTGGCGAGGGTGAGTGCGTTGAGGTTGCCGCTGTTGGGCTGGCCGGCCCCGGTCGTGGCTATCTGGGTGTTGGTGGACACCGTGCCGGAGACCTGGCGGCTGAGGTTTACATAGTCGATTCGGTAGGTTCGCAGGAAGGGCGAGTCGGGCATCACGGCGAGGTTGGTCCCTTCGAGCTCGAAGCGCATGTCCACCTGGCGGGCAAGGCGGGCGAGGATCTGCGGCAGGGTCTGGTTGATGGCGTTGAGGGTGACGCTGCCGACGAGGCCCGGATGGATGTCCAGATTGATCCTGGCGTCCCGGGCCAGGGCGAACAGGAGATCCTGGATGCGTACGTTGGTGACGACGACCGAGTAGGTTTCGGCCCGCGGCGCGGGGTTTGGGCGCGGCAGCGGCAGCAGGTCGGGCACCAGCGGGGGGATGCCGGCCGGATCTGCAGGGGCTTCCGGGGCCTGGATGTGGCTCGCCGACGGGGGCGTCCGGGGCTGGGAGGCACACGCGGCTGCAAGCAGCGCCAGCAGGAGCGGCAGAACCAGGTTTCTGACCGTCGGCATATTCCGAAGTGATTTTTGATGGATATGCGATTCTATGCCGAAAGGATCCTGATGTGGGGAGCCTTCGTTGAAGTCGGTCGCGTCCCTGAAAAATGCAGGCCAAGGCCCCACGGAGGTGTAAGTCATGTGTAAGATTGATCGACTCTAATCTGGCCCGGATACAGGGCGAGCGAACCCTGAACAAGCCGGTGCTGCAGGTTGGTCGAGCGGTCCTGGCCCCCGCCAGTCAGGTTTCAAGATTCAAACGTTGCACACTCATAAAACACGAGGAGAGGTGAAAAATGACGAACGAAACCACCCAGAAGTTCTACTATCCGTCTGAAGAGGTGGTGAAGAACGCTGCCGTGTCGGGCATGGAAGCGTACAAGGCCCTCTGCGCCGAAGCAGAGCAGGATTACGAAGGTTTCTGGGGCAAGCGGGCGAAGGAGCTGATCGATTGGCAGACGCCCTTCACCCAGGTTCTCGACGAGAGCAACGCACCGTTCTTCAAGTGGTTTGCCGATGGCAAGCTGAACGTTTCCTACAACTGCCTCGATCGCCAGGTCAACAAGGGCCTCGGCGACAAGGTCGCCCTGATCTTCGAAGGCGACAAGGGCGATGTCGCCAAGGTCACCTACAAGGACCTCCTCGGCCGCGTCTGCAAGTTTGCCAACGCGCTGAAGAGCCAGGGCGTCAAGAAGGGCGACCGTGTCGTCATCTACCTGCCTATGTCCATCGAGGGCGTCGTTGCGATGCAGGCCTGTGCCCGTATCGGTGCCACCCACTCCATCGTGTTTGGCGGTTTCTCCGCCCAGTCCCTGGCTGACCGCATCAACGACGCGGGCGCCGTGCTGCTGATCACCTCCGACGGCCAGAACCGCGGCGGCAAGGCCCTGCCCCTCAAGTCCATCGCCGACGAGGCCCTGGCCAGCGGCTGCCCGACCATCAAGAGCGTCCTCGTCGTGAAGCGTACCGGCCAGGAAACCGCCATGGTCGCCGGCCGTGACATCTGGGTCGACGAGCTCACCGCCACTCAGTCCGATACCTGCGAGCCGGAATGGGTCGAAGCCGAGCACCCGCTGTTCCTGCTCTACACCTCCGGCTCCACCGGCAAGCCGAAGGGTGTTCAGCACTCCACTGGCGGCTACCTGCTGCACGCCATCCTCACCATGCAGTACACCTTCGACATCAAGCCGAACGATGTCTTCTGGTGTACTGCTGACATCGGCTGGGTTACCGGCCACACCTACATCACCTACGGCCCGCTGGCCTGTGGCGCGACCGAAATCGTCTTCGAAGGTGTCCCGACCTACCCGGATGCCGGCCGTTTCTGGAAGATGATCCAGGACCACAAGGTCAATATCTTCTACACCGCGCCGACGGCGATCCGTTCGCTGATCAAGGCGGCCGACAACACCCCGGCCGTGCATCCCAAGAACTACGACCTGTCCAGCCTGCGTCTCCTGGGCTCGGTCGGCGAGCCGATCAACCCGGCGGCCTGGGAGTGGTACTACGAGAACGTCGGTGGCAGCCGCTGCCCGATCGTCGATACCTTCTGGCAGACCGAAACCGGCGGCCACATGATTACCCCGCTGCCCGGCGCCACCCCGCTGATCCCCGGCTCCTGCACGCTGCCCTTCCCGGGCATCCAGGCCGCCGTGGTCGACGAGACCGGTACCGACGTGCCCTGGGGCCAGGGCGGTATCCTGGTCGTCAAGCGTCCGTGGCCGTCGATGATCCGCACCATCTGGGGCGATCCCGACCGCTTCGTCAAGTCCTACTATCCGGCTGACTTCCAGGGCAAGCTGTACCTGGCAGGCGACGGTGCGATCCGCGATAAGGACACCGGCTACTTCACCATCACCGGCCGTATCGACGACGTGCTGAACGTCTCCGGTCACCGCATGGGCACGATGGAAATCGAATCCGCCCTGGTGGCCCACGAGAAGGTTGCCGAGGCAGCCGTGGTCGGCCGTCCGGACGATCTGACCGGCGAGGCGATCGTTGCCTTCGTGGTCCTGAAGGGTGCCCGTCCGACCGGCGACGAAGCTGCTGCCGTGATCAAGGAACTGCAGAACTGGGTCGGCCAGGAAATCGGCCCGATCGCCAAGCCCAAGGACATCCGCTTCGGTGAGAACCTGCCGAAGACCCGTTCCGGCAAGATCATGCGCCGCCTGCTCCGTCAGCTGGCCAAGGGCGAGGAGATCACCCAGGACACCTCGACGCTGGAAAACCCGGCGATCCTGGAACAGCTCAAGTAACAGACTTATCGAGACTTCCCCGGCCTCAGGCCGGGCAGCCCGCAACCGGCCTCCCAGGCCGGCGGAGGAGACCGCGGCGCTGCAAGAAAAACTAAAAGGGGAGGACCCCGGCGCAGTCTGGCCGGGGTGTTGTGAGGGGGAGAAAAAGGCGCGTTCATCGCGCCTTTTTCTCTTGTGGGGGGCCTTGCCCTGCGGTCATGCCTTGGTGGGCGGGCGTCTGCGGGCTCGCCAGGTCTGGCCTTTCGGTTTATAAGTCGAGGGGTGCGATGGCGCCTCGGGCTCGCCGACGGTGCATCCGTGAGTCTTTCCCATTCTGGCGGGAGAAACCATGATCAAAGCGACGCTTACCGGGCAGCGCCTCGTGGCCCTGTTTCTGTTCGGCTGGGTGCTGGTCAGCAACCCGGTGCTGTCCCTGTTCGACGTGGAGCGCAGTTGGGGTGGCATCCCGGTGCTCTATCTCTATGTGTTTGGTGTGTGGGCTGCGTTCATCGGCGTGATGGCGTGGATCATCGAGCGTTAGAGGGAGGTGCGTCGTGTTGAACGGTCCGGTGATCGTCGCGGCATCCTTCCTTTATTTGCTGCTGCTCTTCGCGGTGGCGTATTTCGGCGACAAGCGTGCCGATGCCGGCCGCTCGGTGATCGCCAACCCGACCATCTACGCCTTGTCGCTGGCGGTGTATTGCACCACCTGGACTTACTACGGGAGCGTCGGGCGGGCGGCCTCGTCGGGCCTGGGTTTTGTGCCGATCTTCCTCGGGCCGACCCTGGCAGTGGCATTGTGGTGGTTCGTGATGCTGAAGATGATCCGCATCGGCAAGACCAACCGCATCACCTCCATCGCCGACTTCATCGCTTCCCGCTACGGCAAGAGCCAGCTGCTCGGCGGGCTCGTCACGGTGATCGCTGTGCTCGGCGTGATTCCCTACATCGCGCTGCAGTTGAAGGCTCTTTCGGGAAGTTTCGCGATCCTCGTCCCGCCCGACGACATGGTGTCGAGTGGGCGCGGGGCGCTGCCCTGGCTGGCTGACACCACCTTCTACGTGGCGCTGTCGATGGCGGCGTTCACGATCCTTTTCGGTACGCGCCACCTCGACGCCACCGAGCGCCATGAAGGCCTGGTGGCGGCGATCGCCTTCGAGTCGCTGGTCAAGCTGGTGGCTTTCGTTGCCGTGGGGGTATTCGTCACCTTCGGGCTCTTCGACGGCTTCGGCGACCTCTTCTCCCGGGCAGCCCGGGAGCCTCAGTTGCAGGCCCTGATGCGCATGGGGGCGGGCGGCAACGGCTACGCCAACTGGTTCGCGCTGACCTTGCTGTCGATGCTGGCGGTGATGTTCCTGCCCCGCCAGTTTCAGGTGACGGTGGTCGAGAACGTCAATGAAAACCACCTGCGGCGGGCGATCTGGCTGTTTCCGCTCTACCTGTTGCTGATCAACGTGTTCGTGCTGCCGATCGCACTGGGTGGCCTCATGCTGTTTGCGGGCCAGCAGGTGGATGCCGACACCTTCGTGCTTCGGCTGCCGATGGTGTTTGGGCACGACTGGCTGGCGCTGGTTGTATTCATCGGCGGCCTGTCGGCGGCCACCGGGATGATCGTGGTGGAAACCATCGCGCTGTCGACGATGGTCTGCAACGACCTCGTGATGCCGCTCCTGCTGCGCTACCGCTGGCTGGCGCTGCACGGTCAGGAGGATGTCTCGGGTGTGTTGCTGGGCATCCGGCGCGGGGCGATCGTGCTGATCCTGCTGCTGGCCTATCTGTATTTCCGCCTGGCGGGTGAGGCCCATGCGCTGGTGAGCATTGGCCTGATCAGCTTCGCAGCGGTGGCCCAGTTCGCGCCGGCGATGCTGGGCGGAATGTACTGGCGTGGCGGGACGCGGGCCGGGGCGGTGGCGGGTTTGTCGGGGGGCTTTGCGGTGTGGCTATACACCTTGCTCCTGCCGTCCTTTGCCAAGTCCGGCTGGTTGCCCGGTGATTTCCTGCAGAACGGCCTGTTCGGGCTGGATCTGTTGCGGCCCCAGGAGCTCTTTGGTCTGCGGGGCCTCGATCCGCTCGCCCACAGCCTGTTCTGGAGCATGCTGGCGAACGTGGGAGGCTACGTGTGGGTGTCGTTGATGCGTCCGCCGAGCGCCATCGAGGCGGGGCAGGCCACCTTGTTCGTGGATGTGTTCAAGCAGGGGCGGCCGTCGGACGGAGCCTTCTGGCGGGGTAGCGCCCAGGTGGGCGACCTGTTGCCGCTGCTCGGCCGCTTCCTGGGCCGGGAGCGCGCGGCCAATGCCTTCGACGACTACGCCCGCTCGCGGGGCGTGAGTCGGGAGGCCCTGCAGGCCGATGCCGGGCTGGTGCACTTTGCCGAAACCACCCTCGCCGGGGCGATCGGCAGCGCGTCGGCACGGGTGATCGTGGCCTCGGTGGTGCAGGAGGAGCCGCTGGGCCTCGACGAGGTGATGAACATTCTCGACGAGGCTTCTCAGGTTCGGGCCTACTCCAGGCGCCTGGAGCAGAAGTCCCTCGAACTGGAACAGGCAACCCGCGAGTTGCGCAGCGCCAACGAGCGTCTCAAGGAGCTCGATCGCCTGAAAGACGACTTCATGTCGTCGGTGACCCATGAATTACGCACACCACTGACCTCGATCAGAGCGTTTTCCGAGATGTTGCTCGAAGATCCCGAGATTGATGTGGACGACCGGCAGCGTTTCCTGGGCATCATCGTCAGCGAGACCGAACGCCTGACGCGCTTGGTCAACCAGGTGCTCGACATGGCCAAGATCGAATCGGGGCACGCTGACTGGGTGAACGACGAGGTGAGCCTTCTCGATGTGGTGGAGCAGGGGGCCGCGGCCACCAGCCAGCTGTTCCGGGACAAGGGAGTCACGCTCGAGATGTCCATGCCGCCTGCAGTGCCGGCGCTGCTGGCTGATCGGGACAGGCTGGTGCAGGTCGTGTTGAACCTCCTGTCTAACGCGGTGAAGTTCGTCGCACGGGGGAGTGGCCAGGTTCGCCTGAGCCTCCGCGAGACCGGCGAGGGCTTGCAGGTGGATGTCAGCGACAATGGGCCGGGGCTCACTCCGGAGGAGCAGAGGGTCGTTTTCGAAAAATTTCGCCAGGGAGGCAACACGATGACCGACAAGCCCCAGGGCACCGGTCTCGGCCTGCCCATCAGCCGCCAGATCGTGGAGCACTACGGGGGCCGCTTATGGGTCGAGAGCGTGCCGGGCGAGGGGGCGACATTCTCATTTCTTATGCCTTGCGGGAAATCAGCTGTAAGGAAAGAAGACGCAGGATAAACTTATGCTTTCTAGTGTCGGGAATGGGCTGCTTCGTCGCAGTCTTGATCCGGGCACGCAGGGGGAGGAGACAAAATGGCCAAAAAAATACTTATCGCCGATGATGAACAAAATATCGTCATATCCCTGGAGTTCCTGATGAAGCGCGAGGGCTTCACCGTCTGTGTCGCCACGGACGGCCAGGAAGCCATCGACAAGGTTCGCAGTGAGGCGCCCGACCTGGTCCTGCTCGACATCATGATGCCGCGCAAGAACGGCTATGAAGTGTGTCAGGAGATCCGCACCGACCCCGGGCTGCAGGGTACGCGCATCCTGATGCTGACGGCCAAGGGGCGCGAGATGGAGATCACAAAGGGCCTGGCGATGGGGGCCGATGCCTACATGACCAAGCCTTTTTCGACCCGGGAGCTGGTGACCAAGGTGAAGTCCCTGCTGGATCTGCCGGCATGAGCCCGAAGGCCAGGCAGGGACTGGTCACTCTCGTGGCGTCGGCGCTCGTTCTGGGCGTGCTGGTCGGCGCCGGTGTCGCCCTCTGGCGGGATCTCGGGCCCGAGGAGCGGGCGGTGGTCGAGCCCGTCCTCAACCCGCGCCTCGGCTTGCTGATCATGATCGGGCTGGTCGGCGCCGGAGCCGCGGCGGTACTGATGAAATCCTTCGCCCAGGACAGCATCGCGGCGCCGGCGCTGCTGGCCGACGAGATCGGACTGCTGGTGGGCACCGATCCCTCGCGTCGGCTCAAGCCTTCCGGCTCGCCGGAACTGCAGCGTATCGCCGAGGCCGTGAACAGCCTGGCCGACCAGCGCCAGAGCCTGCAGGACGATGTGGAGTCGCGCATCCGTGAGGCGCGCCTGTCGGTCGAGGAGGAGCGCAATCGGCTGGCTGCGCTGATGTCGGAGCTCAACCAGAGCGTCGTCGTGTGCAACCTCGACGGTCGCATCCTGCTCTACAACAACCGGGCGCGGCTGCAGTTCAAGGCGCTTTCCGATGCGCCGAGCGCGGCCGGCGGGGGCGAGATCATCGGGCTCGGGCGGTCGATCTACCTGGTTTTCGAGCGCAACCTGATCGTTCATGCGCTGGAGAGCATCCAGGAGCGGATCCGCCGCCAGAGCTCCCAGCCGATGGCCAATTTCGTTACCACGACGCGCGCGGGGCAGTTGCTGCGGGTGCAGATGGCGCCGGTGATGAGCACCACCGAAGGCGACGCCGATGGCACGGTGTCGGGCTTCGTGCTGATGCTGGACAACATCACCCGCAACTTCGAGAGCGAGACCCGGCGCGATCAGTTGCTCAATTCGGTCACCGAGGGCAGCCGCTCGTCGCTGGCGAATCTCCGCGCCGCGGCCGAGATGCTCGAGTATCCCGACCTCGACGTGGACCTGAAAGACCGCTTCCTCAAGGTGATCCGCGACGAGGTCCAGGCCATGAGCGGGCGGCTCGAGGAGACCGCCAACGCCTTTGCCGATTCCCTCAAGACACGCTGGCCCCTCGACGACATGCACGGCGCCGACCTGATCGCTGCGGCCCAGCGCCGCATCGAGAAGAAGCTCGGCCTGCCCACCAAGCTCGAGGACGTGGACCCGGCGGTCTGGGTGAAGGTCGACAGCTTCTCGCTGCTGCAGGCCATCAGCTACCTTGCGAGCCGGTTGTCGGACGAGTTCGAAGTCCGTGAGGTGCGCTTCCGCCTGAGCGGCGCCGGGCGCCTGGCGCACCTCGACCTGATCTGGTCGGGGCAGGCGATGAGCACCGAAACGGTGATGTCCTGGGAGCTCGAGCCGATGAGCTTCGCCGGCGAGAGTTCGCCCCTCACCGTGCGGGACGTGATTGCCCGTCACGACGGCGAGATCTGGCTGCAGCGCGAGAAAACCCAGCACCGCGCCTTCTTCCGCCTGCTGCTGCCGTCGGCGCTGCCTCAGGAAGAGGTGGTGGCTGCGGCCTATCTGAAGGGTGACAGCCGTCCCGAATACTACGATTTCGACCTCTTCAAGCAGACCGAGGTCAGCCACGAGCTCGACGACCGGCTGCTCTCGGAGCTGGCGTTCACCGTCTTCGACACCGAGACCACCGGGCTCAATCCGTCCGAAGGTGACGAGATCATCCAGATCGGGGCGACCCGCATCGTGAATGGCAAGCTGCTCCGCTCGGAGTCCTTCGACCAGCTGGTCGACCCGCTGCGGGAGCTGCCCGAGGCGTCCACCAAGATCCACGGCATCACGCCGGAGATGCTCGTCGGTCAGCCGCCGATGACCAAGGTGCTGCCGGCCTTTCACGCATTTGCGGCAGACACCGTGCTGGTGGCCCACAATGCGGCCTTCGACATGCGCTTCCTGCAGATGAAGGAGCAGAGCACCGGGATCCGCTTCGAGCAGCCGGTGCTCGACACGCTGCTGTTGTCGGCGGTGATCCACCCGTCCCAGGAGTCTCACCGGCTCGAGGCGATCAGCGAACGCATGGGGGTGAACATCATGGGCCGGCATACGGCCATCGGCGACGCGATCGTCACCGGCGAGGTATTCCTGCGGATGATCCCGCTGCTCGCCGAAATGGGGATCCGGACGCTCGGCGAAGCCCGTCGAGCTTCCGAGAAAACATACTACGCCCGCGTCAAGTACTGAGCCCGTCGCCATGCATGCTCACACGGGGGGCGGGCTCGAGGGCTTTATCCGGAGGGAGCCGCTGTCGGTGCTGCCGGAGCTTGCCGTCCGCGAGGTGCTCCGTCGCATGTGCGAGGCCGATGCGGCCGAGGCCGTGGTGGTTGCGCCCTCCACGGGTCAGCCGCTGGGCATCCTCACCGAGCGGGACGTCATCGAGCGTATCGCGCAACCCGCCGAGAGGCTCGACGTCCCGGTTGCCGGCCTGATGACCGGAGGTGTGGTTGCGCTGCCGCGGACGGCCGGTGTCCATGAGGCACGCCTGCTGCTCGCCCGTCATCGCCTGCGGCGCCTGGTGGTGGTGGATGAGCTCGGGCGGCTGGTGGGGGTCGTGTCGCGGGATGATCTTTACGCGGTGCGTCGTCCGGCGGCTGACGACCTGATCGGGCGCATTCAGGCCGCCCGCGACGAAGCCGGGCTCATCGATGCAGCGCGCCAGGTGAGCGAGCGGGCGGCGGCCCTGGTGGATGGGGGCGAGCAGGCCGGTCGGATGGGGGAGTGGATCGCCCTGCTCAACGATCTGCTCGTCCAGGCTGCCATCGACCTCGCCGAGGCCGAGTTCGACCTGCCGCTGGTGCCGTGGTGCTGGCTTGCTTTCGGCTCGGAAGGGCGTCTGGAGCAGACGCTGCACACCGACCAGGACAACGGCCTGATCTTCCTCGCCGCCGGCGAGGCCGAGGCCGACAGCCTGCGCGCGCGCTTCCTGCCTTTTGCCCGGCGGGTCACTGGCTTGCTCGATGCCTGCGGCTTTCCGCTGTGCCAGGGGGGGATCATGGCGGGAAACCCACGCTGGTGTCTGTCGCTGGACGAATGGCGCTATTGCTTTGCCGACTGGATGCGCTCGGCGAGCGCCGACGATCTGCTCAACGCGACGATCTTCTTCGACTTCCGGGCGCTGGCCGGAGATGCCACGCTGGCGGATGCGCTTCGGGGCGGTTTGCTCACCGCCGCTGCCGACAATCCCCTCTTCCTCCGCTTCATGACCGAGAACGCACTGCGCAGCGGCCCGCCACTGGGACGCATCCGCGACTTCGTGGTCGATCGGCAAAGCGGGCGGCTTGAGCTCAAGCGGGACGGGACTCGCCCCTTTGTTGATGCAGGTCGCATTTACGCGCTGGAGTTGGGGCTGGCCTCGACATCCACGGTTGATCGCTTGCGCGCGGCGGGCAATCTCCTGCGCTGGAGCGGGCGGGAGATCGATGCCTTGACGGATGCCTTCGAGTTCATCCTGCAACTGCGCCTGCGGCGGCAGCGGGTGCCCGGTGTGCCGGCCAACCAGGTGGCGCCGGATGAGCTCAACGAGCTCGAGAGGGCTTTCCTGAAGGAGTCGCTCCGCCAGGCTCGCCGCCTGCAGGACAGGCTGCGCAGCCGCTATCAGTTGTAAGCCGACGCCCGGGCTATACTGCGGCGGATATCAACCGCCGGCCAAGCCGGCTCTGGGGGCGCGTGTGGACGACACCGAGGCAAGGCAAGGGGCTTACTGGCGGTCGACCCTGCGCGTGACCGGCGTGCTGCTGTGTGTCTGGGCCGCAGCGAGCTTCCTGCCTGGCTGGTTCGCCGAGGAACTGAACCGGTTCGTCTTCTTCGGCTGGCCCTTCGGTTTTTACATGGCTGGGCAGGGTGCGCTGATCATCTTCCTGTTGATCGTCCTGATCTACGATCGCTGGATGATCCGGCTCGAGCGGCGTTATGGCCTCGATGACGAGGCTTGATCGCGGGCCATGAAACGTTCAACGCCCGTTCTTTTCCGGCGCCTGGGGCGCTACTACCTCCTTTACGCGACTGGCTTTGTCGGCCTCGTGCTGTTTCTTGCGGTAGCTGAGCGCTTCGGCTTGGCTCCGCGCTGGATCGGGCAGATCTTCCTTTTCTCGACCATCGCGATCTATGCGCTCATCGGGGTGATGAGCCGGACTTCCGACGTGTCGGAATACTATGTCGCCGGCCGGCGGGTGCCGGCGCTCTTCAACGGGATGGCCACCGCGGCCGACTGGATGAGCGCGGCGTCCTTCATCGGGCTCGCGGGTACCCTCTACTATGCGGGTTTCGAGGGGCTCGCCTTCGTCACGGGCTGGACCGGCGGTTATGTGCTGGTGGCCCTGTTGCTGGCGCCGTTCTTGCGCAAGTTCGGCGAATTCACCATCCCGGATTTCCTTGGCGCCCGTTATGAGGGGCATTTTGCGCGGATGGTCGGTGTCTTTGCCGGCGTGCTGGCGAGCTTCGTGTATGTGGTGGCGCAGATCTACGGGGTCGGGCTCATCACCAGCCGCTTCATCGGGATCGAGTTCGAGATTGGCGTGTTCGTCGGGCTGGCGGGCATCCTGGTGTGTTCCTTTCTCGGCGGGATGCGGGCGGTGACGTGGACCCAGGTTGCCCAGTACCTGATCCTGATCATCGCCTACCTAGTGCCGGTAGTGATCCTTTCCTATGAGGTCACCGGCGTGCCGGTCCCCCAGGCAATGTATGGCAAGGTGCTGCACGATCTCGGGGTCAAGGAGGCCGAGTTGTTCACCGAGCCCCGCGAGAACGATGTGCGGGCCCTCTATCGGGTGCGGGCCGACGAACTGGCGCGCAAGATTTCCGAGCTGCCCGGGTCCCTGGTTGGGGAGCGCCAGGCTCAGATGCAGCGCGTCAATGAGTTGCGTACCCAGGGCGCTCCCGCGCGGGAGGTTGCTGCGGCCGAGCGCGCCCTGCGTGATCTCCCCCGCACACCGGACGAAGCGCGGATCAAATGGGAGCGTGTGCGCCAGGACAGCCTGCAGCGCTCTGTCCCGCCGCCGCCCCACGCCGAGGCGCATCCTGGCCCTGATCCGGCTTCCCGTGACAATGCCCGCCTGACCTTCATCGCGTTGAGCTTCGTGCTGATGGTTGGCACGGCAGGCTTGCCTCACATCCTGATGCGCTACTACACCACGCCCAGCGTACGCGACGCGCGACGCTCGGTGTTCTGGACCTTGTTCTTCATTTTTCTCCTGTATGTCACCGCGCCGGCCTACGCCGTTTTTGCCAAATGGGAGGTGTACAGCACCCTGATCGGTTCGAACATCGCCTCGCTGCCATCCTGGGTCGTCTCGTGGGGCAAGGTCGGGCTCGTCAAGATCGAGGACATCAACGCCGACGGAATCCTCCAGCTTGCCGAGCTGAGCCTCAACAGCGATGCGATCCTGCTCCTCACCCCCGAGATCGCCGGCCTGCCCTACGTGGTGGCAGGGCTGGTCGCGGCAGGGGGGCTGGCCGCTGCCCTGTCGACGGCCGACGGTCTGCTTCTGACCATCTCCCATGCCTTGTCCCATGACCTCTACTACCGGGTGATCAATCCAGAGGCGTCCACCCAGCGACGCCTGGTGATCACAAAGTCCCAGCTGCTGGTGGTGGCTGTCGTTGCAGCCTGGGTTGCATCGCTCCGTCCGGACAGCATCTTGTTCATGGTCGGGCTGGCCTTCTCGATTGCCGCATCGGCGTTTTTCCCGGCACTGGTGCTGGGGATCTTCTGGAAGAGGGCGAACAAGTGGGGGGCGATCTGCGGCATGATCGCCGGCCTGGGGGTCACCCTGTTCTACATCGTGCGGACTCATCCGTTCTTCGGTGGCGGGCTCGATGACGCCTGGTTCGGCATTCATCCGATCTCTTGCGGCGTCTTTGGAGTGCCCACGGGCTTTCTCGTGATCGTTCTCGTAAGCCTGCTGACTCCGCCGCCCAGTGCCGCCGTGCTGGCGCTGGTCGATAACGTGCGTCTCCCGGATGTGGGCAGGTGAACGCGGAAATTGAAAACAGGCTTTGACTTTTTGAAAATCCGGTGTATAGTGCCGCCTCTGCTTGGAGAGGTGGATGAGCGGTTTAAGTCGCACGCCTGGAAAGCGTGTTCAGGGTAATACCCTGACGCGGGTTCGAATCCCGCCCTCTCCGCCAAGTTTCTGAAAAGCGCCCTGCGAGGGCGCTTTTCTTTTTTGTCCGCAAGTCTTCGGGTCGTTCGCCCGTAAGGCCTTGATTTAATTTCACGTCTGTGTGACTATCGCGGGCTAGCTTGATTGTCTTTTCAGTCTGGCGCTCACTTTTTACCTTGCCCTACCGTTTCGCATGACGGGGGGTTTAATCCAGAAGGAGATCACATGCGGCATTACGAAGTCGTGTTCATCGTCCATCCCGATCAGAGCGAGCAGGTGCCCGCAATGATCGAGCGCTATCGTTCTCTCGTTACTTCCCAGGGCGGTCAGATTCATCGCCTGGAAGACTGGGGTCGTCGTCAGCTGGCCTACCCGATCCAGAAGATCCACAAGGCTCACTACGTGCTGATGAATATCGAGTGCGATCAGCCGACCATTGCCGAACTTGAACACGGTTTCAAGTTCAACGATGCTGTCCTGCGTCATCTGTCCATCCGCATGAAGAAGGCTGTGACCGCTCCGTCCCCGATGATGAAGGAAGAAAAGGCTCGTTCCCTGACTTCCGCGGACGAAGCCAAGCCGGCCGAGCAGCAACCTGCCGCCTGAGTTGCAGGAGCAGGTTCGCAACAGTTTTGAGATTGATGGTGTCCTGACCGAAGTCGGGGTTCTGCGTTACTCCCCCGGCGGTGTGCCGGTGCTGGCGGGACGTATCGAGCACCGGTCAAGGCAGATGGAAGCTGGGCTCTCGCGTGAGGTGGGGGTTGAATTGCAGGTGGTTGCGCTGGGTGACAAGGCTAAGTTGCTTGCTGTCGCCAAGCTTGGAGCGGTAGCTCGCATAACCGGATTCATCGCAGCAAGAAGTCTGCGCAGCAGGACGCCTGTATTGCACATCGATACGATCGAATTTTTGGAAGGAACGAATCATGGCATTCAAGCCAGCAATGAAGCGTAAGGACGACCGTGGCGGTCGCAGTCTCTTCAAGCGTCGCAAGTTCTGCCGCTTCAGTGCGGAGAAGATCGAAGAGATCGACTACAAAGATGTGGACATCCTGAAGGATTTCATCACCGAAAACGCCAAGATCATGCCGGCTCGTATCACTGGCACCAAGTCTGGCTACCAGCGTCAGCTGTCCACCGCGATCAAGCGTGCCCGCTTCCTCGCGCTGCTGCCTTATACCGATCTGCACCAGTAATCCCGGAGCCATAGCATGCAAATCATTCTTTTGGACAAGGTTGTGAACCTGGGTGGTCTGGGCGATGTGGTCAAGGTCAAGGACGGTTACGCTCGTAACTACCTGATCCCGCAAGGCAAGGCCAAGCGCGCGAACGCCGCCAACCTCGCTGAGTTCGAAGCGCGTCGCGCCGAGCTCGAGCGTCTGGCTGCCGAGCAGCTGGCTGCGGCTCAAGCCGAGGGCGAGAAGCTCGAAGGTCTGGCTGTTTCCATCGGCCGCAAGGCGGGTGTCGATGGTCGTCTGTTTGGTTCCGTGACCAATGCCGACATCGCAGAAGCGCTGAAGGCGAAGGGTTTTGTGGTCGAGAAGTCTGCCGTCCGCATGCCGGATGGTCCGCTGAAGGCTGTTGGTGAATCCCAGCTCGTCGTGGCTCTGCATACCGACGTGACGGCGACCATCTCTGTCACGGTGGTCGGCGAGAACTGATCGCCCGGTCGAGCCTCTGGCTCGCCAGCAAGAAGGGGCTGCCTGGTGCAGCCCTTTTTCGTTTGGTTCCATTCTTCGGTTGATGCCTCATGCGTAAATCTCAGAGTCAAGTTGACGATCCGGTGATGTCTGCCTTGCGCCTGCCGCCTCATTCCATCGAGGCGGAGCAGTCCTTGCTGGGGGGCTTGCTGATCGACAATACCGTGTGGGAGCGGGTTGGCGACATCGTCAATGAGGCGGATTTTTATCGGGACGACCATCGTCGGATCTTCAGGCAGATTGCGCGCTTGATCGAACTCGGCAAGCCGGCGGACGTGGTGACTGTGTATGAGGCGCTGGAGAAGAATGGTGAGGCTGAGCATGTGGGCGGGCTTGCCTATCTTGGCGAGATCGCCAACAGCACGCCTTCTGCGGCAAACGTGCGCCGCTATGGTGAGATCATTCGCGAGCGTGCGATTCTCCGGAAGCTGGTTTCCGTCGGTGATCAGATCGCAGCGAGTGCTCTGACGCCTTCGGGTAAGGATGCCAAGACGCTCCTCGATGAGGCTGAGGCAAAGGTTTTTGAGATCGCCGAGGCTGGTGCGCGAACGGTCAGTGGGTTTGTTCCCATTCAGCCTATTCTTGGTCAGGTGGTGGATCGGATTCAGGAGCTTTACGACCGCGATTCGCCGGCGGGTATCACTGGTGTTCCGACGGGGCTTGCCGATCTTGATGAGAAGACGTCAGGACTCCAGCCTTCGGACATGATTGTCCTGGCGGCGCGTCCTGGCATGGGCAAGACTTCGCTGGCGCTCAATATTGCCGAGACCGTTGCGGTGGAGGCGGGGCTTCCCGTGGCGGTCTTCTCGATGGAAATGCCGGGCACCCAACTCGCGACCCGTTTCTTGTCGTCGGTCGGTCGGATCGATCAGCACAAGATTCGTACCGGCAAGCTCAACGATGAAGAGTGGCAACGCCTGACCTACGCGTTGGGCAAGCTCCACGAGGCGCCTATTTATATTGATGAGACGCCGGGCCTCAATCCGACGGACCTTCGCGCTCGATGCCGGCGTCTGCATCGCCAGTGCGGCCGCCTGGGCTTGATTGTCATCGACTACCTGCAGCTGATGACTTCGCTGAAGGAGAGTGATAACCGTTCGGCTGAGTTGTCGGAGATATCCCGCTCGGTGAAGTCGCTGGCGAAGGAGTTGCACGTTCCAATCATTGCGCTCTCGCAGCTCAATCGCAGCCTTGAGCAGCGCCCCAATAAGCGCCCGGTTGCTTCGGATCTTCGTGAGTCGGGGGCTATCGAGCAGGATGCCGACATCATCATGTTCATTTATCGGGACGAAATCTACAACCCTGATTCTCCTGATAAGGGCATGGCGGAGTTGATCATCTCCAAGCACCGGAATGGCTCAACCGGTACGATCAGAATGACCTTTCTGGGAGAGTTTACTCGCTTCGAGAATTTTGCAGGCACGTATGCCGGTTCTGCCCCGCCTGAGTACTAGGCGCGGGGAGAAATTTATTTTCCCTAATGTGTTGACGGAGTCTGATAGTTCTTTATAATGCGCGCTCTCTTGCTGCAGCGCCGGGTGTTTTGGTCGGGTAGCGAGGGGGTGGCAGGGTCGGCGGTGTGGTTGTAGCGAACACGCCGCAAGCTGAGCGAAGTTTTGAAATAAATCTTCTGCGATGCTTGACAGGGTTTCAGTTCTCTGTATAATGCGCACCTCTTCGCTGCTGTTGCAGCGGTTCTTTAAAAAGATGAACAACCGATAGGTGTGGGTGCTCGGTTTCGAGGGGTAGTGACTGAGGTTGCTGCCACGAAGAAATT
>JAEUNU010000236.1 GCA_016789125.1 Zoogloea sp. | reverse complement strand
TTTGCCGCGTTTCCCCTTCCAAATCAAATGATCGCAGGCCTTCTCAAGAAAATTTTCGGCAGCCGCAACGACCGGCTGATTCGCCAGTACAGTCAGAAAGTGCGTGCCATCAACGCACTGGAGCCGAAAATCCAGGCCCTCAGCGACCAGGAACTGCGGGGCAAGACTGAAGAGTTCCGCCAGCGCGTGGCCGGTGGCGAGAGCCTCGACGCGCTGCTGCCCGAGGCCTTTGCGGTCGTTCGTGAGGCCGGCAAGCGCGTCCACGGCATGCGCCACTTCGACATGCAGCTGGTCGGCGGCATGGTGCTCCACGACGGCAAGATCGCTGAAATGCGCACCGGTGAAGGCAAGACCCTCACCGCCACGCTGCCGGTGTATCTCAATGCGCTGTCCGGCAAGGGCGTGCATGTCATCACCGTCAACGACTACCTGGCCAGCCGCGACTCCGACTGGATGGGGCGCATCTACCGCTTCCTCGGCCTCAGCGTGGGTTGCAACCTGTCGCAGATGCCCCACGACCAGAAGAAGGAAGCCTACTCGGCCGACATCACCTACGGCACCAACAACGAGTTCGGCTTCGACTACCTGCGCGACAACATGGTGTATGAGCTGGGCGAGCGCGTGCAGCGCGGCCTCAACTACGCCATCGTCGACGAGGTCGACTCCATCCTCATCGACGAAGCCCGCACGCCGCTGATCATCTCCGGCCAGGCCGAGGATCACACCGAGCTCTACCTGCGCATGAACGCGGTGCCGCCGATGCTGACCCGTCAGGAGGGCGAGGGCGACAACATCACCCAGCCGGGCGACTACACCGTCGACCTCAAGGCCCATTCGGTGCTGCTCACCGAGCAGGGTCACGAGCACGCCGAGGAGATCCTCGGCCGCCTGGGCATGCTGGCCGAGGGTGCCAGCCTCTACGACCCGGGCAACATCCTGCTGATCCACCACCTCTATGCCGCCCTGCGCGCCCACGCGCTGTACCACAAGGACCAGCACTACGTGGTGCAGAACGGCGAGGTGGTGATCGTCGACGAATTCACCGGCCGCCTGATGGCCGGCCGCCGCTGGTCCGAAGGCCTGCACCAGGCCGTCGAGGCCAAGGAGGGGGTCAAGATCCAGGCCGAGAACCAGACCCTTGCCTCGATCACCTTCCAGAACTACTTCCGCATGTACGGCAAGCTGGCCGGCATGACCGGTACCGCCGACACCGAAGCCTACGAGTTCCACCAGATCTACGCCCTCGAGACCGTCGTCGTGCCCACCTCCCGTCCGATGATCCGGAAAGACCAGAACGACAAGGTCTACCGCACGATGAAGGAGAAGCACGACGCCATCGTCGCCGACATCCAGGACTGCGTGAAGCGCGGCCAGCCGGTGCTGGTGGGCACCACCTCCATCGAGAACTCCGAGCTGCTGTCCGACCTGCTCAACCGCGCCAAGCTGCCCCACAACGTGCTGAACGCCAAGCAGCACGCCCGCGAGGCAGAGATCGTCGCCGAGGCCGGCCGGCCGGGCGTCATCACGATCGCCACCAACATGGCGGGCCGCGGTACCGACATCGTGCTGGGCGGCAACGTCGAGAAGCCGATCGCGCTGATCCGTGAAGACGAATCCCTGTCCGAGGCCGACAAGGACGCGCAGATCAGCAAGCTGCGCGAGGAGTGGAAGCTTCGCCACGAGCAGGTGTTGCAGGCCGGCGGCCTCAAGATCATCGGCACCGAGCGCCACGAGTCCCGCCGTATCGACAACCAGCTGCGCGGTCGTTCCGGCCGTCAGGGCGACCCGGGCGAGAGCCGCTTCTATCTGTCGCTTGAAGATCCGCTGATGAAGATCTTCGCCGGCGAGCGCCTCAACGCGATCATGGTCCGCCTCAAGATGCCCGAGGGCGAGGCGATCGAGGCCGGCATGGTGACCCGCTCCCTCGAGACCGCCCAGCGCAAGGTCGAGCAGCGCAACTTCGACATCCGCAAGCAGCTGCTCGAATACGACGACGTCTCCAACGACCAGCGCAAGGTGATCTACCAGCAGCGCAACGAGCTGCTCGAGACCTCCGACATCAGCGAGACCATCGCCGCGATGCGCGACGGCGTGCTGCATGACCTGTTCCGCATCTATGTGCCGGTCGATTCCGTCGAGGAGCAGTGGGACATCCCGGCCCTCGAGCTGGCCCTCGAGTCCGACTTCCAGCTCAAGCTGCCGGTGGCCGAATGGATCAAGGCCGAGCCGAGCATCGGCGACGACGACATCCTGCAGCGCGTCCTCGAGGCGGGCGCCCGCGTCTACGCCGACAAGGTCGCGATGGTCGACGCGGCGGCCTGGCACGGCTTCGAGCGCAATGTGATGCTGCAGAGCCTCGACACCCACTGGCGCGAGCACCTGTCGGCCCTCGACCACCTGCGCCAGGGCATTCACCTGCGCGGCTACGCCCAGAAGAACCCCAAGCAGGAGTACAAGCGCGAGGCCTTCGAGCTCTTCGAGAACCTTCTCAACGTCGTCCGCACCGAAGTCACCAAGCTGCTGATGACGGTGCAGATCCGCTCCGAAGCCCAGCTCGAGGAGGTCGAAGCGCCGCCCGAACTCGAGAACGTCCAGTACCACCACGCCGGCTACGACGAGGCGCTGGCCACGGCCAACCCCAACCGGGATGCCGCCGAGCCGGAGCATCGGGCCGGGCCCAAGGTCGGCCGTAACGACCCGTGCCCCTGCGGTTCGGGCAAGAAGTACAAGCACTGCCACGGCAAGCTGTCGTAGGAAGGGGCGATAAAGCCACTGCGCCCGCCGATCTCGCGACTCCGGTACTCAGCGTACTTCAGTACGCTTCCGTTCCTCGCCGCGACCTCGACCGGCTCGCTACGCGTTCTCGCCCCTTCTCTGCGCTGTAAGTGCATTTCCGAAGCCCGCCCTGCGGGCTTCGTTGCGTCTGGGGAGCCTCAAGCTGCAAGGCTGCGTGCCGTTATCGGGCACAGGAGAGCCCATGAGCAATAGCCCGAATTCCCCCGATCTTGCCAGTTGGATAGAGCGCATTCGCGGGCGCGAGATGCCCGTTTTTGCGAGCACCGTCGCGGCCCTGCGGCGCATCATCGGCGATGAGCGGGCGTCGGCATCGGCGCTGGCCCAGGTGATCCTCAAGGACACGCCGATGACCACCAAGGTGCTGCGGCTGGCCAACAGCGCCTACTTCAACCATTCGCACCAGGCGGTCAATACCGTTTCGCGGGCCATTGTCGTGCTCGGCTTCAATCCGGTCGCCGAGCTCGCCCTGTCGGTGTCGCTGATCGATTCCCTGCTCGCGGGCGGGCTGCGCGGACGCGTTCACATCGAGATGGCGCGCAGCTTCCATGCGGCGGTGCAGGCGCGTTGGGCGGCGAGCCGGCGCGGCGAGCAGCAGGCCGAAGAGGTCTTCATTGCCGCGCTCCTGTCGCGGGTCGGTGAAATGGCCTTCTGGTGCTTCGGCGGGGAGCAGGCCCAGGCGCTCGAGCGCTGCATGAAGAACGCCTTCCTGCGCGAAGAGGAGGCCCAGCAGGTCGTCCTCGGGTTCTGCCTGCGCCACCTGTCGGTGGGGCTGGTGAGGGAGTGGCGCCTGGGTTCCCTCGCGGTGGCGGCGCTGGAAGGTGATACCCGCAGCCGGGGGCCGGAGCGGGCGGTGCTGCTCGGCCAGCGGCTGGCCTTGGCTGCGGAGGAGGGCTGGGCGTCGCTCGCCGCCCGCCAGGCGCTTCGCGAGGCGGCCGACTATGTCGGCCTGCCCATCGAAAGCATTCGAGAGGAGGTCCTGGCCAATGCGGCCCAGGCCGCCCGCATCGCGGCGTCCTTCGGTGCCGTCGAGGCCGGAAAGATCATCGCGACGAGCGGAGGGCCGAGTTCAGCCCTGCCGGACCCCGGGCCCGAGCAGGCTGCGCAGCCCGCCGCGCCGGATGCCGCGCTGCAGCTGCGCATCCTCCAGGATCTGGCTGCCCTGACCTTCGCCCGCGCACCGCTCGCCGACATCCTCCAGCTGGTGGCCGAGGGCGTCTACCGTGGCGTCGGCTGCGAGCGCGTCCTGGTGGCGGTCCTGACCCGTGACCGGGCCCAGCTGCAGGGGCGGGTGGCCTTGGGTAGCGGGGCCGAAGCGCTGTGCGCACGTTTCACGTTCTCGATGGAGGGCGACCCCGACGATGTGCTGGACGCGGCTATCGACAGCGCCCAGCCCTGCCGCATCGATGCCGCACGTCTCGAGCACCCTGGTGCCGAGCGCCTGATCCAGGTGACGGCCTGCGACGAGGCGGTGCTGGTGCCCTTCGGCACGCCTACCCGCCAGATCGGTGTGCTCTATGCCGACCGGCAGGGGCGGCCCCTTGATGACGAGCTCTGGCGTGCCGTCCAACACTTCGCCCTGCAGGCCGGGCTGGCCGTCACCCTGAGCGCCAGCGATCCGGCTGGCACCCCACCAGGGCTCTGACTCCCGCTCCCCGGGCGATCGCCCGACCGGGCCGAGGCCCGTCCTCGCGCAGCTCACGGGGCCGCCGGAAAGCAGCCAACCGCTGGTTCTGGGATTATCATTCCCAGCCCTGCCATCCGGCGTCTGTTTCTGGAGTCATCCATGCCTGTTCTGCTTTCCCCTCCCGAGGCAGCTGCCCTGCTGCCCGTTCCCGGTGTCCGTCTCGGTGTCGCCGAAGCCGGCATCCGCAAGGTCAATCGCAAGGATCTCACGCTGATCGAGCTGGCACCCGGCGCCCGCGTGGCCGGCGTGTTCACCCAGAACCGCTTCTGCGCCGCCCCGGTGCAGGTCTGCAAGGCGAACCTCCCGGCGGGTGGCATCCGGGCGCTGGTGATCAACACCGGCGTCGCCAACGCGGGCACCGGCGAGCCAGGCCTGGCCGC
>JAEUNU010000226.1 GCA_016789125.1 Zoogloea sp. | reverse complement strand
GTATCTGCTGATCGCCTTCGCGCTCTGGCGAAAGGCCCACCTGGGGGTGACGCCGCGACGCACCGGCGGCCAGGCCGACAGCATGGCCAGCCTGTACCGGACGGCCCTGGCCATGCTCTTCGCCCGCGAGACCCGCGGCGTGCTGGCCTGCTTTTTCGTGGAAGCGGTGCTGGTCTTCAGCGTGATCGCCTTCCTGCCCCTCTACCTGCACCAGCGCTTCGCGCTGACGCTCTCCGAGGCGACGCTGCCCTTGATACTCTATGGCGCGGGTGGACTGCTGTTCTCCTCGGTGGCGCCGCGGCTGGGCCCGCGCATGAACCACCGGGCGTTTCCAATGGCGGCGGCCGGGCTGGTGGCGCTGGCCAACATCACGGCGCTCCTGGCCGGGCATCCGTGCTGGATCTTCGCCGCGGCGCTGCTGTCGGGCTTCGGCTACTACCAGCAGCACAGCGCCCTGCTGTTCCAGATCACCCAGCGCGCGCCGACGATGCGCAGCCTGGCCCTGGCCCTGTCGGTGTCGCTGTTCTTTCTCGGGCAGTCGGTGGGGGTCAGCGCGGCCGGCTGGCTGGTGGGCCAGGGGCGGATCACGCTGGTGTTCGCCATCGCGGCGCTGGGGATGCCACTGCTGGGCCTGGCGACAGGCCGCCAGATCAGGCCGGCCTGAGCCCGGCCGGGCCGGAGAGGCTCAGAAACCGGCTTCAGCCAGGAAGCGCCGCCGATCGACGTCCTTGTCGATGTGGCTGGCGAGGGCCCGGCACAGGGTGTCGAGGCTGTTGGCATTGCGCGACTCCCGGCGCACCAGCACTTTGGCCATCGGCCCGATGTAGCGCGCGAACAGCTTTTCCATCCGGGCCAGGTCGGCATCCGGAATCATGCCCGGCGCCGTGGTGGGGGGGCCGCTGCGGATGCCCGTGCCGGGCTGGCCGGTGCGCATCTCGGTGGTGCCGGGCAAGGGCCGGGAATTCATCGTCACCACCGCAGCAAGGAAGGCCGTGCGGGGCTCGGATTCGGGGATCAGCGCACCGAGGCGACGGTGCAGGTCGAAGAGGTTCGCGGCCCGCGGCACCGTGCGGCGCACCAGCAGCCTGGCCATCGGCCCGATGTGCTGGGCCAGCACACGCTCGGCATGCTCGACGGCCGCTGCGTCGATGCCGGGGAGCGGCGCCTCGCCACGGTCGACGGTGTCGGTGCCGCGCAGGCCGGTGGTGATGCTCTCGCCGCTGTAGAGGTAAAGCTCGTGGTTGCGGGCCTGGGGGTCACGGTGCACGCCCAGGTAGCGGAAACGCTCGCCGACGCTGCGCCCCAGGTTCTGCATGACCTCGACGTAGGAACGCCCGGCCAGCACCTGCCCGGGCTCCGAGAAGCGCATGATGCGGAAGGCGATGGTGATGCCGTCGCCGAGGATGCGCGAGCGTCCGTCGGGCCCCGGGTCGGGCGCGACCCGCACCGGGCCCAGGTTGATGCCCATGTGCACGCCCAGGCCTTCGGCCGCGGCGGCGTCGCCGAGCTGCACGGCAGTGCGCAGGGCGTCTTCGGGGTCGCCCACGAAGCACACCGCGCAGCCTTCCTTGGTATTCACCACCAGGCGGGCGGTGGGCGACACCTGGCCCAGCACCTGCCGCAGCAGGCGGGCGAGCAGAGCCCTGCCCTCGGAACGGGCGGCGGCCCTGTCGGCCGGCGTCGCCACGTCGGCGAACAGCACGGCACCGATGAAGGCGCGCGCCTCGTAGGCCGACAGGCCGAGGGGCAGCGGCTCGGAGCGCGGCGGCTCGGGCGGCGCGACCTCGCCCACCGGGCCGCCCAGGCAGGCGCGCCGGAAATCCGCAACCCGCCGCGGGCGGTCGTCCTCGTCGGGCTTGAGGGCCCAGTCGATG
>JAEUNU010000204.1 GCA_016789125.1 Zoogloea sp. | reverse complement strand
AGGGCCCAGTTGCCGAGTTCGCGCAGCTTGTAATCCGCAGGGTCGTGCAGGGTATGCACGCGCACATTGCGCCAATAGCGGTCGAGGCGCAGCGCGGCGGTGGTGGAGCGGGCGCCGGTGACTTCGAACATGCGGCTGGTCAGGTCGAGGCCGGCGCGGGTGGCGGCCATCTTGGCGGTCGCCACGGCAACCGCCACGTCGCCGCGGCCGGCTTCGGTGAGGCGGTCGCCCTCGTTCCAGGCGGCGTCGAACAGAAGTGCGGCATGCTCTGCAAGCTTGCGCGCCCCTTCCAGCGCCACCCAGAATTCACCGTAGTGGCGCAGGACGTACAGATCGTCGGTCACCGCGGCGGCGGGCGACGCCGGCCACAGCCGAGCCTGCCCCTGCGTGTAGTTGCGGGCCTCAGCAAAGGCGCCCTCGGCAATCCCCAGGTAGACGTTGACGAACACCAGCTGCGCCAGCAGCGGCCGCAGGCAGGCCCGCGGCGAGGACAAGGGGCCCGGGTTGGCCAGGATCTCGCGCTCGGCCACGGCCACCTTTTCGAAGGTTGCGCTGCCGCTATCGGTCTGGCGCTGGCCCATGTTGTCCCAGTCTTCGAACAGCGTGATGCCGGCGCGCCGGGTCGGCACGGCGGCAATGAGCAGCTTGCCTTCGGTGCTGTCCTCGAGCGCCGACACCAGCAGCATGTCGGAATCCAGCGCCCCGGAGCAGAAGCTCTTGTGACCGGAAAACTCGCGCCCGCCATCGACCCGCAATGCCACTGTGCGCTTGTCGAGGGGGTTGAGGGCGTTGCCCCAGAACCAGTCGTGCCGGGCCGTGTCGGCCAGCCAGGGCTCCCACTGGGCTGGCTGCCCGAACAGGCGCACGGTGGCCAGCTGCAGGTGATGGAAGGCGAAAACATGCCCCACCGAGCTGTCAGCCCGGGTGAGCTGGCGCACGATGGCAAAGGTCTCCGCCCAGCTCGCCCCCAGCCCGCCGTATTCCTTCGGGATCGAGAGGCGCAACAGGCCGCTGGCCCGCAGCAGGTCCCGCTCCACCTTCGGTGTGCCGCCGGCCAGGTCGCGGGCGGCGGCGGTGTGGGCAAAACGCTCGGCAAGTGCCGCGGCAATGGCGGTCGGCGTCGATGCCGGGGCGGACGAATGTTCGAGGGTGTCGTTGATGGTAAGGCTCATAGCTCTTTCTCGGGTTTCAAACCGGCACAGCCGGCCGGGATGGCACGATGTCGTTGGCAATGACCTCGCCGACGGGGCCGTCAAGCGCCGCGGCCTGGCGGTCGGCAGGCCGGTCGAGGGGCAGCAGCGGGAACAGCAGCTCGGCCACGCGGTAGGACTCCTCCAGGTGCGGATAGCCGGAAAGGATGAAATAGTCGATGCCCAGCGCCGCGTATTCCTGGATGCGGGCTGCCACTGTCTGCGGGTCGCCCACCAGGGCCGTGCCACAGCCGCTGCGGACCAGGCCGACGCCGGCCCACAGGTTGGGCGCCACCTCGAGCTGGTCGCGGCGCCCGCCGTGCAGCGCGGCCATGCGGCGCTGGCCTTCGGAGTCGTAGCGGGCAAATGACCGCTGGGCGGCGGCAATGGTCTCGTCACTCAGGTGGGAGATCAGCGTGTCGGCCGCGCGCCAGGCTTCGGCGTCGGTCTCCCGCACGATGACATGCAGGCGGATGCCGAACTTGAGCGTGCGCCCATGCACGGCGGCCCTGGCGCGCAGGTCGGCGATCTTTTCGGCGACCGCGGCGAGGGGCTCGCCCCAGGTCAGATAGACGTCCACCTGCTCGGCGGCGAGTTCATGGGCTTCGGGCGACGACCCGCCAAAGAACAGCGGCGGATAGGGCTTTTGCACCGGGGGATAGAGCGCCCGGGCGTTTTCCACCTGCAGGTGCTTGCCCTTGAAGCTGACCGACTCGCCCTGCAGGGCGCTGCGCCAGATCTGCAGGAACTCATCGGCCGCCTCGTAACGCTCGGCGTGGGTAAGGTAGCTGCCGTCACCGCGCTGTTCGTCCGGATCGCCGCCGGTCACCACGTTGATCAGCAGGCGGCCGTTGGAAATGCGGTCGAGGGTGGCGGCCATGCGGGCGCTCACGGTAGGCGAGATGATGCCGGGGCGGATGGCGACGAGAAACTTGAGCCGCTCGGTAAGGGGCGCCAGCGACGAGGCGACGACCCACGAATCCTCGCAGGAGCGCCCGGTGGGAATCAGCACGCCCTCGAAGCCGAGCTCGTCGGCCGCCTGGGCGACCTGCTTGAGATAGCTGTGCGTCACCGCGCGACCGCCATGACTGGTGCCCAGATAGCGGCTGTCGCCGTGGGTGGGCAGGAACCAGAAGATATGCATCGCAAAACTCCAGTAGCGTTGGGTGGATGAGCGGATCTGGCCTTCGTATAAGCAGCCGCCGTGCCAGCACCGCCCCGCCGCTGCGCCGGACCAGCCGTTCGCCAGGCAAGCCGCGGCGGCAAGCGGCCGAGCGCCTGGGGCGTCATCGCGTGGCCGGGAATCGGGCGCTGCTGGCTGGGCAGCAGTCCTGCTCGGCGCGCTGCTGCTCAGGCAGCAGGCCGCCAGCAGAAACGGGCCGGGCTTCGGGTGTTGGTACGGGCTTGGCGGGCTGGCACGAAGTCTGCTGGGCAAGGCCGGCCCTGCCCGGGTAAAGCGGGCAGGATTTCCCAGGAGCCCGCCCTTGATCACCCTTGCCTCTCCCCGCCCCGCCACAACCGCCGCGCCCACCCCGCTGGAGATCGCCACCGAGCTGGCTGCCGGCTTCGCGGCCACGGCGGCCGAGCGCGACCTCTGCGGCGGCACGCCGAAGGCGGAAAGGGATGCCCTGCGCCGCAGCGGTCTGCTCCGGCTGATGATTCCCGCGGCCTACGGCGGGCTAGGTGCCAACTGGCGCGAGACGCTCGACATCGTTCGGGTCTTTGCGGCGGCCGACAGCTCGATTGCCCACGTATTTGCCTTCCAGCACCTGATGCTCGCCACCGTCCGGCTGTTCTCCCGCCCGTCCCAGTGGGAACCGTGGTTCGAGAAGACGGCCAAGGGGCAGTGGTTCTGGGGCAACGCGCTCAACCCCCTGGACGAGCGCACGGTGTGTACTTCCCGTGGAGGCTGGCATGAATTCAGCGGCCTGAAGAGCTTCTGCTCAGGCGCACCGGATTCGGAGATGCTCATCGTCTCGGCCGTCCAGCCGGGCCGTCCGGGCATCGTCGTGGCCGCCGTCCCCAGCGCGCGCAAGGGCATCCGCGTGCTGGCCGACTGGGACAACATGGGTCAGCGCCAGACCGACAGCGGCAGCCTGGCCTTTGAGAAGCTGCGCGTCGAGCAGCATGAGATCCTCGACGATCCCGGCCCGCTATCGACACCCTTCTCGTGCCTGCGTCCGCTGATCGCCCAGCTGAGCCTGACCCACGTTTACCTGGGCATCGCCGAGGGCGCCTTTGCCGAGGCGCGCCATTACACCCTGCGGGAAGCCCGCCCGTGGCACCGGGCCGGCGTTGCGCACACCGCCCAGGACCCGTACATCCTTGAACGCTATGGCGAGTTCTGGGTCGGGCTCGAGGGCGTGCGGGCCCTGGCCGCCCGCGCCGCGGAGAAGCTCGATGCGGCCTGGCTGAAGGGCGACACGCTGAACGCCGAGGAGCGCGCCGAGGTGGCCGTCGCCATCACCGCGGCCCGGGTGTCCGCCACCCGGGTCGGGCTCGACATCTGCACGCGCATGTTCGAGGTGGCCGGCGCGCGGGCCACCCACGCCGGCCTGGCCCTCGACCGCTACTGGCGCAACCTGCGCACCCAGAGCCTCCACGACCCGGTCGACTACAAGACGCGCGAGCTGGGCGAATGGGCCCTCACCGGCAAAGCCCCGGTGCCGACCTTCTATTCCTGACCCACACGATGCCGCACACCTCCGACGCCACCCAGGCCCCGCCTCCCACGATCCAGGACGATGGCCAGCTCTTCCAGGACCCACGCTCCGCCGCCCTGCTCGAGCGCATCGGGCAGGTCGCGCCCAGCGACGCGAGCGTGCTGGTGATGGGGGAAACCGGCACAGGCAAGGAAGTCGTGGCGCGCCGCCTCCACGCCGAGAGCCGGCGCCAGGCCGGGCCTTTCGTGGCGGTCAATTGCGGTGCGTTCTCTCCGACCCTGGTGGAGGCAGAGCTGTTCGGCCACGAAAAAGGCGCTTTCACCGGCGCCTTTTCGGCCAAGGCGGGTTGGTTCGAGGCCGCCAATGGCGGCACGCTGTTCCTCGACGAGATCGGCGAGCTGCCCCCCGCCATGCAGGTCAAGCTGCTGCGGGTGCTGCAGGAACGAGAGGTAACCCGGCTCGGCGCCCGCGTGCCGACGCCGATCGACGTGCGGGTGATCGCGGCAACCAACGTCCGCCTCGAAGACGCCGTGGCGGCCGGGCAGTTTCGTGAAGACCTGTATTACCGCCTGCGGGTCGTGGCGCTCGAAGTGCCGGCGCTGCGCGAGCGTCCCGGCGACATCCTGCCCCTCGCCCGTCGTTTCGTCGATGAATACCGCCGGCGCCTGCGCTACGGCGAGGTCGTCGTCGAGCCTGCCGCCGAGCGCCGGCTCCTCGGCCACCCCTGGCCGGGCAACGTGCGCGAACTCGAAAACGTCATCCACCACGCCCTGCTGGTCTGCCGCGGAAACGTCCTGAGGGTGGAAGACCTGCGCCTGCGGGAGCCGTCGGCTCCGGCCACGGCAGCGCCGCCCGGCGGAAGCTCCGGCCTGGACGCGCTGAATTTGGCGCTGCAGGCGCTGTTCGAGGGCGGGCAGGACGACCTCTTCGAGTACATCGAAAACACCGTGATGCGGGCGGCCTTCGAATTCTGCGACGGCAATCAGGTCCAGGCGGCACGCCTGCTCGGCATCAGTCGCAACGTGATGCGGGCCCGGCTGATCCGGATGGGGGCGATCTCAGCACTGAGATGACGCCACGGCTGCCGGCGTCGACGACCTCGCGGATCAGCCCGAAACGCTTGAGCTGGGTGCGCAGCACGTTGCGCGAGATGCCCAGCTCCCGCGCGGTACGCACCTGGTTCTCGCGGCAATACTCGAAGGCCGTGGTGAACACCAGGCGCTCGATGGTTTCATAGACCTCCGGCTCGCCGCGTTCGAGCAGACGGCACAGATGCAGCCGGATGGCGGCCAGCGAATCGCCGTCGTCGCGGCCCACCGCAGCCGCCCCTGCCCGCGGCGCCACCTGGCCCGGCAGGCGCAGGTCGGCCGGCGTGATGCGCCCGTCCTGGCTGATGATCAGCGCGAAATGGACGACGTTTTCCAGCTCGCGGATGTTGCCGGGCCAGTTGTACTGCCGCAGTACCGTTGCGGCCTCGCGGGTGACGCACGGCGAATCGAGATCCAGCCGGTGGCGGTAGTATTCGATGAAATACTCCACCAGCGGCAGGATGTCCTCCTCCCGCTCGCGCAGCGGCGGCAGGAACACCGGCGCCACGTTGAGCCGGTAATAGAGGTCGAGGCGGAAATGCCCCGCCTGCACGGCTTTTTCCAGATCGACGTTGGTCGCCGCAACGAGCCGCACATCGACGGGCACCGATTTGCGTGACCCGAGCCGTACCACCTGCCGCTCCTGCAGCACACGCAGCAGCTTGACCTGGATGGCGAGGGGCAGGTCGCCCACCTCGTCGAGGAACAGCGTGCCGCCATTGGCCGCCTCAAACCAGCCGGCGCGGGCCTGCTGGGCGCCGGTGAAGGCACCCGACTCGTGGCCAAAAAGTTCGGCCTCCACCAGGTTCTCGCTGAAGGCACCGCAGTTCACCGCAACGAACGGCCCCTTGCGGCCGCTCTGGGCATGGACGTGGCGGGCGATCAGCTCCTTGCCGGTGCCGGTTTCGCCGATGATCAGCACATTGGCTTCGCTGGGGGCGATGCGCTCCACATGGTGCAGCAATGCCAGCGACTTGGGGTCGTGGAAGATCAGGGCCTTTGCACGGATCGTCAGGGCGGCCTGCTCGGCGTTGGGCAGGGTCAGCACGCGTACGGAATTGGATTCGCTCATCGGTATTCTCTCGTCGGATTGGTTGCTCCCGGAGACGCCAGCCTTGAGGGTGCTGCAGTGCTTCGAGGAATGATCTTGTGGTACGCCCACGCCTTGCAGCTTATCGGCAGCATGCTGCACTGCAAACAAAGCATTTCTGCAATAGATAGGCGCAGATCAGGAAACGCCTCGAGCCCGCGGATGGCGGGCCCGAGCAGGGTGTCGGCGCAAGCCGGGGGACTACTTGCGGCTGTTCTTCCAGGCCGCGTCGGCCACCCGGACGTGCTTCGGGACAAGCTTCAGTTCGGCAAAGGTATCGGCAACCTTCTGCTGCTGGGCGAGCACTTCATCGGTCACCGGCTTGACCCCGTAGGTCAGGCGCTGGGCGGCCAGCTCGACCACCGGAAGCTCGATGCCGATCAGCGGCGCGATGAACCTGGCCACCTCCTTCGGGTTCTGCTTGCCCCACTGGTCGATCTTGGCGATCTCATCGAGCAGGATATGCACAATGTCCGGGTGTTTCTCGGCAAAACCACGCGCCGCAAGGTAGAACTGGTGGTTGGCGACGGCGCCCTTGCCATCGGCCAGGACCCGCGCGCCGAGCTGTTTCTCGGCCGCAGCAAGGAACGGATCCCAGATCGACCAGGCGTCGACACGACCGCTCTCGAAGGCAGCGCGGGCATCGGCCGGCGCCAGATAGACCACCGACACGTCGGTGAACTTCAAGCCCGCCTTCTCGAGCAGCTTGATCAGCAGGTAGTTGGCGTTGGAGCCCTTGGCAACGGCGATCTTCTTGCCCTTGAGGTCGGCCACGGACTTGATCTGCGAGTCCTTGGGGACGACCAGGGCCTCGGCCGTCGGCGCCGGCGGCTCGTTACCCACGTAAACCAGGTCCGCCCCGGCAGCCTGGGCGAAGATCGGCGGCGCCTCGCCGGTGGTCCCTACGTCGAGGCTGCCGACGTTGATCGCCTCCAGCAGCGGAGGGCCGAACGGGAATTCGGTCCATTTGACGCTGACGCCCTTGTCGGCCAGCCGCTTCTCGAGCGTGCCACGGGCCTTGAGGATGACCAGGGTGCCGTTTTTCTGATAGCCGATGCGCAGCTCCTTGGGCGCCTCGGGGGCCGCCGACTGGGCCAGGGCCGGGGTGGCGGCGATGCTAGCCACCAGGCCGGCCGCGGCCGCGCCGGTCAGGAGGTGGCGGACGCCTTGCCGCAAGCGGGTGGCGATGGAATGAATCGTGGACATGATGGTTTTCCTGATTGAATTGAATGGCGGGAGTTCAGAAGGCCTTGTCTTCGCCGAAGGTGACCCGGTGCAGCAGGCGGTGCTGGTCGCCGTAATCCGTGACTGCGTAATGGACGGTGGCACGGTTGTCCCACACGGCGACGGTGTTTTCCTCCCAACGCAGGCGGGCCTGGAATTCGGGCCGCTGGAAACGGGCAAAAAGGAAAGCCAGCAGCGCATCGCTCTCCTGGCGGGGCAGGCCCTTGATGCGGTCGGTGAAATTTGGGCTGACGTAAACAGTCTTCTTGCCCGTCACCGGGTGCGTGCGGATCACCGGGTGCACCACCGGCGGGTGATCGGCGCGGGCCTGGCGATACACCGCCTCGCCATCGGGCAGGCGCTCGAAATACGGCGGCCAGCCGCTGTGCTCGAAACTGTGGATGGCTTCGAGCTCCTCGAGATAAACCCGCAGCGCGGGCGGCAGGGATTCATACACTGCGGTGCCGCTGGCCCACACGGTGTCTCCGCCGCTGGGCGGGGCAACACGGGAATACAACACGGTACCGGTGGGCGGATTGGCCACGAAGGTGATGTCGGTGTGCCACTGGTCAGTGCCGAAACGATTGCCGCCGGGCTTGGCTTCCAGCACCTCGATCACATTGTGGAGTGCATGGCGCGGGAAAAAGGCCTTGGCCTTGTCCGGGTCGCCGAACACCTTTGCAAAGGCAATGTGCTGCTCGGGGGTCAGGTTCTGCTTGCGGAAGAACAGCACCTGGAATTCGACCAGCGCCTTGCGCAATTCGGCGCGAACATCCTCGGCTTCGATCTGGGCAAGATCGATGTCGTGTACCACCGCCCCGATATTCGGCGTATAAGGTTCGATGACGAGATGCTTATAGCCAGGAACGGCGTTTTCGAGCTTGGACATAAGGAAACTCCTGTCGAGAATTGAAAGTCGGACGCAACGCGGTCCGGATGGGAAAACTATAAGTGGCGACAGGCACGGCACGAACCAATTTTTCCTGAATTGTTTATGGCCGCATCCGGAATTAGCTTTGCAAATTTGTGGCCAGGAGAAATCGTTATTGCGGCAAATACACGGAAAATAAAATGGGCCGGACGCGCACCCGCACGTCCGGCCCATTCTGCATGGCCATTCAGATCCGGAACAACCGGATTCCGCCCCTCCGCTAATCCACGGTTGCCAGCATCACCTCGGTGGATTTGAAGGCCGCGAGTACATCGGCGCCCACCTCCAGCGAATGCTCCCGCAGCGAGCGGGTCGAAATGGCCGCACTCACGCTGCCCGCCGGCGTATCGACCCGAACCTCGGACATCACCGGACCGACCAGGATGTCGCGCACCCGGCCGCGCAGCTGGTTGCGCTGGTTGAGGGCCTCGACGGTCATCAGCCGCTTGAGCACCCGGCTCTCGATGGCCGCGAAGGGCGCCTCTCCGTGCTCCCGCGGACGCGGCAGTGTGACGGTCTCGTCGAGGGTGATGCGGCCGTTTTCGACCAGCAGGATACGGTCGGCCAGGGCCACCGCCTCGGACACGTCGTGGGTCACCAGCACCGCGGTAAAGCCGTGCTGGCGCCAGATGCGCTCGATCAGGCGCTGCATCTCGATACGCGTCAGGGCGTCGAGGGCGCCCAGCGGCTCGTCGAGCAGCAGCAGGCGCGGGCGGTGGATCAGGGCGCGCGCCAGGGCCACCCGCTGGCGCTGGCCACCCGACAGGCGGCTCGGCCATTCGTTTGCCCGGTCGGCCAGGCCGACCTCGGCGAGGGCCTGTTCGGCCTGGGCCTGCAGCACCTCACGCTTGCCGGACAGGCCGAGGGTGACGTTCTGGATGACCGTTCGCCAGGGCAGCAGGCGCGAATCCTGGAACATCATGCGCACCTCGCCGCCCAGCGCCTCGCGCTCCCGGCCGTCGAAGTGGATGGCGCCCTCCGACAGCGTGTCGAGGCCGGCCAGCTGGCGCAGCAGGGTGCTCTTGCCACACCCGCTGCGGCCGACGATGGCAACGAACTGCCCGGCCTCGATATCGAGGTCGAGGCCATGGAGCACCTGGCGCTCGTCAAAGCGTTTGACGAGGCCCCGCACCTCCACATTCAGCCCGTCACGGGGATGAGCAGCGGCGACATGCGCGATTTCTAGTTGATCGACTTGCATCTTGATCCCTTCCGTCAGGTCGCCGAATAGGCGCTGTTCCACTTGAGCCAGCGGCGCTCCAGCAGCCGCGCGGCCGAATCCGCCAGTTTGCCGAGTAGCGCATAAAGCAGGATCCCGACGAGCACCACGTCGGTCTGCAGGAACTCCCGCGCGTTCATCGTCATGTAGCCGATGCCGGCCTGGGCCGAGATGGTTTCGGCGACGATCAGGATGACCCACATGAAACCGAGGGCGTAGCGCACGCCGACGAGAATGGACGCCAGCGCGCCAGGCAGGATGATTTCCCGATACAGCGCCCAGCCCGACAAGCCGTAACTGCGGCCCATTTCGATGAGGGCCGGATCCACCGAGCGGATGCCGTGGAAAGTGTTGATGTAGATCGCAAAGAAGACACCAAAGGAAATCAGGAACAGCTTGGCCGTCTCGTCGATGCCGAACCACAGGATGACCAGCGGAATGAGCGCCAGCGGCGGAATGTTACGGATCATCTGCAGCGTGGTGTCGAGGGCGATCTCGGCCGAGCGGAAGGTGCCGGTCAGCAACCCGAGGACGAGCCCAAGCCCTCCCCCGATGGCAAACCCGATGAACGCGCGGGCTGCGCTCACCTGGACGTGGGTCCATAACTCCCCGCTCACCGCAAGCCCCCACGCCGCGCGCAGCACGGCCAGCGGCTCGGGCAGGACGCGGCTCGACAGCCAGCCCAGGTGGGCCGACAGCTCCCAGAAGATCAGGATGAAGATCGGCAGCAGCCAGGGCAGCAAGCCGGCCAGCCCTTTCTTGAACACATGACTCACGGAGGACATGATTGCACTTCCTGCGGTCACGTCATCAAAGCTTGGCAATCGACACTTCAGTCGATTTCACGAGCGCCACGACTTCCGAGCCAACCTTCAATTGCAGGTCTCTGACCGACCGGGTCGTAATGACTGAGGTGACAATGCCGTGGGGCGTTTCCACGTCAACCTCGGAAACCACCGGGCCTTCAATGATTTCCTTGACGCGCCCTCGAAACTGATTGCGGGTGTTGATTGATTGGATGGACATGACTCCCTCAGCTACAGAATTAAAGGTTCATTCTGATCCGCTGGCATCCGGGTACAAACCAATAAATAGAGATTTACTTATCAGCGCGCGGCTTGATGCGTGCGCGCCCCAACGCCTTCCCTGTTAGGGCGATAAGAAAAGCAGAAACTGTTGGTTCCCTCAGCCGGAATCCTTTCATAGATTACCTCCTCAAGTGCGCGGCCATCCGGCATCGTCGCCTTTCACGCGGAGGAGCGTATGAGCACAATTGGCGAACACCTCGCCCCCCTTGCCCAGGAATTTCTGGGGCGCCTCCCCCGGGGCCCGCAACCCGACAGGCAACTGCACCGGAGGCCGGACGGGCGAGTGATAGGCGAATGGTTCGGCCTCTACATTTCGTCGGTATTCCAGCCTATCGTCGAGGGCCGTGACGGTACGGTGCTTGGCCATGAGGCCTTCCTGCGCAGCGGCCTCGATGACGAGGGCCTGTCGCCATGGACGCTGTTCTCCACCGCTACCGACGACACCCGCCTCATCGCCCTCGACCGCCTCGCGCGCACCGTGCACCTGCTCAATGCGCTGCAAGCAAACTGCCGTCGGCCGCTGTTCCTCAATGTCCATGGACGCCTGCTGGCCGCCGTGGTGAGCGACCATGGCCGCGCGTTCCGGCGCGTCGTGGACGCCCTCGGCGCATCGCCCGGGGAGATCGTCATCGAAACGCCGGTGGAGGCCAGCGCGCAGCCCGATCTCCTGGCCTTCGTGCTGCGCAACTACCGCAGCAACGGCTTCCGGGTGGCGGTGAATCTGGCGTCGGCCGACCAATGGCAGCGCATCGCCGGCGTGGTTCGGGCGGACTACGTGAAGATCGACCGTCGCAAACTAGGCAAGCCTGACGAGGCTTCAGACAACCTGTGGGAACTCAGCACCAGGCTTGAAAATGCCCGCCTGATCGTCACCCGCGTGGAGGAAGCATCCGACCCTTGCCTCGGGGGCGATCTGCTTCGACAGGGTTACGCCCACGGCCGACCGCAGGCGCGGCCGGCAGACGGGGGCCGGCAGCGGTCCTGAACCCTGCCGACCGGCGATCACGCGTGCCTGCCCCGTGTCGCCCCACCGGGATGGGGCCATGCACATCGCACTAGGTCGCCCGCCCGCTTGCTACGCACCTCAGGCGTGAAGCCAGCGCCGGTGCAGGCTGCGGGCGGCGTGGTCGAGCAGGTAGCCGAGAAAGCCGATCACCAGGATCGCCGCCATCAGGTCGGAATAAGCCAGCCGGTCGCGGGCGTCGAGGATGAAATAGCCCAGCCCCTCCGAAACCCCGAGCATCTCGGCGGGCACCAGCACGATCCAGATGATCCCGATGGCGAGCCGCACACCGGTGAGGATGTGCGCCGTAATACCCGGCAGCACCACGCTCAGCAGCGTCTCGATCCGGGTGGCAGAGAGGCTGCGGGCGAGCAGCAGCCAGTTGGCGTCGAGCTGGGACACCCCGGCCGCGGTGTTGAGCAGGATCGGCCACACCGCCGCAAACGCGAGCAGGAAGTACACCGGCGCGTCGCCCACCCCTAGCACCATCACCGCGATCGGCATCCACGACAGGGGCGAGATCATCCGCGCAAACTGGAACAGAGGGGTGGTGGCCGTCGAGAACAGCGGCGACAGCCCGGTGAGCACACCCAGCGGGATGCCCAGCGCCAACGCAATCGCCAGCCCGACGGCAACCCGCTGCAGGCTGAAGGCCACATGGGCCCAGAGATCACTGCCGAGCAGCAGCGCCTGCAAGGCCTCGGCGGTTGCCATGGGCGCAAAGGCCGACGCCACCGGGGTGGTCGACTCCATCCAGCCGGCGCCCGCCGCCCACAGCAACGCGGCGGCCAGCAGGCCGGCGAGGGGAAACAGCAGTCCCGTCATCGTTACACCGCCAGGATTTCTTTGCGCAGCAGGTCGGCTGGCAGGCCGAACGCGGCCGGCCCACCCACTGAGGCGATGGCCTTCCGCACGAAGCGGTCGTCCACCAGATCGCCCGCCACGAAACGCGGCTCGAGCTTGTGCAGGAAGCCAGTGTCGCCCTCCACCCGGGTCTTCTGCAGCAGGCGCACCAGCTCTTCGGTGTAGGACGCAAACGGATAGGGCTGGAAGTCGATACGGCGCTGGTGCCAGCCCCTGTTGCGCGCCGCGCCGCTGGCCTCGTAGCTGGCGTAATCAGTGGTCGCCAGCACCTTGGCGAGCACCTGCGGGTTGTGGGGCGTGTATTTGTTGTCGTCGGCGCTGGACAGGAGCTTGGCGGCGTCGAGCTGGTTGCTGCGCGTCCACAGCTGGGCGCGGACGATGGCGTTGGTGACGCGCTGGGCCCACTCGGGGCGTTCGACGATATCGCGCTCGGCGAGGAAGGTCACGCAGCAGGCGTGATTCTTCCACACATCGCCGGAGAGGCGCAGCAGCTTGCCGACCCCCGCCGTCTCAGCCGCCGCGTTGAAGGGCTCGGCGACGATGAAGCCGGCAATCGACCGGCCGGCGAGGGCCGACACCATCTCGGCCGGCGGCAGCACCACGAGGTTGACCTCGTTGCGGCCGAGGTTCGCCTCCCGGGCCCGGGTCACCGGCACCAGGCCGTTGGCCTGCAGGAGCTGTTGCAGCAGCACGTTGTGGATCGAATACCAGAAAGGGATCGCCACCGTCCTGCCGCCCAGCTCGGCGACGCTGTCGATGCCCGGCGCCACGGTGAGCGCCGAGCCGTTCACGTGGTTCCAGGCCACCACCTTGGCCGGGAAGCGCGTGCCGTAGCGCACCCACAGGGTGGCCGGCGACAGCAGGTGGATCACGTTCACCTGCCCGGCCACGAAGGCCTCGACGATCTGCGCCCAGGTGCGGAACAGGCGCGGCTTTTCGGTACGCAGCCCCTCGGCCTCGAAGAGCTTACGGGCGTGGGCGACCAGCAGCGGCGTAGCGTCGGTGATCGGCAGGTAGCCGATCTTAACCGGCACGTCGCTGCCGGCCCCCTGGGCCAGCGCATCGCCGGCCGACAACAAGGGCGCCGCCACGCTGGCCGCGGTGAGCGCCGACAGGCGCAGGAAATCGCGCCGGGTGAGCCCGCAACCGCAGTCGGGCGACTGGCAGATGTGGGTACTGCGGGAAGGCTGGGTGTAGTCCATGGGGAAGTCTCCGGAAGTCAGGGGCTGGCGTGGCGCAGGGCGGCGAGGATGGCGAGGCGCAGCTCGGCGACGGCGTCGGGGTGGTCCTCCCGGTCGCGGGGAATGTCCACCGACCATTCCTGCACCAGGTGGCCAGGGCGGCCGCCCATCAGCACGATGCGGTCGGCAACGAGGATGGCTTCGTCGATGTCGTGGGTGACCAGCAGCACCGCCGAATGCCAGCGGTGCACCACGTCGACCAGCAGCGCCTGCATCTCGGCGCGGGTGATCGCGTCGAGGGCCGAGAAGGGCTCGTCGGCGAACAGCAGCTCCGGCTCGCGAGCCAGGGCCCGACCCAGCGCGGCGCGCTGGGCCATGCCACCCGACAGCTGCGCCGGGTAGGCGCCCTCGCGCCCGGCGAGTCCGACGGCCTCGATGGCCGCCGCCACCCGGGCCGCGAGCGCAGCCTTGCCGGCGCGGGGCTGGTGGGCGAAATCGAGGCCGAAGCCCACGTTGTCGGCGAGCTTGAGCCAGGGCAGCAGGCTGGGCTGCTGGAACACCAGCGCGCTGCGCGGGTGGGGCTCGGCCTGCGGCTGGCCGAGAAAGCGCACCTCGCCCGTCGCCGGCGTTTCAAGCCCGGCCAGCACCCGCAGCAGCGTCGACTTGCCGCAGCCGCTGCTGCCCAGCAGCGCGACGATCTCGCGCCGACGGATCGACAACGAGATGCCGTCGAAAACCGTGCCGGCCCCCGCGTGGGCAAACGACAGCCCGCGGGCGTCCAGCACCGCCTCCGCGGCGACGGGACGCCCGCCGGCGATGACGGCCTCGGCCAGCGCTGCGTTCATGCCGCCCTCAACGCGGCGTGGCGCGCCAGCTCACCGTGGAGCTGGGTCAGGCTGGGGGTGACGACCGGAACGAAGGCCGCCTCGACCCAGCGCCGGGCAAAGTCGCCGGTGGTGGCGACGAGGTAGGCCCGGCCGCCGGTAGCGTCGAGCTCCAGGTCCATCGCCTCGCGCACCAGGCCGGCAAGCTTGATGCGGATACGGAAAAGCGGCGCCGCCTGAGGGGCAAAGCGGCCGTCCAGCACGCCCACCTTGAGCTCGGCCACGCAGGCGGCCAGTTCGACGTCGATGCCTTCGATTCGCGGCTGCAGGCCGGAGCGCGCCGCGCTGCCGGAGGCCCGGGCCGCCGCGAGGCTGGCCCGCGCCAGCCCTATGGCCATGCCGCATTGCAGGCCCAGAAACGCGGGCCGCACCGCCGGGATGAAGCTGCGGGCATCAGCGTGGATCAGCTGTTCGGGGCCCGATTCCACGTCGTGGATGTCGATGGCCGCGGTGTTGCTGCCACACAGCCCGAGCAGCGCGAGATCGTCGCTGCGGGTAAGGCCCGGCGTGTCGTGGAAGAAGGCCACGATCGCCGGCGGCTGGCCATCGGCCGGCTGAACCGCTGCCGCCACGCCAAAGCCCGCCCGGCGCAGGTTGGTCACCCAGGGCAGGTTTCCTGCGAGACGCCAGCCATCGCCAACGGGCGTCGCGCTGATCGACAGGCTCTCGATGCCCGACAAGAACTTCATGGCGTTGGACAGCCCAGTGGCGCCGGCCAGCTCGCCGGCCAGCAGCGCTGGCAGATAGCGTTCGCGGAGCCCCGCGTTGAGGCTGTGCAGCAGGTATTCGATGAAGGTGCGCTGCCCCCAGAAGACGAAGGCCGCGGTCAGCGAGCGCTCGGCCACCGCGGCGATGGCCTCGATGGCGTCCACCGTGGTGCCGCCGCTCCCCCCCTGCTCGGTCGGCACGCCGACGCGGAAGAAGCCGCCGGCACCGAGGCGCGGGATCACCGCGTCGGCGTCCGCGGCGCTGTCGTGGAGGGAGGCCGCGTGGGCGCTCACCCAGGCCAGGGCGTCGTCGCGACTGAAAGGAGTCGTGCTCATGACGCCAGGGCTCCCGGGCGATAAGCCTGCAGCTCGGGGTTGATGCCGGTGCGGGCCAGGTTGTTGGCGAAGTTGCACAGGGTGGCGAGGCTCACGCCGAGCAGCACTTCGAGCACCTGCTGCTCGCTGAAGCCCGCCGCCAGGAAGTCGGCCAGCTCGCCGTCGGCGACGTTGCCGCGGGTCAGGATCACCGCGCGGGTGAAAGCGACCAGCGCGTCGAAGCGGGCGTTGCCGGTGGTGGCGCGGTCCTGCAGCGCCCGCACCACGTCCTTCTCGAAGCCGGCCTTCTTGAGGGCGATGGCGGTATGGCCGGCGACGCAGAAGTCGCAGCCATGCACGCTGGCGGCGGTGATCTGCACGACCTCGCGCTCCGGCAGCGTCAGGCTGGCCTTGGCGTTGATGCCGGAGACGGTGAGGTAGGTTTCCAGCGCCACCGGCGCCCCCGACAGCACACCGATCAGGTTGGGCAGGAAGCCGTTGTTGGTGACGACGGTGTCGATGAAACCGCGGCTGCCCTCGGGGGCGCTGTCGGCGGTGTGAACGGTCAGGCGGGTCATGCGGATCTCCACGGTTGCATTTGATGGGTCGATTCTCCCCATCCGCCGGGCGGCGCTCTATGCACGGGCGTCGCGGCTTTTTGTTCGAACGTCTAGCGGTGGGCGTGGGCCATCTGGGCGCGGCGGGCGCGCTGGAAGGCGCCGGGCTGCTCGCCGATCACGCGCTTGAAGGCCCGGGTGAAGGCGGCCTGGGAGTTGTAGCCGACGTGCTCGGCCGCCCGCAGCACGCTGTCGCCGCGCTGCAGCCGGCGCGCCGCGATCTTCATGCGCACCTGGAGCAGGAACTGCGCCGGCGGTTGCCCGCAGGTGTCGGCAAAGTGCCGGCAGAAGCTCGCCCGGGACATGTGGGCGAGGCTGGCCATGGCGTCCACCGACCAGTCGCGGCCCGGTTCGCGCAGCAGGCCGTCCACCACCGGCGCGAACTCGGCGCGGCGCGCCACCGCCAGGAGCCCGCCGGCCACCTCGTCGCGGCAGGCGAGATCGCGGATCACGTAAAAGAACAGCAGTTCGGTGAGGCGCTCGATGAGCGGCGAGCCGGCCTCGCCACGCTCCTCGGCCTCGGCCAATATTAGCTCGAAGAGCGGCGTCAGCGCCCGCTGTGACGGGGAATCGGCACGAATGACGACGTAGTCCGGGAAGGCGCTGCGGAACAGCTCGCCGAGCTGGCCGCGGAAGGTGAAAAAGCCGCAGGCAAGTCCGCAGGCGCCGGCGATGGCCGGCCTCATCGGCAGCATGTCGCAGGGGCGACAATGGGTGTCGTCTGCCTCGGGGCTGAGCCGGTGCGGGATGTCGCGCAGCAGGAAGACACCCTCGCGCTCACCGAGGCGGATAGGCGCCTGGCCGTCCAGATGCAGCCACGAATGGCCGCGCAGCACGAGGTGGAAGCTCGCCCGCTCCCGCCCGGCGGTCGAGGCACGCCAGGGGCCGCAGTACTGCCCGACATGGAAAACGGTTGCGTCCAGCTCGAGCCCGCTGACGAACCAGTGGGCGATGCGGTCGGTATCGGCGTTCATCGGCGGCTTTTGTGTGGGACTCGAGGAGCGTGCGAGTCTTGCAAACCGCGCGGCAAAAACGAACCAACAAGAAGTGGATTGCTTATCTGGCGGCGTCGCCTGCCTGCGCTGCGCCGTTGCGGGGGCACGCAGGTCACAACTTAAATGCAAACTATTTGCATTTACGAATCGCTATCGTTAGCATTACGTTGCTCCCGTTTTCCGGACCCCGACGATGACCCTGCTCAAACCCCTCGCCGCCCTGCTCCTCGGCGCTGCCGCCATCCACGCCAACGCGGCCGACACCGAACTCAACCTGTACTCGGCCCGCCACTATCAGACCGACGAGGCCCTCTACAGCAACTTCACCGCCAAGACCGGCATCAAGATCAACCGCATCGAGGGCAAGGAAGACGAGCTCCTCGAGCGCATCCGCAACGAGGGCGCCAACAGCCCGGCCGACGTGTTCATCACCGTCGACGCGGCCCGCCTCGCGGTGGCCGACGCGGCCGGCGTGTTCGCGCCGGTGAAATCCGAAACCCTCAAGGCAGCGATCCCCGACCACCTGCACACCGAGCGCTGGTTCTCGTTCTCGACCCGCGCCCGGGTCATCGTCTACAACAAGCTCAGCGTTACCCCCGACCAGGTGCGCAACTACGAAGACCTGGCCAACCCGGCCCTGAAGGGCAAGGTGTGCACCCGCTCCGGCAGCCACCCCTACAACCTGTCCCTGGGTGCCGCGCTGATCCAGCACATCGGCGCCGCCAAGACCGAGGAATGGGCCCGCGGCCTGGTGGCCAACTTCGCCCGCGCACCCAAGGGCGGCGATACCGACCAGATCAAGGCCGTCGGCGCCGGCGAGTGCGGCGTGGCGCTGGTGAACACCTATTACCTGGCGCGGATGTTCAAGTCCGACAAACCCGACGACCGCAAGGCCGTCGAGCGCATCGGCGTGGTGTGGCCCAACCAGGCGAGCTTCGGCACCCACATCAACGTGTCGGGTGGCGGCATGCTGAAATACGCGCCCCACAAGGAGGCCGCGGTGAAGTTCCTCGAATACCTGGCCTCGCCCGAGGCCCAGAACTACTTCGCCAACGGCAACAACGAATGGCCGGTGGTGGCCGGCGTGAAGATCTCCAACCGCGGCCTCGACACCCTGGGCAGCTTCAAGGCCGACAAGCTGCCGGTGGGCAAGCTGGCCGACACCGTGGTCGAGGCGCAGAAAATTTTCGACCGCGCCGGCTTCCGCTGAGAAACGGCCCCCTGAAACGACAAAAGCCCCGCGATCGCGGTAATGCCGTTCAGTTAGCACTGAACGGCATTTTCATTTTTTACTAAGTTGTTGTAAACAATAAACAAGCCTGTTAACCTCGGACTCAATGCTATCGAGTCCGCTTCATGCTTTGTCGGAAGTTCTGCCGCTGGCCGG
>JAEUNU010000130.1 GCA_016789125.1 Zoogloea sp. | reverse complement strand
GGTTCCCACCTTGATCCGTGTGACGCGGCGTTTGATCCTGTCCTGACCCATCACTGTCTCAACCTCATCGCTGTACGCCTAATCGTAGCCCAAGCGCTCGGGCAGGAGTTTCGCGACACCCTCTTCAGCCGCACGCGGAGGCGAAACAGAGGATCTACGCAGGTCTAGCCAACTGAGTGCGGCCGAAGCCGCACCTACGCCGCTGAAACCGCCCCTGCGACAAACCCTTCACCGCGCCGAAAACTCGTCGCCCTTGTCCACCAGGTTGGCGTCGGGCAGCTCGGCGAAGGCATGGCCGAGGGCCTCGCTCCAGCGGCTGCGGATCATCGCGAAGTAGTCGTTCTTGGCGTCGATATTGACGTGGGACGAGATCGCCAAGGCGTCGGTCTTGATGATCGCCAGGTCGAGGGGCAGGCCCACCGACAGGTTGGAGCGGATCGTCGAATCCATCGAGATCAGCGCCAGCTTGGCGGCCTCGTCGAGGGTGGTGTGGCGGGTCACCACGCGGTCGATGATGGGCTTGCCGTACTTCGACTCGCCGATCTGGAAATACGGCGTGTCGGGCGTCGCCTCGATGAAGTTGCCGGCGGCGTAGATCTGGAACAGGCGCGGCTGCTCGCGGCCGATCTGGCCACCGAGGATCAAGGCCGCGGTGAAGTCGATGCCGAACTTCTGGAGGGCCTCGGCGTCGCGCTTGTGCACCTCGCGCAGGGTCTCGCCCACGTGGCGGGCGGCCTCGAACATGTTGGGTGCCGTCCATAGGTTCTCGCGCCCGTCCTGGGCGGCCATGGATTCCCGCAACATCGACACGAGCTGCTGGGTGATCGCCAGGTTGCCGGAGCTCATCAGCACCATCACACGCTCGCCGGGGCGCTGGAAGATGCTCATCTTGCGGAAGGTATTGATGTGGTCAACGCCCGCGTTGGTGCGGGAGTCGGACAGGAACACCATACCCGCGTCGAGCAGCATGCTGACACAGTAGGTCATGGGGAAGATCCGGGAAAAAGGAAAACGGGGGGCTGGAACGAAGGCAGCGCCGGGATGGCGCCGCCGGAGAGGCTGTGTCGACGCGGCATGCCCGCCGCGCCGCTCAGCCCTGCAGGATCTGCAGGATGGACTTGATCTCGGAACGCACCGACGCGAGCTGCTCGCGCAGGCCGATGGATTCCTCGGCGTCCTCGCGCTTGCGCGAGGCGAGCTCGTCGAGCCGGTTGCGCGCGCCGGAGATGGTGAAGCCGTCCTGGTACAGCAGTTCGCGGATGCGGCGGATCAGCAGCACCTCGTGGTGCTGGTAGTAACGCCGGTTGCCACCGCGCTTGACGGGCCGCAGCTGGGTGAATTCCTGCTCCCAGTAACGCAGCACATGGGGCTTCACGCCACACAGATCGCTGACTTCGCCGATCGTGAAATAGCGCTTGGCGGGAATCGGCGGCAACTCGGCCGCCGGCGGGGTTTCACTCTGCAACATCGCTCAGTTGCTCCACATTGGCCTTCAGCTTCTGGCTGGCGTGGAAGGTCACCACGCGCCGGGCTGTAATCGGAATTTCTTCGCCCGTCTTCGGGTTGCGGCCGGGGCGCTGGGGCTTCTCGCGCAACTGGAAGTTGCCGAAGCCCGAGAGCTTGACGCAATCGCCCCGCTCCAGCGCCAGACGGATCTCCTCGAAGAAGCACTCCACCATGTCCTTGGCTTCGCGCTTGTTGAGCCCGACCTGCTCGAACAGCATGTCGGCCAGCTCAGCCTTGGTAAGGGTCATGCCCATGGCGCATCAACCTCGCAGCTTGGCGCCGAGCTGTTCTTCGGCGTGACGGGTCAAGGCAGCCATGGCGGCATCCACTTCGGCATCTTCGAGGGTGCGCTGAGTGTCTTGCATCACCACCCGGAAAGCAAGGCTTTTCCGGTTGGGCTCGATGCCCTTGCCCTGGTATTGGTCGAACAGCTCGATGCGCTGCACGATGGCCGGCGCGACCGCCTGCAGGCCGGCGAGCAGCCCGCCCGAGGCCACCTGCTGGTCGACCACCAGGGCCAGGTCACGGGTGACCGCCGGGAAGCGCGACAGCTCGGTGTAGGCCGGGGTGACGGTTTCGAGGAGCACGTCGAGGTCGAGCTCGAAGAGCACCGGCGCGGTGCCCAGCTCGTAGCGCTGGACCCACACCGGATGCAGCTCGCCGATGACGCCGGCGGCCTTGCCGTCCACCTTCACGCAGGCGGAGCGGCCCGGATGCAGGGCCGGATGGCCGACCCGCTCGAACTCGGCGACGCGCGGGAAGAGCAGCGCCTCGAGGTCGGCCTTGACGTCGAAGAAGTCGACGTTGCGGTTGGCCTCGCCCCACTGCTCGGGCTTGGCGAAACCCGCCGCCAGGGCGGCAATGCGCACCGGCTGGTGGTAGCCCTCGACGGGCTGGCCGGCCACGTCGTGGGCAAAGCAGCGGCCGATCTCGAAGACGCGCACGCGATTGGTCTGGCGCTTGCGGTTGGTGACCACGTTGGCCACCAGGCCGCCGATCAGCGAGGAGCGCATCACGCTCATCTGGCTGGCGATCGGGTTGGCGAGGCGCACCGGGTTGGTGTTGCCGGCGAAGTCCCTTTCCCAGGCCTCTTCGACGAAGGCGAAGTTGATGACTTCCTGGTATTCGCGGGCAGCCACCTGGCGGCGCAGGGACATCACGTCGCGCTTCGCCTCGGGGCGCGGCAGCATGGTGATCGGGCCGCGCGGGGCGTGGCTCGGGATGTTGTCGTAGCCGTGGATGCGGGCGATCTCTTCGATCAGGTCTTCCTCGATCTCCACGTCGAAGCGATAGGACGGCGGCGTGACGATGAAGTCGTCGCCTTCGCGGCTGACCTGCAGGTCGAGGCGCTCGAACATGCCCGCCACCGCGTCGGCGCTGAGGTCGATGCCGAGCACGCGGCGCACGCGGCTGGCACGCAGGCGGATCGGCGCGCGGGCGGGCAGCTTGTCGGCCGCGACGGCCTCGACCACCGGGCCGGCTTCGCCGCCGCAGATGTCGAGGATCAGGCGCGTGGCCCGCTCGATGGCCTGGCCGGCGAGCGCGAAGTCGACGCCGCGCTCGAAGCGATACGAGGCATCCGACGAGAAACCGTAGGCGCGGGCCCGGCCGGCGATGGCGTCGGGGGCGAAGAAGGCGCTCTCGAGGAAGAGCTCGGTGGTATCGAGGGTGATCCCGCTGTCTTCGCCACCCATGATGCCGGCCAGCGCCAGGGCGCGGGCTTCGTCGGCGATCAGGAGGGTGTCGGCGGCCGGGGTGATGGTCTGGCCGTTGAGGAGCAGCACCTGCTCGCCCGGCTGGGGCAGGCGCACATGGATTGCGCCGGCAAGCTTGGCGTTGTCGAAGGCGTGCAGCGGCTGGCCGAGCTCGAGCATCACGTAGTTGGTGACGTCGACGAGGGCACTGATCGAACGGATGCCGCTACGCAGCAGGCGTTGCTTCATCCACTCGGGGGTCGGTGCCTTGGCATCGACGCCGCGGATGATGCGGCCGCAGTAGCGCGGGCAGGCTTCCGGCGCATCCAGCACGATCGCGCGGGTGTCGCCGTGGCCGGCCGCGACCGGCTCGCAGGCCACGAGGCTGAGCGGGCTGCCGGTGAGGGCGGCCACTTCGCGGGCGATGCCGGTGAGGCTGAGGCAGTCGGCGCGGTTGGGGGTCAGCTTGATGGTGAACAGGGTGTCGTCGAGGGCGAGGTAATCCCGCAGGCTGGAGCCCACGGGCGCGTCCTCGGGCAGCACCAGCAGGCCGCTGCTCTCGTCGGAGATGCCCAGCTCCTTGGCGGAGCACAGCATGCCGAAGGACTCGACGCCGCGCAGCTTGGCCGCCTTGATGCCGAAGCCGGCCAGGTCGGCGCCGACCAGCGCGCAGGGGATCTTGATGCCGGCGGCGGCATTGGGGGCGCCGCAGACGATCTGCAGCAGCTCGCCCTGCCCCGCATCCACCTTGCAGACGCGCAGCTTGTCGGCGTTGGGGTGCTTCTCGGCCTCGACGATCTGCGCGACGACGACCTTGGAGAACACGGCGGCCACGCCGTCCTGCTCTTCCACTTCCAGCCCCGCCATGGTGAGCAAATGCCCAAGCTGATCCGTATCGAGATCAGGGCTGACGAAACTGCGCAACCAGAGTTCTGAGAATTGCATGGCTTACCTGAATTGACCGAGGAAACGAAGATCGCCTTCGAAGAACAGGCGCAGGTCATTGACGCCATACCGCAGCATGGTCAGCCGGTCCGGCCCCATGCCGAAGGCGAAGCCGGTATAGCGTTCGGGGTCGATGCCGCCGTAGCGCAGCACGTTGGGGTGCATCATTCCGCAACCAGCGATCTCCAGCCAGCGGCCCTTGAGCGCGCCGCTCATGAAGGCCACGTCGATCTCGGCGGACGGCTCGGTGAACGGGAAGAAGGACGGCCGGAAACGCACCTGCAGGTCGTCGCTCTCGAAGAAGTTGCGCAGGAAATCGGCCACCACGCCCTTCAGGTCGGCGAAGCTCACCGACTCGCCGACCCACAGGCCTTCAACCTGGTGGAACATGGGCGAGTGGGTGGCGTCGGAGTCGACGCGGTACACGCGGCCCGGCGCGATCACGCGCAGCTCGGGCATGGTGTCGCGATCCTTGTAGGCTGCGACGTGGGCCTGCATGGCGCGGATCTGGACCGGGCTGGTGTGCGTGCGCAGCAGCACCTTGTCGCCGTTTTCCAGATAGAAGGTGTCGTGCATCGAACGCGCCGGGTGGTTGGCCGGGGTGTTCAGTGCGGTGAAATTGTAGAAATCGGTCTCGATCTCCGGGCCTTCGGCCACATCGAAGCCGATCGAGCGGAACAGCTGCTCGACACGCTCGAGGGTGCGCACCACCGGGTGCAGGCCACCGATGCCGGCACCACGGCCAGGCAGGGTCACGTCCAGCGCCTCGGCGGCGAGCTGGGCTTCGAGGGCCGCCTGCTGCAGCGCGTCACGGCGCGCATTGAGCTGCGCCTCGATGGCGGACTTGGCCTTGTTGATCTCGGCGCCGGCGGTCTTGCGCGCTTCGGGGTCGAGCTTGCCGAGGCCCTTCAGGAGCTCCGTCAGCGAGCCACCCTTGCCGAGATAGCGGGCCTTGGCGGTTTCCAGGGCGGCACTGTCGGCCGCGGCGGCGAAGTCGACGCCGGCTTGCGCCACGAGTTGATCGAGTTGATCCATTTTTCAGTCTTTATCCCGGGTGTTCAGGACCAAAAAAAAGGAGGCCAGGCCTCCTTTTTTTGTGCCGCGTAAGCTTACGCAGCGAGCTGGGCCTTGGCTTGTTCGGCGAGCGCCGCAAAAGCGGGCTTGTCGAAGACGGCCAGGTCGGCCAGCACCTTGCGATCCACTTCGATGGAGGCCTTCTTCAGGCCGTTCATGAAGCGGCTGTAGGTCAGACCGACTTCACGCGCAGCGGCGTTGATACGGGCGATCCACAGGGCACGGAACTGACGCTTGCGCTGACGACGGTCGCGGTAAGCGTACTGGCCGGCTTTCATGACCGCCTGCTTGGCGATCCGATATACGTTCTTGCGACGGCCGCGGTAGCCCTTGGCTTGATCAAGGACCTTCTTGTGACGGGCGCGAGCGGTTACACCGCGTTTAACTCGGGGCATTGCGTTCTCCTAAATCAGGCGTAGGGCATCATGGCGCGGATGGACTTTTCGTCCGAAGCATGCACGGCAGTCATGCCGCGCAGCTGGCGCTTGCTCTTGGTCGTCTTCTTGGTCAGGATGTGGCGCTTGAACGCCTGCGAACGCTTGATGCTACCACCAGCGCGGACTTTGAACCGCTTGGCGGCGCCGCTCTTGGTCTTCATCTTGGGCATGAAGTACTCCAGCTTATGACATGGCCCCGGGTGGCATCCGACTTCCGGACACGCTTCAACAACCCGTCACCACTTGTTTCCGGCGGGCTATCCTGCCCGCCGTATTCCGACGCCTGGCTGCCCGCCAGACACCGGGAATCCTGTGAAACCCCGGCGGCGCGGCCGCCGGTGGGTATCAGTGCTTCTTCTTGGGCGCGATGACCATGATCATCTGGCGCCCTTCCATCTTCGGCATCTGCTCGACCTGGCCGATCTCTTCGAGGTCGGCCTTGACCCGCTCGAGCTGGCGCATGCCGAACTCCTGGTGAGCCATCTCGCGACCGCGGAAGCGGAGCGTCACCTTGGCCTTGTCACCTTCGTTCAGGAACTTGATGAGGTTGCGCAGCTTGATCTGGTAGTCGTTCTCGTCCGTACCCGGACGCAGCTTGACTTCCTTGACCTGAATCTGCTTCTGCTTCTGTTTGGCCTCGTGGGCACGCTTGGCTTCTTCGTACTTGTACTTGCCGAAGTCCATCAAGCGGCATACCGGCGGCTTGGCCATCGGCGCGATCTCAACGAGATCAACGCCGGCTTCTTCCGCCGCTTCGAGGGCCGCACGCAGAGAAACGATGCCTACCTGCTCACCGTCCTCACCCGTCAGGCGCACTTCCGGCGCGTTGATTTCGCCGTTGATGCGCAGCTTTTTATCCTGAGCTATGGTTCAAGTCTCCAAAAAAACAAAAAATCACGCCGTGCCGGCAAACGTGGAAATTTCACGCTGCCAACGCTCGACGACCTCCTCGAGGGACATTTGGCCGAGGTCTTGATTACCCCGGGCGCGCACGGCAACAACCTCAGCTGCTTTCTCCTTGTCACCGACAACGAGAAGATAGGGCAGCTTTCGTACGCTATGTTCGCGTATTTTATAAGTAATTTTCTCGTTGCGCAAATCGGCCTCGACGCGGAAGCCTCGCGAACGGAGCGTCTTGACGACTTCGGTCACATAATCGGCCTGCGCTTCGGAGATATTCAGCACCACCGCCTGCACCGGCGACAGCCACATGGGCAGCGCGCCCGCGTGGTTTTCGATGAGGATGCCGATGAAACGCTCCAGCGACCCGAGGATCGCCCGGTGCAACATGACCGGGCGGCGGCGGGAGTTGTCCTCGGCCACATACTCGGCATCCAGGCGCTCGGGCAGCACGAAATCGAGCTGCATCGTGCCGCACTGCCAGGAGCGCCCCAGCGCATCCTTGACGTGGTATTCGATCTTCGGGCCATAGAAGGCACCCTCGCCAGGCAGCTCTTCCCACTGATGGCCAGAAGCCGCCAGCGCCTCGCGCAGGCCACCCTCAGCCTTATCCCAGACCTCATCGCTGCCGGCCCGCTTTTCGGGGCGCAAGGACAGCTTGACCGCCACATCGGTGAAGCCGAAGTCGCGATAGACGCGAGACAGCAGCTCGTTGAAGGCGGTGACTTCGCCAACGATCTGCTCTTCGGTGCAGAAGATGTGCGCATCGTCCTGCACGAAGCCGCGCACACGCATCAGGCCGTGCAGCGCGCCGGAGGGCTCGTTGCGGTGGCAGGAGCCGAACTCGGCGAGGCGCAGCGGCAGATCACGATAAGAGTGCAGGCCGTGGTTGTAGATCTGCACGTGGCCGGGGCAGTTCATCGGCTTCACCGCGTAGTCGCGCTTCTCCGACTCGGTGGTGAACATGTTGTCCCGGTAGTTATCCCAGTGGCCGGAACGCTCCCACAGCTGGCGGTCCATCACCAGGGGTGTCCTGACCTCCTGGTAGCCGGCCTCGGTGAGCACGCGGCGCATGTACTGCTCGATCTGCTGCCAGAGGGTCCAGCCGTTCGGGTGCCAGAACACCATACCCGGCGCCTCTTCCTGCAGGTGGAACAGGTCGAGCTGCTTGCCGAGGCGGCGGTGATCGCGCTTCTCGGCTTCTTCGAGCATGTGCAGATAGGCATCCTGATCCTCCTTCCGAGCCCAGGCGGTACCGTAGATGCGCTGCAGCATCTCGTTCTTCGAGTCGCCCCGCCAGTAGGCGCCGGCAACCTTCATCAGCTTGAAGACCTTCAGTTTGCCGGTGGACGGAACATGAGGCCCCCGGCACAGATCGGTGAAGTTGCCCTCACGATACAGCGAGACGTCCTCGCCCTGCGGGATGGAGGCGATGATCTCGGCCTTGTAGTGCTCGCCGATGGACTTGAAGTAGGCCACAGCCTCGTCCCGCGGCAGCACACTGCGCTCAACCGGAATGTCGCGCTTGGCGAGCTCGGCCATGCGAGCCTCGATCTTGGCCAGATCTTCGGGCGTAAATGGGCGCTTGTAAGAGAAATCGTAGTAAAAGCCGTTCTCGATCACCGGCCCGATCGTCACCTGCGCCTCGGGGAACAGCTCCTTGACCGCGTAAGCGAGCAGGTGCGCCGTGGAGTGACGGATGACCTCGAGGCCATCGGCGTCCTTGTCAGTGACGATCGCCAGCGAGGTGTCGTTCTCGATGAGATGGGAGGTATCGACGAGACGCCCCTCGACCTTGCCGGCTAGCGCGGCACGGGCCAGACCGGCGCCAATCGAGGCGGCAACCTGGGCAATCGTCACTGGCTGTTCGAAGCTGCGAACAGAACCGTCGGGCAAGGTGATGTTGGGCATGATGACTCGTGCGGTAAATTTGAGGGCAAAAAAAAAGTGCGGCCAGGCCGCACTTTTTTCTCTACCGAAAAACGCCTTGCAGCAGACCAGATTTTACTCAGTCTTCAACGCTGCAAGTTCGAAACATCCGCGTTTTCCTCTTAGGTGTTTGGTAGGCGCGATTGGACTCGAACCAACGACCCCCACCATGTCAAGGTGGTGCTCTAACCAGCTGAGCTACGCGCCTAAGAAGCCCGCATTATAGACGAGCCCTTGAAACTGTCAACAGCTTTCTTGAATTACTTTGAAGAAAGCCCGCCCTCAGGCCAGGCCGCGAGGAAACGCTGCCAGTGCTCCGCCTCAAGGCGACCCAGGGATTCCCGCACGAAGGCGACTTCGGTGTCGTAGTGGGCCCGGTCAAAGACCCCGCGCATCAGCTGGAAGCGCAGGAATACGAGGTAAGTGTTCACCACGTCGGTTTCACAGTAGTCACGGATCTCCCCGATGCGCCCCTCGCGGTAGCCCTTCCAGACCGCCGAGCCGTCCATCCCCAGCTTGCCGGGAAAGCCCATCAGCTTGGCCAGATCATCCAGGGGCGCACTCGCCCGCGGCTGGTAGAGGGCCAGCAGGTCCATCAGGTCGAGGTGGCGGGTGTGATAGCGCCCGATGTAGTTGTTCCACTTGAAATCCCGGGAGTCGTTGTAGTCGCCGTCCCCCAGGTCCCAGTAGCGCGGCGCCGTGACGCCGTGGAGCATGCCCCGATAGTGGAGCACCGGCAGGTCGAAGCCACCGCCGTTCCACGACACGATCTGCGGGGTGAACTTCTCGACGCCATCGAAGAAGCGCTGGATCAGCTCGCCTTCTGTGCACTCGGGCTCGGAGAGCGAGAAGACACGAAAGTGGCTCGCATCCCGGAAAGCGCACGAGATGGTCACCACGCGCTGCAGGTGGTGGGGCAGGAAGTCGGTGCCGTTGGCAGCCCGGCGCTGCTGGAAGGCGAACTCGGCGACCTCCTCGTCGGCGAGTTCGGCGGGCAGGCCGTGGAGGGCGCGGATCCCGGCGACGTCAGGGATCGTCTCGATGTCGAATACGAGGGTGCTGGCCATGCGGTGCATCACGCAGGAAAGACGCCGGTGGACAGATAGCGGTCGCCCCTGTCGCAGACGATGGAGACGATCACCGCGTTCTCGAGCTCGGCGGCGAGCCGCAGGGCGACGCACATCGAGCCACCCGACGAGATGCCGGCAAAGATGCCCTCCTCCCGCGCCAGGCGGCGGGTCATCTCTTCTGCGTCGGCCTGGGAGACGTACTCCAGGCGGTCCACCCGGGACTTGTCGTAGATGCGCGGCAGGTAGGCCTCGGGCCACTTGCGGATGCCGGGGATCTGAGCCCCGTCGGCGGGCTGGCAGCCGATGATCTGGACAGCCGGGTTCTGCCCCTTCAGATAGGTGGACACACCCATGATGGTTCCGGTGGTGCCCATGCTGCTGACGAAGTGGGTGATCGTGCCGCCGGTCTGCTCCCAGATTTCGGGACCGGTGCCGTCGATGTGGGCCTGGGGGTTGTCGGGGTTGGCGAACTGGTCGAGGATCACCCCGCGCCCCTCGTCGCGCAGGCGCTCGGCCACGTCGCGGGCGAGCTCCATGCCGCCTTCCTTGGGGGTCAGCACCAGCTCGGCGCCGAAGGCGCGCATGCTCTGGCGGCGTTCGATGCTCTGGTTCTCGGGCATCACGAGGATCATTCCGTAGCCGCGGATCGCCGCGGCCATCGCCAGCGCGATGCCGGTGTTGCCGCTGGTCGCCTCGATGAGAGTCTGGCCGGGCTGGATGCTACCCCGCGCCTCGGCACGCAGGATCATCGACAGGGCCGGCCTATCCTTCACCGAGCCAGCCGGATTGTTGCCCTCCAGCTTGGCGAGGATGACATTGTTGCGCCCCGCGCCGATGCGCTTGAGCCGGACCAGCGGGGTGTGCCCCACGTAGTCCTCGAGAGTCTTGAATTCCATCATGCGATCCAGGGGAGAAGGTCGGATTCGGGCCGA
>JAEUNU010000108.1 GCA_016789125.1 Zoogloea sp. | reverse complement strand
CGAAGGCGGCCGAGCTGGGCGTCAAGATCAACGTTGCCGTGGCCGACAGCGGCGGCAACCTCTCCGGTTTCCTGCGCATGCCCGGCGCCTTCGTGCAGTCCATCGATATCGCCATCGACAAGGCCTACACCGCGGCCGGCTTCGGCTTCTCCACCAAAGACTGGATGAAGCTCATCGGCCACGATGACGGCATGAAGTTCGGCTTCTCTGCGCGCCCGCGCCTGGTGGTGTTCGGCGGCGGCCTGCCGCTGCGGGTGAATGGCGAGCTGATCGGCGGCATCGGCGTATCGGGCGCCTCCGAAGAGCAGGACGAAGTCTGCGCCCGCGCCGCCCTCGACGCGATCGGCGCCGAATGAGCCTGCGGGCTCCGCATCGACACAAGGACGGCCATGGACCTTCAACTTAGCGGCAAGCGTGCCCTCGTCACCGGCTCCACCTCGGGCATCGGATTCGCCATCGCGCGGAGCCTCGCCGCCGAGGGCGCCGAGGTGATCATCAACGGGCGCGGCCGCGCCGGCGTCGCCGCGGCCCTCGAGCGTCTCGAGCAGGCGGTTCCTGGCGCGAAGATCCGCGCTGTGGCGGCGGATCTCGGTGCCGTGACGGGCTGCGAGCAACTCGTCAAGGCCTGTCCGGACGTGGACATCCTCGTGAACAACATGGGAATCTTCGATCCCAAGCCCTTCGAGGAGATCCCCGACGAAGAGTGGTTCCACTTCTTCGAAACCAATGTGATGAGCGGTGTCCGTCTGACCCGCCACTACCTGCCGGCCATGAAGCAGCGCAACTGGGGCCGCGTGGTGTTCATCTCGAGCGAGTCGGGCATCTGCCCGCCGGCCGAGATGGTGCACTACGGCATGAGCAAGTCTGCCCAGTTGTCCGTGGCCCGCGGCATCGCCGAGACCTGCGTGGGCTCCGGCGTTACCGTAAACTCCGTATTGCCCGGCCCGACCCGTACCGAAGGTGTCGCGACGTTCTTTGCCCGCCTGGCCGAAGAACAGGGCCTGTCCGTGGAGGAGGCCGAACGGGCCTTCTTCGCGGATGCCCGGCCGACCTCGATCATCAAGCGCCTCATCGACCCCGCCGAGGTGGCTGCAATGGTCACCTATGTCTGCAGTCCGCTGTCCTCGGCTACCCACGGCGCAGCCCTCCGGGTCGAAGGCGGCGTCGTCCGCAGCATGGTCTAACCCCAGCGATTCACAAGGAAGAACCCCAAGACATGAGCAAAAAAATCAAATGCGCTCTGATCGGTCCCGGCAACATCGGCACCGACCTGCTGGCCAAGCTCCAGCGCAGCCCGGTCCTCGAGCCGGTGTGGATGGTCGGTATCGACCCTGAATCCGACGGCCTCAAGCGCGCCCGCGAGATGGGCCTGAAGACCACCGCCGAAGGCGTCGATGGCCTGCTGCCCCACGTGTTGGCCGATGGCGTCCAGATCGCCTTCGACGCCACCAGCGCCTATGTGCACGCCGAGAACAGCCGCAAGCTCAACGAGCTTGGCGTGCTGATGATCGACCTCACCCCCGCCGCCATCGGCCCGTTCTGCGTGCCGCCGGTCAACCTGCTCGAGCACGTCGGCAAGGGCGAGATGAACGTCAACATGGTCACCTGCGGTGGCCAGGCCACCATCCCGATGGTTGCCGCCGTGTCCCGCGTGCAGAAGGTGGTGTATGGCGAGATCGTCGCCACCGTGTCGTCCAAGTCGGCCGGCCCGGGCACCCGCAAGAACATCGACGAGTTCACCCGCACCACCGCCAGCGCGGTCGAGAAGGTGGGCGGCGCCGAAAAGGGCAAGGCCATCATCATCATCAACCCGGCCGAACCCCCGCTGATCATGCGCGACACCGTGCATTGCCTCGTCGAGGGCGAACCCGACCAGGCCAGGATCACCGAGTCCATCCACGCGATGATCAAGGAAGTCCAGAAGTACGTGCCGGGCTACCGCCTGGTGAACGGCCCGGTGTTCGACGGCAACCGTGTCTCCGTCTTCCTGGAAGTCGAAGGCCTGGGCGACTACCTGCCCAAGTATGCCGGCAACCTCGACATCATGACCGCCGCCGGCGCCCGCACCGCCGAGATGTTTGCCGAAGAGATGATCGCCGGCCGCCTGACCCTGAAACCCACTGCTGCTGCTTAAGGAACCGGACATGGAACTCAAAGGCAAGAAAATCACTGTCCACGACATGACCCTGCGCGATGGGATGCACCCCAAGCGCCACCTCATGTCCCTCGAGCAGATGAAGCAGATCGCCACCGGCCTCGACGAAGCCGGCGTGCCGCTGATCGAAGTCACCCACGGCGACGGCCTCGGCGGCGCCTCGGTGAACTACGGCTTCCCTGCCCACACCGACGAGGAGTACCTCTCCACCGTCATCCCGCTGATGAAGCAGGCCAAGGTTTCCGCGCTGCTGCTGCCCGGCATCGGCACCGTCGACCACCTCAAGATGGCCCGCGAGCTGGGCGTCAACACCATCCGCGTGGCCACCCACTGCACCGAGGCCGATGTGTCCGAACAGCACATCACGATGGCCCGCAAGATGGACATGGACACCGTCGGCTTCCTGATGATGAGCCACATGAACAGCCCCGAAGGGCTGGTCAAGCAGGCCAAGCTGATGGAAGGCTACGGCGCCAACTGCATCTACGTCACCGACTCGGCCGGTCACCTGCTGCCCGACGGCGTGAAGGCCCGCCTGGCCGCCGTGCGTGCCGTGCTCAAGCCCGAGACCGAGCTCGGCTTCCACGGCCACCACAACCTGGCCATGGGCGTCGCCAACAGCATCGCCGCGATCGAAGTGGGCGCCACCCGCATCGACGCCGCCGCCGCCGGCCTGGGCGCCGGTGCCGGCAACACCCCGATGGAAGTGCTGATCGCGGTGTGCTCGCTGATGGGCATCGAGACCGGCGTGGATGTGGCCAAGATCACCGACGTGGCCGAAGACCTGGTCGTCCCGATGATGGACTTCCCGATCCGCATCGACCGCGACGCGCTCACGCTGGGCTACGCCGGCGTGTACGGCTCCTTCCTGCTGTTCGCCAAGCGCGCCTCCGCCAAATACGGCGTGCCGGCCCGTGACATCCTCGTCGAGCTCGGCCGTCGCGGCATGGTCGGTGGCCAGGAAGACATGATCGAAGACACGGCCATCACGATGGCCAAGGCTCGTGGCCTGATGGCTTAAGGCAATCGGCGGGGCACTGCGGTGCCCCGCCTTTTTTGACGACAAGGGAGAGCGACATGCCGTTTGCGCAGGTTCATATCACCGAAGGCCATAGCGCCGACCAGAAGCGCGTGCTGATCAGGGAGATCACCCAGGCCGTGCACGACTCTGTGGGCGCGCCGATGCCGAACATCCGCGTGTGGCTGCGCGAGCTGCCCAAGGCCGACTACGGCATCGGCGGCGAGCCGGTCGAGGCCCTCGACGACGCCAACGCGCCCTTCGCCCAGATGTTCATGATGGAAGGCCGCAGCGAGGAGCAGAAGGCCGCCGTCATCGAGCGGGTCAGCCAGGCCTTCGTCACCGCCCTCGGCACCTCGCTCGACAAGACCCGGGTGTGGATCACCGAAGTGCCCAAGACCAACTGGGGCATCGGCGGCAAGACGGCCAAGAGCATCGGCCGCTGAACACCACGCGTGCGGCCCGCCACTTGCTGGGCAGGCCGCGCCGGTTGTAGCGCAGTAGAACAAAAATCCATTTTCATCCGCAGGAGGGGAAACACATGAAGAAATCAGCCATTGCATTGCTCGTTGGCGGCCTGTTCCTGGCCGCCGGTGCCGCCCAGGCCAAGGAAGGCGGCGACCAGTACCCGAACGGTGCCGAGAACTGGTACGCCGGCGCACTGCCGCCGCCGGGCACCTATTTCATCAACTACTTCGGCTACTACGGCGGCAAGCTCGTTGATGGCGGCGGTGACAAGGTGAAGCATCCCGCCACCAACAACACCACGCCGCGGGCCGACGCGGTGTTCGACGCCCTGCGCGTGGTGCACATCACCAACACCAAGATCCTCGGCGCCAACTGGGGCGTGCATGCGATCCTGCCGATCGTCAGCCAGGGCGTCAGCAACCTGCCGGGCACCGCTGGCGGCGCCAGCAAGTTCGGCATCGGCGACATCACCATCGACCCCTTCGTGCTGGCCTGGCACCACAGCCCCGAGCTGCACTCGGCCTTCGGTATCGACATCAACCTGCCCACCGGTGCCTACGACCAGAACGACCCGCGTACCAGCATCGGCGCCAACTACTACAGCTACGAGCCGCTGTATGCGATTACCTGGCTGCCCAAGGGTGGCTGGGAGGTTTCCGGCAAGTTCATGTACAACATCAAGTCCAAGAACAACGACTCGGTGTTCCTCGGCCAGAACGGCAAGTACCAGTCCGGTGACGAGTTCCACATGGACTACCTCGTCGGCAAGCACGTCGGCGAATGGGCCTTCGGCATCAGCGGCTACTACCTCAAGCAGCTGACCGACGACAAGTTCAACGGCACCACCGTGCCCTCGATTCCGGGCGTGATCTCCTCCGGCCGCAAGGGCCAGGTCTTCGCCTTCGGCCCCAGCGTCAAGTACAGCGCCAAGAACGGTTCGATGTTCATCGCCCAGTGGCAGCACGAGACGATGGTCGAGAACCGCTTCCAGGGCGACAAGCTGTGGTTCAAGATGATCCTGCCGCTGTAATCCGCTCCCCGTGCGCCGTGGCGGCCCGCGCCGCCTGCGGGGCGCGATGAGGTGACAAAGGCCAGTCAGTGAAACGCTGACTGGCTTTTTGCTTTTCTGCTTTGACCCGCCTTGTGCCCAGGAAACCCCCGATGACCCGCTCCCCCTCGCGCCTGCCTGCCTCCCTGCGGGCGCTCGCCCACCGCAACTTCCGCTTCTATTTTGCCGGGCAGGCAGTGTCCATCCTGGGCTCGTGGATCCAGCAGGTGTCCCTTTCGTGGCTGGTCTATCGGCTCACCGGCTCGTCGGCGCTCCTGGGGGTGACGGCCTTCTGCGCGCTCATCCCGCAGCTGGTGGTGGGGCCGCTGGCCGGCGCCTGGATCGACCGCCAGGACAAGAAGAAGTGGCTCATCGGCGTGCAGGCGCTGCTGGCGCTGCAGGCCTTCGTGCTGGCCGTCCTCACCTGGACGGGCCTGATCGGCACCGGGCTGATCATCGCCATGTCCCTCGCCCTGGGCGTCCTCAACAGCTTCGACACGCCCCTGCGCCAGTCGCTCATCAACAGCTTCGTCGGGCGCATCGAGGACCTCCCCAACGCCCTGGCCCTCAACGCCATGCTCTTCAACGCCAGCCGCTTCGTCGGGCCGCCGCTGGCGGGCCTGCTGCTCGGGCTGACCTCCGAGGCCCTGTGCTTTGCGATCAACGGCCTCTCCTTCGTGGCCCTGGTGATCGGCCTGCTGCGCATCGAGAGCCGCCCGCCCGCGCGGGCCAGCGGCTCGATGGGCGAAGTGTTCAAGGAGGGGGTGGCCTACGTGCGCCACACCTGGCCGGTGCGCACCCTGATCCTCACCCTGGCGATGGTCAACCTCACCGCGTCGGCCTACGCGGTGCTGCTGCCGGTGTTCGCCCGGGACATCTTCGGCGGCGACGCCGGCACCCTCGGGGTGATCTGGGGTGCGGCGGGCTGCGGTGCCTTCCTGGGCACGGTGTTCCTGGCCCACCAGCGCGGCCATGCGGGGCTTGCCGGCACGGTGGTGGTGGGCTGTGCCATCAGCGCGGTGTCGGTGGCGGCCTTCGCGCTGGCCGGCTGGATGCCCCTGGCGCTGGTGGCGATGGCGGGCGTCGGCTTCGGCATCTCCACCGTCAATGTGGCGATCAACATGCTGCTGCAGGCGATGGCGCCGGAGGCCCTGCGCGGCCGCGTGGTGTCCTTCTTCTCATCCACCCGCTTTGGCTTCGACGCCCTCGGCGGCCTCGTCGCCGGCGTCGTTGCGGCCTGGCTGGGGGCGCGTTACACCCTGCTGCTGGAGGGGGTGCTGCTGGCTGGCTTCGTGGGTTTTCTGCTGACCTGGCGCAACCGGCTGCGGGCCGAGGTGGTGGAGGGGAACGCGGCGGGTGGGGCGACCGGCGGATAGGCGATACCCTGTAGGTCGGATTCTCGCAGCGTAAATCGACATTCCATGGTCGGGCGGGGCAGCGATGGCATCCATCCCGAACGGACTGGATCGGGAAACATGCGCGTGGAGGAGGAGTGCAAAGCCATGTAGGAGGATTGCACGGCGGTGTAGAAGGAATTCACCGGGGCGAAGAAAGAGTTCACCCAGGTGAAGAAGGAATTCACCCGGGTGAAGAAGGAATTCACCGGGGTGAAGAAAGAGTTCACCCGGGTGAAGAAGGAATTCATCGGGGTGAAGAAAGAGTTCACCCGAGTGAAGAAGGAGTTCACTCGGGTGAAAAAGGAATCCACGGCCGTGTGGGAACCTGTCAGGGAGTGTCAGGTTTTGTTGCCTATTCGGCTTCGCCGATCGTGAGGGTGATCTCGCCCACGCCCTCGATGCGGCCGGTGAGCCGGTCGCCTGGCACGACGGCGCTGACGCCTTCCGGGGTGCCGGTGAAGATCAGGTCGCCCGGCTGCAGGTGGTAAAAGCGCGAGAGGTCGGCGATGAGCTCCGGGATGCTCCAGATGAGCTGCGCCAGATTGCCGCTCTGCCGGGTGAGGCCGTTCACCTGCAGCGTGATGGCGCCCGACTGCAGCACATCGGCCCCGGCCTTCGGGACGATCCCGGAGAGCACCGCGGCGCCCTCGAAGTTCTTGGCCAGATCCCACGGCTTGCCGGCTTCGCGGGCGACGCGCTGCAGGTCGCGGCGGGTCATGTCGAGGCCACAGGCGTAGCCCCACACGAGGCTCGGCGCGTCGGCCTCGGCGACGCGAAAGCCGCTGGCACCGATCGCCACCACCAGCTCCATCTCGTGCTGGTAGTCGCGGGTGCCGGGCGGGTAGGGGAGGCTGGCGCCGGACTCCACGAGGGAGCCGGCGTCCTTGATGAAGTAGAAGGGCTGCATGCTGGCCTTGTCCACCGGGGCGCCCATCTCGATGGCGTGGGCGTGGTAGTTGCGGCCCACGCAGAAGATGCGTCCCACCGGGAAGCGGGCATCACTGCCCTGGATCGGCAGCCAGGCGGGGGCGGGTGGGGCAAACAGGTAGCGGGTCATGGCGATATCCTCGGCGTTGCAGACAGGAGCGCGAGGATACAACGCCGCGGCCCGCATGGCTGTCATCCGGGCGGCGCATCATCGGCCCTGGCCGATGGCGGCGCAGGGCGCATCGAAGGCCGATCTTCCCTGTCGTCAAGCCGCCTTGAGGCCGTATACTCTTGCATTCGTGAATTCTGGAGCCCCCCATGCGTTACGGCGATTTTGATACCGATTCCCTCATGTACATCACCAACCGCCCGGACCTCGTCTTCGAGCGCGGCGAGGGGGCGTGGCTGTACGACCACCAGGGCAAGCGCTACCTCGACTTCATCCAGGGCTGGGCCGTCAATTGCCTCGGCCACTGCCCGCCGCAGATCCGCGACGCGCTGGTGAAGCAGGCGAGCACCCTGCTCAACCCCAGCCCGGCCTTCTACAACGGCCCGATGGTCGAGCTCGCCGGCCTGCTCACCGCCAACTCGGTGTTCGACCGGGTGTTCTTCGCCAACACCGGCGCCGAGGCCAACGAGGGCGCCATCAAGCTGGCCCGCAAGTGGGGCAAGGTGAACAAGGGTGGCGCCTTTGAAATCATCACCTTCGATCACTCCTTCCACGGCCGCACCCTGGCCACCATGTCGGCCTCCGGCAAGCCGGGCTGGGACACGCTGTACGCACCCCAGGTGCCGGGTTTCCCCAAGGCGCACCTCAACGACATCGCGTCGGTCGAGGCACTGATCACCGACAAGACCGTGGCGGTGATGCTGGAGCCGGTGCAGGGCGAGGGTGGCGTGATCCCGGCCGACGCGGGCTTCATGCAGGCGCTGCGCAAGCTCACCCGCGAGCATAACGTGCTCCTGATCGTCGATGAGGTGCAGGCCGGCATGGGCCGCACCGGCACGCTGTTCGCCTACGAGCACTCGGAGGTCGAGCCCGACATCATGACCCTCGGCAAGGGCATCGGCGGTGGCGTGCCGCTGGCGGCGCTGCTGGCCCGCGAGGCGGTGTGCTGCTTCCAGGCCGGCGACCAGGGCGGCACCTACAACGGCAACCCGCTGATGACGGCGGTTGGCGTGGCGGTGATGAAGACCCTCATCGCGCCGGGCTTCCTCGAGGGCGTGCGCGCCCGCGGCGAATACCTGCAGAAGCGCCTCCTCGAGCTCAGCGTGCGCCACGGCCTGCGCGGCGAGCGCGGCTCGGGCCTGCTGCGGGCCCTGATCCTCGACGACGAGCGCGGCCCGGCCATCGTGCAGGCTGCCCTCACGATGGCGCCCCACGGCCTGCTGCTCAACGCGCCGCGGCCCAACCTGCTGCGCTTCATGCCGGCCCTCAACGTGAGCGAGGCCGAGATCGACATGATGGTCGAGGCCCTCGACACGCTGCTCAAGAAGTAATCCTCCGGCAGCGCCGGGGCAGGGCGGGGGCTCGCAGGCGGGCCATCCGCCCTTTTTGCGTTTCGGGCCCGGCGGGCGAAAGTCTGCGGCGCGGGTGACGTTAACGGGCCGAGTAACTTGAACGCGTCGATCGCCCCCATGAGCACCTTCCCCGTCTCCCCCGACACCTTCGCCAGCGCCGCCCCGGAGCCGCAGCCCGGGCGCTGGCGCCTGTTCCTGCCCATCGTCTCCCTCACCCTGCTGGTGCTCGGCCTCCTGTGGGCGGCGGTGCTGCTGAAGGCCCAGGCCGAGGAGGAGGTGGTGATCCGCTCAATCAACACCGAGACCCTCAATCTCGCCCGCGCCTTCGAGGAGCACAGCGTCCGCACCATCAAGAGCGTCGACCAGACCGTGCTGTTCCTCAAGCACCAGTACGAGCGCTACGGCGACAGGGTGGACATCGCCGAGTACGTGCGCGAGGGCATGATCATCAGCGGCCTCTTCAACCAGCTGGGGGTCATCGACGAGAACGGCATCTACATCAAGAGCAACCTGCCCAACCACCAGCGGGTTGATCTTTCCGACCGGGAGCATTTCCGCGTGCACCGGGAGGTGGACAGCGGCCAGCTCTTCGTCAGCAAGCCGGTGCTCGGGCGGGCCTCGGGCAAGTGGTCGATCCAGATGACCCGGCGCATCAACAAGCCCGACGGGAGCTTCGGCGGGGTGGTGGTGATCTCGGTGGACCCGTTCTATTTCTCCGATTTCTACCGCGGGGTCGACCTGGGCCGTGGCGGCGTGGTCTCGCTGGTCGGTGCCGACGGCATCGTGCGCGCCCGCCGCGCCGGCGACGACGACGCGGTGGGGCAGGACCTGTCTTCGAGCCAGCTCATGAAGGAGATGGCGAAGGCGGCCAGCGGCAGCTACCGCTCGGTGAGCAGCGCCGACGGCGTCAGGCGCTTCTACAGCTACCGCACCCTCAAGGAATACCCCCTCACCGTTGCCGTGGGCGTGGAGGAGAAGGAGGCCCTCGCACCCTTCGTGGCCCGCCGGCGGGGCTACCTGATCTACGTGCTGGGGGTGAGCCTGGTGGTGGTGGTCTTCGGGGCCTACACCGTCCACCTGCTGGGCCGCCAGTACCGCATCTCCCAGGATCTGCGCGAGAGCCAGTGGCGGGCGGAGTCGGCCAACCGCATGAAGTCGGCCTTCCTGGCGTCCATGTCCCACGAGCTGCGCACGCCCCTCAACGGCATCATGGGTTACGCCGAGCTGCTGACGGAGGGCTGCGAGGGCGAGAACCGGGAGTTCGCCAGCATCATCCACGAGAGCAGCCAGCACCTCCTCGAGCTGGTCAATTCCATCCTCGACCTGGCGCGCATCGAGTCCGGCAAGATGGCGCTGCAATCGTCCCGCGAAGCCCTGCAGCCGCTCTTCGAGCGCATCGTGCGCACCTACCATCCACCGGCGGCCAGCAAGGGCGTGAGCCTGGTGCTGCGCTTCGACGACGGCCTGCCCGACACGCTGGTCTGCGACCCGACCCGGGTGGCCCAGGTCTTCAACAACCTGCTGAGCAATGCGATCAAGTTCACCGATGCGGGCGAAGTCGTGCTCCACGTCGCCCGTCGCGGTGCACAGCTCGAGGTCGCGGTGCGCGACACCGGCTGCGGCATCCCGGCCGAGATGCTGCCCCACGTCTTCGAGCGCTTCCGGCAGGTGGACAACTTCCTGACCCGCCGGCACCAGGGCACCGGGCTCGGGCTCGCGCTGGTCCACGAGCTCGTCGGGCTGATGGGCGGCGAGGTCCGGGTGCGCTCGGAAGAGGGCAAGGGCAGCGAGTTCGTCGTCACGCTGCCCATCGACGGCGTGCCGGCAACGCCGGCCTGAGGCTTTGCCCCGGGCCGGACTAGGCCTGCTTCGAACCGTGCAGCAGTTCGCCCATCCGGGCGGCAGGCACGGGGCGCGAGAAGTGGTAGCCCTGGCCGAGGGTGCAGCCCAGCTCCTGCAGGATCTCGAGCTGCACCTCCGACTCGACGCCTTCGGCCACCGTCTGCAGGGACAGGTCGCGGGCGATGCTGATGATGGCCCGGATCAGCTTGATGTCGGCCTCGTTGTGGTGCAGCTCGCTGACGAAGGAGCGGTCGATCTTCAGCACGTTGAAGCGGAAGTTGCGCAGGTAGGAGAGACTCGCGTAGCCGGTGCCGAAGTCGTCGAGGGACAGCTTGGTGCCCAGCGCGAGCAGGCCTTCGAGGGTCTGGCTGATGCGCTCGTCCGTGTCGAGGAGGACGCTCTCGGTGACCTCGATCTCGAGCCGCTCGGGGGCCAGGCCGGCCCGCTGCAGGGCCCGCCGGACGCCATCGACAAAGCCGGGCTGGCGCAGCTGGGGCACCGCCACGTTCACCGCCATGCGGATCGGCGCCGCGCCCTCGGCGTCCCAGCGGGCGAGCTGCCCGCAGGCCTGCTCCAGCACCCAGTTGCCGATCGGCACGATCAGCCCGGTTTCCTCGGCCACCGGGATGAAGCGGTCGGGCATCACCATCTCGCTGTCGGCCGGCTGCCAGCGCAGCAGGGCCTCGCAGCCCACGATGCTGCGGGTGGCGAGGTCGACCTGGGGCTGGAAGTGGAGCAGCAGCTCGCTCCGCGCCAGGGCGTGGCGCAGGCCGTTCTCGGTGCGCAGGCGGTCGGTGGCCCAGTGGTTGAACTCCGGGGTGAAGAACTGGAAGGTGTTGCGGCCCTGGTTCTTGGCGTGATACATGGCCGCCTCGGCGTGCTTCAGCAGGGTCTCCGGGTCGCCGGCGTTGTCGGGGTAGAGGGCGATGCCGATGCTCGGCGTGATCAGCAGCTCATGCTCGCCGAGCTGAAAGGGTGCGGCCAGCGCTTCGAGGATCTTGCGGGCGGCGGGCAGGGCCTGGGCCGGGTGCTCGAGCCCGGTGAGGACGACGACGAACTCGTCGCCGCCGAGCCGGCTCACCGTGTCGCTGTGGCGCACCAGGTCGCGCAGACGGGTGGCCACGCCCTTTAGCAGCTGGTCGCCGATGGCATGGCCGAGGGAGTCGTTGATGGTCTTGAAGCGGTCGAGGTCGAGGACGAGGGCCGCGACGCGGCGGTTCTCCCGCTCGGCGCGGGCCATCGCCTGGGCCATCCGGTCGCCCAGCAGGCTGCGGTTGGGCAGCCCGGTGAGCGGGTCGAACTCGGCCAGCTGGCGGATGCGGTCCTCGGCCTCCTTGCGCTCGGTCAGGTCGAGGAAGGTGCCCACGTAGTGCAGCACCTCGCCGCTCGCCGAGCGCACCGTGGTGATCTGCAGGAGTTCCGGGAAGATGCTGCCGTCGCGCCGCTGGTTCCAGATCTCGCCGCTCCAGCTGCCGGTCTCGCGGATGGTCCGCCACATGTCGCGGTAGAACTCGGGCTCGTGCTTGCCGGAGGCGAGCAGGTCGGGCTGCTTGCCGACGACATCCTCGGCCCGGTAGCCGCTGATCTCGGTGAAGGCGGGGTTGACCGCCAGGATGCGGCTCTCGGCGTCGGTGATGAGGATGCCCTCCTTGCTGCTCTCGAAGACGTGGCCGGCGAGGAGCAGCTCGCCGGCCTTCTGTTCGAGGGCCAGCGTGTGGGCGTCGAGGTCGCGCTTGTAGCCCTGCAGCAGCCCGATCATCCAGCGGGAGAACAGCACCGAGGCGAGGATCGCCCCGAGGATCGCCAGCACCGCGACGAGGCCCGCGTAAGGCAGGCGTGACGACAGGGAGGCCCAGGCAGTGGCGCGCTCGACGTCGATCGCGGCCTGGATCTCGCGGCTCGAGAGGGTGGCGACGAGCACGATGTTCCACGGGGCGAAGCGCTGCACGAGGGCGCTGCGGGTGTCGACGACATCGCTGCCGGGCTGGCGCCAGGGGTATTCCAGCACGCCGCCGCCTTGGCGGGCCAGCGCGATCATGCGGCCGCGGATCGCCTGCTCTTCCGGCGTGCCGAGCTGGCGGTAATCCTTGCCCTCGTCGCCGCCCGAGGCGTGCTGCAGCAGCAGGGTGCCGTCGAGGCCGAGCACCTCGAAGCGCCCGGTGTCCCCGAAGCGCCACGCCCGCAGGCGTTCGATACCCTCCTTGAGCCGGGCGGTGTGCCACTGGTCGAGGTAGTCGCCGGTGCCGATCACCCAGCCGTAGGGCTTGAAGAGCCGCGTGTAGGCGAGCTTGTCCGACATCTCCTGGCGGTTGTCGGGGGGATACCAGCGGTAGGCCGAGAAGCCGCCTTCGTCACTGCGCAGGGCAGCTTCGACGAGGCCCCGGGTGATGTAGTGGCCGGTGTCGTCGTGGTTGTCCCACAGGGAGGTGTTCTCGAGCTCCGGGCTCAGGGGCTGCAGCAGGGCGATACCCTTAAGGTCACGCACGAAGAAGTAGCCGCGCTCGTCGAAGAAGCGTTGCGGGCGCAGCGTCTCGAGGATCAGCCGCTTGACCTCGGCCTCCGGGTGGCGGCCGTGCTCGCGCTCGTGGATGGCATGGGCGATCTGGAAGGCCGTCGTGACCCGCGCCCGCAGCGCCTCGCGCAAGGCGGCCTCGGTGCGGACCTGCAGGAAATCCAGATAACCGAGGGCCGCGTCCATCTCGGCTTGCAGGCGCTCGTGGATGCGCTTCTGCTGGGCCTGCTCGAAGCGTTGGGTGATCTGGCGATGCTCGGTCAGGCCGATCCACAGGAAGCTTCCGGCCAGCGCAAGGGCGAGCACGACCACCACGACCAGGGTGCCGGTGAGGTGGTAGCGCTGCAGGTTGCGGTCGGTGAGCTGGAGTTTCATCGGGTTGCCTGGGTTTCGGAGGGGACGGCGCGGCCATGGGCGTTCGCCGGGGGCCCTTTTTCGGACAGCCCGTTAACGGCAGCGAGGGGCACGGGTGAAGCTGAAACTCGCGCTCGATGCCGAGAAATGTGGGGTAGTTCACGGCGGCAGGCCACCAGTCGATGAAATGTCGGAGCGGTCGGGCGCGGTGGTGGCCGCGCCCGGCGCGTCGATCAGGGCGATCGCCGGGGGCGGTGGGCGTATTCGGTCTGAGCCGGGCCGGGGTGGCGCCGGAGGGCGTGCCCCCGACGCCGCTGAGACGGCCGCCACCCGGGCGTGGGCCTCGGCCCTTCAGCCGGCCGTCAGCTGCCGCGCAGGCCGTTGGCCTGGGAGCGGCCGGGGGCGGGCTTGCCCTTGCGGGCGCGCTTGCCGAGCCACGCTTCCCAGTCGCGGGCGCTGAGTGAGGTCTCCACGGGCTTGCCGCCGCGGGTGTTGCACAGCAGCGTGAGGCTGCCCTGGGCGACGCAGGCGGCGGCCAGGGTCTCACCCTCGTCGAGGCCCATGATGACGGTGCCGCGGCCGCCGCCGGAGAGCGCCTTCATCTGGTCGAGGGTGAAGATCAGCAGCTTGCCGGCCGACGACAGGGCCGCCAGGTGCTGGCCCTCGGCGGCGTCGAAGAGCACCGGCGCCAGGATGCGGGCTCCCGGGTCGACGCTCATGAACTGCTTGCCGGCGCGCTTGGTGGCGGTCATGTCGCCCAGGTTGCAGACGAAGCCGTAGCCGTCGCTGGTGGCCAGCAGCACGCGGCGCTCGGCCTTGCCGGCGAGCACGTGGGCGACCTTGGCGCCGCTCGGCAGCTCGACCAGCGAGGCCAGCGGCGCGCCGTTGCCGCGCCCGTCGGGCAGCGTGGACACCGCCACCGTGAGGGCGCGGCCGCCATCGGTGAGGGCCACCAGGGCATCCACGCTGCGGCACTCGAAGGCCGCGCCGAGGCGGTCGCCGTCCTTGAAGGCGAGGTTGGCGAGGTCGACCCCGTGTCCGCTGCGGCAGCGCACCCAGCCCTTTTCGGAGACGATCACGGTGACCGCCTCGTCGAGCACGGTCTGGGTGATGCCGGCGCGGGCGGCTTCTTCGACCAGGGTCCGGCGCTCGTCGCCGTATTTGGTGGCGTCGGCGCGGATCTCCTTGATCACCAGCTTCTTGAGCTTGCCCTCGTCGCCGAGCAGGGCTTCGAGCTCGGACTTCTCGGTGCGCAGCTCGGCGAGCTCGCGCTCGATCTTGATGCCTTCAAGGCGGGCCAGCTGGCGCAGGCGGATCTCGAGGATGTCCTCGGCCTGGCGGTCGGAGAGCGCGAAGCGGGCCATCAGCGCCGGCTTGGGCTCGTCGGACTCGCGGATGATGCGGATCACCTCGTCGATGTTGAGGAAGACGATGTGCCGGCCTTCGAGGATGTGGATGCGCTCGTTCACCTGGCCCAGGCGGTGGGCGCTGCGGCGGCGCACGGTGCCGATGCGGAAGCGGCCCCACTCGTGGAGGATGTCGGCGAGGTTCTTCTGCCCGGGCCGGCCGTCGAGGCCGATCATCACCAGGTTGATCGACGCGGACGTCTCGAGGCTGGTGTGGGAGAGCAGCAGGTTGGCGAACTCGGCGATGTCCTGGTTGCGGCTCTTGGGCTCGAACACCAGGCGCACCGGCGCGTCCTTGCCCGACTCGTCGCGCACCCGGTCGAGGGCGGCGAGCATCAGGGCCTTGAGCTGGGCCTGGTCGGCGTCGATCGACTTCTTGCCGGTCTTGGGCTGGGGGTTGGTGAGGGTTTCGATCTCGAACAGCACCTTCTGGGCCGACACGCCCGGCGGCAGCTCGGTGACCACCAGCTGCCACTGGCCGCGGGCGAGGTCTTCGATCACCCAGCGGGCGCGCAGCTTGAGGCTGCCGCGGCCGGTTTCGTAGGCCTGGCGGATGTCGGCGGCCGGCGAGATGAGCTGGCCGCCGCCCGGGTAGTCGGGGCCCTTGATGTGGCCGAGCAGCTCGGCCACGCCGGCGGCCGGGTTCTCGATGGCGTGGATGGCCGCGGCGGCCACTTCGCGCAGGTTGTGGGACGGGATCTCGGTGGCCATGCCCACGGCGATGCCCGAGGCGCCGTTGAGCAGCACGAAGGGCAGGCGGGCCGGCAGCAGCTGGGGCTCCTCGAAGGCGCCGTCGTAGTTGGGGCGGAAATCCACGGTGCCCCGGTCGATCTCGGAGAGCAGCAGCTCGGCGATGGGGGTGAGGCGGCATTCGGTGTAACGCATCGCGGCGGCCGAGTCGCCGTCGCGGGAGCCGAAGTTGCCCTGGCCGTCCACCAGCGGGTAGCGCAGCGAGAAATCCTGGGCCACCCGCACCATCGCGTCGTACACGCTGCTGTCGCCGTGGGGGTGGTACTTGCCGATCACGTCGCCGACCACGCGGGCCGACTTGACGTGCTTGCTGCCCGGGGCGAGGCGCATCTCGTTCATCGCGAAGAGGATGCGGCGCTGCACCGGCTTCATGCCGTCCTCGACCTGGGGCAGGGCGCGGGCCTTGACCACGCTCATCGCGTAGGCGAGGTAGGCCCGCTCGGCATATTGGTCGAGGGGCAGGGCGTCGTCGCTGGCGGCGAGCTGGGTGGGCGGCGGCGCGGGCGGCTCGCCGGCGCCGGCGGTCTCCGGCGGGAGGGAATCGAAGAGATCCGGGGTGTCGTTCATGGTGTGGGCAGCGGCGCTGCCGGAGGGGCTCGAAAAAACAGGGCGCAAAAATACCACAGCCGACGAGGGGGCGCCGGCTGCCGATGGGGGCTGGAGGGGCTGCGGGCGACGCGCGAGGCCTCCGGCGGGTGTCGCGGGAGGTTTGCGGCTAGCGGCAGGCCAGCCGGAAGCCGGCGCGGATGGCGTCTTCGTCGAGGCGGCGGCCGATGATCACGATGGTGGTCTCGCGTGCCTCGCCATCCGCCCACTCGCGGCCGTAGTCGAAGCCGGTGACGCGGTGCACGCCCTGGAACACCAACCGGCGCGCTTCGCTGCGCACGGCCAGGATGCCCTTGTAGCGCAGCATGTCGTTGCCGTTCTTCAGCAGCAGCTCTTCCACGAAGCTGCCCATCAGGCCCACGTCCACCTCGCCCGGGTGGTGCAGCACCAGCGAGGCGATGTCGTCGTCGTGGCGGACGAAGCTGCGCACCGTGCCGCCGCCGCGGGTGAGGCCGCTGGGGCTCTCCCTGGTGAGGAAGCCCGGGCTCTGCTCGATCACGTCGGAGAGCACGAATGCATCCAGGGCGAACAGCGCGGCGAGCTCGGCCGGATCGCTCGGCACCGGGGCGATCGGCACGCGCAGGTTGATGCGGGCGAGGCGGGCCGCGAGGGCGGCCAGGGTGTCGGCGGCGAGGCCCTCGGTCTTGGTCAGCAGCACCCGGTCGGCAAAGCCGATCTGGGCGGCGGCGACGCGGTTTTCATCGAGCTGGCGGTCGGCGTGGAGGGCGTCGACGACGGCCAGGATGCCGTCGAGCTCGTAGCGTTCGCGCACGCCTTCGTCCACGAAGAAGGCCTGGGCCACCGGGGCCGGGTCGGCGAGGCCGGTGGTCTCGATGACCAGCTGGTCGAAGTCGAGCTCGCCCCGGTCGCGCCGGTCGGCGAGGTCGGTGAGGGCGTTGGAGAGCTCGCCCCGCACGCTGCAGCAGATGCAGCCGTTGGCGAGCTCGACCACCTCGACGGCGTTTGAGCCGGCGATCAGGCCGCCGTCGATGCCCACCGCGCCGAACTCGTTCTCGAGCACCGCGACGCGCCGGGCCGGCTGGGTGGCGAGGTAGCGGTTGAGGAGGGTCGTCTTGCCGGCACCCAGGAAGCCGGTGAGGAGGGTGGCGCGGATCGGAGGGCGGGGGAGGGCGAGGGGGTTGGTCATGGCTCGTGATGAATGGGAAACCGGCCGGGAGTCTGCCACAGGGGCGGCCTCCCGGCCGGTCGGGGTTTGCAGGGCCTCAGCAACAGCGCCCGGGGCGGCCGTCGCCGCCGCCGTAGCGGGCCTCCTGGCGTTCCCGGAAGAAGGCTTCGTAGCTCATCACCGGCTGGTCCGGGTGGTTGAGGCGCATGTGCTGCACGTAGCCGTCGTAGTCGGGCATGCCCACCATCAGGCGGGCGGCCTGGCCGAGGTACTTGCCGACGCGGGCGAGGTCGGAGAACACCTGCGCCGCCTCAGTGGCCCGCCGGCATCGGCTCGAAGGGGGTTTCGAGCGTGGTCGGCTTGTTGTTGGAGAGGGCGCGCCGGCAGGCCGGGATGGCGTAGGCCAGGATGCTCAGCACCAGCAGGATGAAGAGCGCCGAGAGGGCCGCGTCCACATAGTTGTTGGTGATGATCTGGTGCATCTGCTCCATCGACTTGGCCGGGGCCAGCAGCTCGCCCTTGTCGAGGGCGGCCTGGTACTTGTTGGCGTTGGCCAGGAAGCCGATCTTCGGGTTGTCGTGGAAGACCTTCTGCCAGCCGGCGGTGAGGGTGCACAGCAGCAGCCAGAGGGTGGGCACCACGGTGACCCAGGCGAAGCGCTGGCGCTTCATCTTGAACAGCACCACGGTGGCGAGGGTCAGCGCGACGCCGGCGAGCATCTGGTTGGCGATGCCGAACAGCGGCCACAGGGTGTTGATGCCGCCCAGCGGGTCGACCACGCCCTGGTACAGGAAATAGCCCCAGGCCGCCACGCACAGGCCGGTGGCCACCAGGCTGGCGAAGATGGAGTCCATCTTGCGCATCGAGGGCACGAAGGTGCCGAGCAGGTCCTGCAGCATGAAGCGCCCGGCGCGGGTGCCGGCGTCCACCGCAGTCAGGATGAAGAGCGCCTCGAAGAGGATCGCGAAGTGGTACCAGAAGGCCATCATCGCCTTGCCGCCGAGGGCGCTGGAGAGGATGTGGGCCATCCCGACGGCCAGGGTCGGGGCGCCGCCGGCGCGGGAGATGATGGTCTTCTCGCCCACGTCCTGGGCGGTTTGCAGCAGCATCTCGGGCGTCACCACGAAGCCCCACTGGGAGATCGCCAGGGCGGCGCTCTCGGCGGTCTTGCCGATCACCGCGGCCGGGCTGTTCATCGCAAAGTACACGCCCGGCTCGATCACCGAGGCGGCCACCAGGGCCATCATCGCCACGAAGGATTCCATCAGCATGCCGCCGTAGCCGATCATGCGGGCGTGCTTCTCGTTGTCGAGGAGCTTGGGCGTGGTGCCGGAGGAGATCAGCGCATGAAAGCCGGACACGGCGCCGCAGGCGATGGTGATGAACAGGAAGGGGAACAGGCTGCCCGACCACACCGGGCCGGTGCCGTCGATGAACTTGGTGAAGGCCGGCATCTGCAGCGTCGGCGCGACGATGGCGATGCCGATCGCGAGGCCGACGATGGTGCCGATCTTGAGGAAGGTGGACAGGTAGTCGCGGGGCGCCAGCAGCAGCCACACCGGCAGCACCGAGGCGATGAAGCCGTAGCCGATCAGGAGCCAGGTGAGCTGCTTGCCGTCGAAGGTGAACAGCGGCCCCCAGGTTTCGCTGGCGGCGATGTCGCCGCCGTAGATGATCGAGGCCATCAGCAGCACGAAGCCGATGATCGACATCTCGCCGATGCGGCCCGGGCGGATGTAGCGGCTATAGACGCCCATCAGGATCGCGATGGGGATGGTGGCGGCCACCGTGAACATGCCCCACGGCGACTCGGCCAGGGCCTTCACGACGATCAGCGCCAGCACCGCCAGGATGATGACCATGATCATGAAGGTGCCGAACAGCGCGATCACCCCGGGGATGGGGCCGAGCTCGGACTTGATCAGGTCGCCCAGGGAGCGGCCGTCGCGGCGGGTGGAGATGAACAGGATCATGAAATCCTGCACCGCGCCGGCAAACACCACCCCGGCGAGGATCCACAGCATGCCCGGCAGGTAGCCCATCTGGGCCGCGAGCACCGGGCCGACCAGCGGGCCGGCGCCGGCGATGGCGGCAAAGTGGTGGCCGAACAGCACGTATTTGTTGGTGGGGACGTAGTCGAGCCCGTCGTTGTGGCGATGGGCCGGGGTCATCCGGGTGGGGTCGAGCTCCATCACCTTGTCGGCGATGAAGAGGCTGTAGTAGCGGTAGGCGATGAGATAGACGCAGACGGCCGCGACCACCAGCCACAGGGCGTTGATGCTTTCGCCACGGTTGAGGGCGACGACGCCGAGGGCGCCGGCCCCCAGGATGGCGACGGCCGCCCATCCCAGATGGCGCTGTAGGGAGTTCATGATTACCTCGCTTTTTGTTGGGGATGCGCAGGTGCGGGCCCGGTCGGCGAGGCGGATGAGGCAGTGCTACGGGGCGATGAAATCGCTTTGGCTGCTGCACGGGATCTGCCGCGCGGTCGGACGTCGACCTGCTTCGCGGCCCTGGGATGGGCAGGGCTGCCGCTCCCAGGGTCGCGAGCCCATTCTTGCAAACGGGCGTGGCGGGGCAATCAGGGTTTTACACAGTTCTGGCGCGGGTTTGCGCCAGGTCAAACGTCGGCTTCGACGGAATCGCCCTTTTCTTCCATCCAGGCCCGGCGGCCGGAGGCTTCGCCCTTGCCCATCAGCAGGGTGAACATCTTGAGGGTCTCGTCGAAGGCCTCGGGGCGCACATGCACCGGCAGCACCCGGCGGGTCGCCGGGTCCATGGTGGTCTCGCGCAGCTGCTCGGGGTTCATTTCGCCGAGGCCCTTGAAGCGGCCCACCTCGATGTGCTCGGCCTTGACGCCTTCGTGGACCAGGCGGTCACGCAGACTGGCCAGCTCCTGGTCGTCCAGCGCATACAGGCGCCGCGGCGGGCGCTTCTTGCCGGAGGCGGGCACATCGAGGCGGTACAGCGGCGGCTGGGCGACGTAGATGTGCCCGTTCTCGATGAGCTTGGGGAAGTGGCGGAAGAACAGGGTGAGCAGCAGGGTCTGGATGTGGGAGCCGTCCACGTCGGCGTCCGACATGATGATGACCTTGCCGTAGCGCAGCTGGGACAGGTCGGCGTCGCTGCCGGCCGGGTGCGGGTCGACGCCCAGCGCCACCGCGATGTCGTGGATCTCGGCGTTGGCGAAGAGGCGTTCGCGGTCGACCTCCCAGGCGTTCTGCACCTTGCCGCGGAGCGGCAGGATGGCCTGGGTGTCCTTGTCGCGGGCCATCTTGGCGCTGCCGCCGGCCGAGTCGCCCTCGACCAGGAAGAGCTCGTTGAGCTCGATGTCCTCCGACTCGCAATCCGAGAGCTTGCCCGGCAGCACCGCCACCCCCGACGACTTGCGCTTCTCGACCTTCTGGGCGGCGCGGGCGCGGGCCTGGGCGGCCTTGATGGCCAGCTCGGCGAGCTTCTTGCCGTAGTCCACGTGCTCGTTGAGCCACAGCTCGAAGGGGTCGCGCACCATCCGCGACACCAGCTGCACCGCGTCGCGGCTGTTGAGGCGCTCCTTGGTCTGGCCCTGGAAGCTCGGGTCGAGAACCCGCGCCGAGAGCAGGAAGGAGGCGCGCCCGAAGGCGTCGTCGGCGGTGAGCTTGACGCCCTTGGGGAGCAGCGCGTGGTGGTCGATGAAGTTCTTGAGGGCGGTGAAGATGCCGTCCCGCAGGCCGGCCTCGTGGGTGCCGCCGGCGGGGGTGGGGATGAGGTTGACGTAGGACTCGCGCACCGGCGAGCCTTCCAGCGTCCACGCCACCGCCCAGGCGGCGCCTTCGCCGGCAGCGAAGTTGTCGTCGCCCTTGGCGGCGTATTTTTCGCCTGCGAAGAGCGGGATCAGCGGCTCGTCGGGCAGGGCCTCGGACAGATAGCCGCGCATGCCGTGCTCGAAGTGCCACACGCGGGTGTCGCCGCCTTCGATGGCGAGGCTGACCTCGAGGCCGGGCATCAGCACGGCCTTGGAGCGGAGCAGGCGTTCGAGCTCGGCCCGGGGCAGCTCGGCGGCATCGAAGTATCTGGCGTCAGGCCAGGCGCGCACGGTGGTGCCGCTGGCCTTCTTGGGGGCGTCGCCGATGCGGGCGAGGGGCTCGATCACGTCGCCGCCCGAGAACACCAGGCGGTGGCGCCCGCCGTCGCGCACCACCTCGACCTCGAGGCGGTGGGACAGGGCGTTGGTCACCGACACGCCGACGCCGTGGAGGCCACCGGAGAAGCGGTAGGCCGAGTCTTCGTCGGTCTTGTTGAACTTGCCGCCGGCGTGCAGGCGGGTAAACACCACCTCGACGGTGGACACGCCCTCGACCGGGTGGATCTCGACCGGGATGCCGCGGCCGTCGTCGCCCACGCTCACCGAGCCGTCGGCGTGGAGCGTGACGGCGATCTTGCGGCAGAAGCCGGCCATTGCCTCGTCGGCGGCGTTGTCGATGACTTCCTGGATGACGTGCAGCGGGTTTTCGGTGCGGGTGTACATGCCCGGCCGCTGCTTGACGGGCTCGAGGCCCTTGAGGACGGTGATCGAATCGGCGGTATAACTCTTCTGCATCTTTTTGCGCGGGGGCGTGCAGGAGGCTACTGCGCGGCCCGATCTCGCAACTGTGGTGCTCGACGTACTTTAGTACGTCTCCGCTCCGCGTTGCGACCTCGGGTCGCTCGCTACGCCTCCTGCACACCCCGAACCTTGGGTGGGTGTCTTTGGTGGGGGATTTTGGGGGCGGACTATACAGGCTGCGGGGGGCGGCGGGGAGGGGCGGGCGGATCTGGCCCGGGTCTGGTCGGCGCTGACTCGGGTCTGGTCGGAGCTGACTCCGCCTCACGCCAACCTGGCTCGTGTCGGGTCAGAGCTGACTCGTCCTCAGTTGGACCTGACCGGAGTCGGCTTGAACCTGACTCGAGTTCGCCCGGAGCTGACCCGGGTCGGGTTGAACCTGACCCATGTCTACCTGGACCCGACTGGAGTCGGCTTGGACCTGACCCGTGTCTGTTTAGACCTGACGCGTCCTCGCTCTGACCCGACCCGTCTTCCCTTCGAGGGAAATCCGCCGTGCGTTGTGGGGCTCAGGACCAGGTGACGGTTGCAGCGAGCAGGTAGCCGGCGCCGTAGACGGTCTTGATGAGCTTGGCGTGCTGGGGGTCTTCCTCGAAGCGGCGGCGCAGGCGGGAGACGCGCAGGTCGATGCTGCGGTCGAGGGCCGAGACGTCGCGGCCGCCGAGCAGCTGCTCGCGGGTGAGGATGTGGTTGGGGTGTGCCAGCAGCACCGACAGCAGCTGGGCTTCGGCGGTGCTGAGGGTTTCTTCCTGGCCTGAAGGGCTGGTGAGGGTGTTGCTGCCGGGAGCGAAGCGCCAGCCGGCAAACTCGGCTACCCGCTGGGCCGGGTCGGCGGGCAGCATCACCTGGCCGGGGTAGCGGCGCAGGATGCTGCGCACCCGGGCGATCAGCTCGCGCGGCTCGAAGGGCTTGACCACATAGTCGTCGGCGCCCAGCTCGAGGCCCATCACCCGGTCGTGGGTGTCGCTGCGCCCGGTGACGATGAGCAGCCCGCAGCTGTGCTTGCCGCGCATCTGCTGGAGCACCGTCATGCCGTCCATGTCGGGCAGGCCCAGGTCGAGGATCACCAGGTCGGGCACCCGGTGGCGCAGGCCGTGGAAGAAGGCCTCCGCGGTGCGGAAGACTTCGTGCCGATAGCCGAATTTCTCGAGGGTGTCGCCGATGATGCGGGCGATCGCCAGCTCGTCTTCGACGACGTAGATGAGTTCGGGGAGGCGGGTGGGCGGCATGGGGTGGGCGTGAGGCTTAGCTGCGCAAGGGGCTGAGGGCGGCCAGCAGCTTGTCCCGCGAGAAGGGCTTGGCCAGCAGGGGCAGGTCGTGGTCGGGGCCTAGCCCGCCGGGGTGGAACTCGGATTCTGCGAAGCCGCTCATCAGCACCATCGGCAGCTCGGGGCGGAAGCGCCGCACGAAGCGGGCGAGGGCGCGGCCGTCCATGGCGCCGGGCATCACCACGTCGGAGATGACGAGGGCGATGGCCGGGATGTTCTCGACCATGTCGGCGGCCTCGGAGCCGTTCTCGGCCTCGACCACCGCGCAGCCCAGCTCGGCGAGCTGCATGCGCACCACGCTGCGCACGTCGGCGTCGTCCTCGGCCAGCAGCACCAGCTTGCCGGCCAGGTCGGCGGCGGCCACGTGGCGCCCGGCGGGCAGGCTGGCCTGGGTTTCGGCTTCCTCGATGCGCGGCAGCAGCAGGGCCACCGTGGTGCCGCGGGCCTGGCGGCTGCGGATGCGCACGCCGCCACCCGACTGCTTGGTGAAGCCATACACCATCGACATGCCCAGGCCGCTGCCCATGCCGAACTGCTTGGTGGTGAAGAAGGGCTCGAAGACCCGCGCCAGGGTGCTGCCATCCATGCCCATGCCGTTGTCGGTGACGGCGATCTGCACGTAATCGCCGGGGGGCACTTCAAGATCGGCCGCGGCGTGGATGTTGAGGTGTTCGAGGGAGGATTCGATACGCAGCTCACCGCCGTTGGGCATGGCGTCACGGGCGTTGAGGGCGAGGTTGAGCAGGGCGTTCTCGAGCTGGTGGGCATCCACCATGGCCACCAGGCAGGGCTCGCGGCTGGCCGTGCTGACGGCGATGGTGCTGGGCAGGGAGCGGCGGATCAGCTTGGACATGCCCAGGATCAGCTCATTGACCTCTATCGGCCTGGGTTCAAGGGGCTGGCGCCGGGCGAAGCCAAGCAGGCGGCGGATCAACTCGGCGCCCCGATTGGCGGCGTGCATGGCCGGCTCGACGAAGTTCTCGGTGAGAGGGTCGTCGGGGTGGTTCTCCTTGAGGGCGACCAGGTTGCCGATGACCACCGTGAGCATGTTGTTGAAATCGTGGGCAAGGCCGCCGGTGAGCTGGCCGATGGCTTCCATCTTCTGGGCCTGGGCCAGGGCAGCCTGGGTGCGGCGTTGCTCGGTGACGTCCACCGAGTGCACGTAGCAGCCGAGCACGGTGCCGTCGGGGGCGATGTCGGGCACCAGGGTGCTGCGGGCGCGGGCCGGGTTGCCATCGCGGCCGGTGAGCTGGTATTCGTAGGTGATCCGCTCCCCGGCGAGAGACCGGGCGACATGGGCCTGCACTACCTCGAAAACCTCCTGCCCGACCACTTCCTGGATCTTGCGCCCCTCCACCTGGTCGGCTGACCAGCCGAACCACTCGGCGTAGCCCTTGTTGGCATAGCGGTAAGTCCAGTCCCGATCGAAGTAGGCAATGGCCGCGGGGATCGTGTCGGTGATCTCGCGCAGGCGCTGCTCGCTGCGGCGCAGGGCCTGGGTGATGGCCTTGTTGCTTTCAATGGCCGCCGTCAGCTCTTCGTTGGCGCGAATCAGGGCTTCGGTGCGGGATTCGATGTGCTCTTCGAGCTCGGCCTGGTGGCGCGCAATCTGATCGGCCGCCCGGCGCTGATCGGTGATATCGGTGTAAACCGTGATGAAACCCTGGTGCGGCAACGGAAAGCCGCGGATCGAGAGAATGCGGCCGTTGGGGCGGACGCGCTCGGTGACGTGGGGCTGGAAGCTCCTCGCCCGGGCCACCCGCTCGGCCACCTGCTGCACGACCTCCCCGGGGCCGTAATCACCGCGTTCGGCATTGAAGCGGATGAAGTCTTCGAAGGACACGCCCGGCCGGGCCAACCCCTCGGGAAAATCCAGCAGGCACAGGAAGGCCGTGTTCCACGCCACCATGCGCAGGTCGGCGTCGAACACGGTGACGCCCTGGTCGAGCAGATCCAGCCCGGCGCCCAGCATTTCCTGGTAGCGCCGTTCGGAGGACAGGGCTGACGCCCCGATTTCCCCGCTTGCCGTTTGTTGTTGCCCGTTCATCGCCGCTCCGCTGACGCATTTTCCGTTGCTGATTCTAGCCACTGCCCGGTGGCCCGAAGGGGTTCGACAAGATTCAGTACATTTCCACGAAAGTTCCGACAACTTTGTCTGCGAATCTTCGCCCCGATCCCCGGCAGTCCGTCACGGACGCCTCAAAGGGGAAGGCCCCAGAGCCACCGCCTCAACAAAGTAGTGGCGTCAAAATCCAGGAGGAGAAGAAGGTGTCGAACAACCCGTACGACCACGGGCTGGACCAGTGTGCCGCCAACCACGTCCCGCTCTCGCCGCTGTCCTTTCTTGAGCGCACCGCTCAGATCTACCCGACGCGCCCCTCGGTCATCCATGGCGCCCGCCGTTTCACCTGGCGCGAGACCTACGCCCGCTGCCGCCGCCTGGCCAGCGCGCTGGCGGCCCGCGGCATCGGCCGGGGCGACACCGTGGCGGTGATGCTGCCCAATGTGCCGGCCATGGTCGAAGCCCACTTCGGCGTGCCCATGACGGGCGCCGTGCTCAACACCCTCAATACCCGCCTCGACCCGGAGGCCATCGCCTTCATGCTCAGCCATGGCGAGGCCAAGGTGCTGATCACCGACCCCGAGTTCGCCGCCATCGTCGGCCCCGCACTGGAACTGCTCGAAGGCCCCAAGCCCCTGGTCATCGATGCCCTGGATGCGGAGTACCCGGGCACCACCTGCCTCGGTGAAATCGAGTACGAAGACTTCCTGGCCAAGGCCGACCCGGAGTTCAAGTGGTCCCTGCCCGCCGACGAGTGGGATGCGATTGCCCTCAATTACACCTCGGGCACCACCGGCAACCCCAAGGGCGTGGTCTTCCACCACCGCGGCGCCTACCTCAATTCGGCCTCCAACATCATCAGCTGGGGCATGCCCCAGCACGCGGTCTATCTCTGGACCCTGCCCCTCTTCCACTGCAACGGCTGGTGCTTCGCCTGGACCCTGGCCGCCAACGCCGGCGTCAACGTGTGCCTGCGCAAGGTGGACGTGGCCCTGATCTACGAACTGATCCGCGAGCACAAGGTGAGCCATTTCTGTGGCGCCCCCATCGTGCACGGCATGCTCATCAACGCCGCCGAAGGCCTGCGCGCCGGCATCGAGCACAAGGTGTCGGCCCTCATCGCCGGCGCCGCACCCCCGGCCGCCATCATTGAAGGCATGGAGCGCATCGGCTTCGACATCACCCATGTGTATGGCCTGACCGAAACCTACGGCCCGGCTTCCGTCTGTGCCAAGCACCCGGAATGGAATGAACTGCCCATCGCCCAGCGCGCCGAGCGCAACGGCCGCCAGGGGGTGCGCTACCACATGCAGGAAGCCATCACGGTGCTCGACCCGCAGACCATGGAACCCGTGCCCGCCGACGGCGAGACCATGGGCGAGATCATGTTCCGCGGCAATCTGGTGATGAAGGGCTACCTCAAGAACGTGAAGGCCACCGAGGAAGCCTTTGCCGGCGGCTGGTTCCACACCGGCGACCTGGCCGTGCTGCATCCGGACGGCTACGTGAAGATCAAGGACCGCTCCAAGGACGTGATCATCTC